>CAKZXL010000346.1 GCA_937883885.1 uncultured Aquincola sp. | reverse complement strand
GGGTAACGATAGACGGGCATAGTGTTTCTTGGACTCTGCCTGCCAACGCTCGTCCGTGAAGAACAAGCGCGCACGACCCCGAAAGCTCAGGCTGTGCTCAATCCAGACCGAGCCATTGCGCACCGCGCGGCGCAGGGCAAACAGGGTGGCCACCTCCAACGCCTGAAACGCCCGTTCCCGGTCTGGGCTGGAGATCGAAACCTGCCAGATCATTCCCAGACTTGGTGCCACCACTTCAACTGGCAGCTTTCTGGATCCTTTGAGATATAAAGCTTGCAGCTTGGCAAGGTACTCGATGGCAGGATGCTCGCCGGTGGCCTGCCAGGGCAGCTTTGCAATGGCGACGAGCAACGACCGCACGGGGCGAATTCCATCAATCAATCCCTCGCGGACCAGGGAGGCCCTGCTCGGTGGTTTGCGTTTCTGGGTTTCGGTGATCAAGGCTTCAAGACGGGCACGCAACTCAGCATCTGGCACCGCACCTTGCGCGCTCAAGGCAACAAGTTCGCCGAGCAGCGTTTTGTACATTGCGGCCCAATTGACGGTAGCGGGGACATCGGCGGCAGCCTGACGCCACAGATCGGCGATCCGGCGCTGCACCATAAGGATCAACTGGTCTGTGGTGGTGAACAGGCAATACCGAAGAAAGCATGCGACCTCCACGGTGCGCGCTGGCTCTTTGATCTTGGCTCCGGCTGAGGGCGGCCTGGAGACAAGTCGGCGCGCGTAGCGGCGCAAGATGAGATCGGGGATGTCTGCCAGGTGCTTATGAACGTCCAGCGTGTAAAGCAGGTCGATGCGCTCCAGTACCTCGCTGATTTGGCGGGTTGAGTGTTTCGCCGGTGCAGCCCATAGCCAACTCTGCTGGGTTTGTCCATCTGGGCGCAGCTCTGAAACTGAGGCTCGCCAGCGATCAAGTGTTGCTGGATCAACGCTGGCGGCGATGGCGGTGCCTGTTTCAACTTCAAGCTGGGCAAGTGCCGCCGCAATCAGTGTCCGAATTGCCCGCTCGTGCACGATCACCAGCTTGTTCTTGTACAGCCATTGACGCGCCCGCACGAGTAGCTGATCGCGGTCGGCGCAGCGCGCCACTTCGTCGCGCAGTTCACGTACCAGTGAGCGGCGCTGGTGCTCGCTCATCCACTGGAATCCAAGGACCGTGCAGGCTACTTGTTGGTGATCGAATAGCGTGCGCCCGCGTTCATACATGGCTCTCAGCGAGGCGACTTCTGGTGCTGCAATGCCAAGCTCGTTGCCAAGGTGGCGCCACAAGGCTACTGGAATTACCCGAAAGGCACCGAGCAAACGCCCACTCATGCGCAGGAAACCAATATGGAGCGCCAGACCAAGCTTGTGGGAATCACCTCGGCGTGCATTGATTGCGTCGCGCTCGGCACCATCGAAGGTGAAAAATGCCTTCATCTCGAAGTCGCTGATATCGCGGGGGAGCCCACGCATCCCCAAAAACGTTGTGTGCCAACCCTGCATCGTGAACCTCAAAAGTGGGAGGCCACCATACCCGTTTACAAAGCGAACAGGAAAGTCAATGAAATCAACGGTCTACCCAGACCACCCCCGCGCCAGTGCTAGCTTTGCGTACCGTCACTTATTGCACTGAAAACGAGGAGACCCCAACTGGGAGAGGGTCGTGGTCATGTGGGGAACAGTTCTTGGGTCAGGACGTGGACAGGTTATTCAGCGCCGTGAAGCGGCCGGCATGGAAAACGAGCGGCGCACCGCCCGTGTTCGCGATGCGCTGGACGCGGCCGAACAGTAGCAGGTGGTCGCCCGCGTCGCTTTGCTGGTCGTTGGTGCACACCAGCGTGGCCACGGCGCCGGCGATCGCGGGAATGCCCTCCGGGGTTTCCTGGATCGGCGCGCCCTCGAACTTGTCGGCGATGGTGGGGTTGGCGAAGCGCCTGGCGAGATCCTCCTGCTCGCACGACAGGACGTTGACGGTGAAGTGGGAGCAATCCCGGAACACCGCCAGGTTGGGCGAGCGGTTCACCAGGCTCCAGAGCACCAGCGGCGGGTCCAGAGACAGCGAGGCAAAGGAGTTGATCGTCAGGCCCACCGAACGCCCGTCGGGCGTGCGGGTGGTGACGATGGCCACGCCGGTCGGATAGGTGCCGAGCACGCCTCGCAGGGTCTTGGGTTGCAGGTCGGTGCTGCCCCATTCCAGCGGCGGCGGTGCGTCGTCGCAGGGTCGGGCTTTTTCCGCGGAAGGGTGCTCGGGGGCGCGATCCGGCGATCGTGCGGCGATGAACGCTTCGCAGGCCTGGGCGTCGGACCACCAGGGGAAGAGGCTGGGCGGGTGGTCGAAGCCGTTGGCGATGGCGCTGGCCAGCGCGGGCGCGCGGCTGGCCGCCTGCATCAGCTTCAGCCGGTGCGCAGGCGGCTCGGCCAGCATCGAGTTGGTCCAGTTCACCACCAGGCGGCCATAGGTCCAGAAGCGCTCGAAAGTCTCGTGCATCCATTCCCCCGAGAACGGCAGGGCGCCCCGCTCGATGATGGCGTCGAGATAGACCTTGCAGGCTTTCGCGGCGTTGTTCGACCCCTGGCCCGTGATCGGGTCGTTGGTGACCACCGCGTCGCCGAGGCCGAGCACGAGCCGGCCGGAAGGCAGCGTCATGACCGGCTTGCGCACCGTGGGCGCAAAGCCGCCGGCGAGGATGCCGTTGGCGTCCGTCAGGTCAACCTGCCGGCAGCGATCAGCCTCCCAGGGCAGAAAGTTCTTGAGGATGTTCAGGCTCTGGGCGAGGTGCTCCTTCGGCGAGGCGATGTTGCGCCAGCAGTCCATCGGGCCGCCGGGCAGGCCTTCGAACACCATGATGTCGCACGGCCCGGTCGTCGTCAGCCCCGGGAAGACGAAGTACTCGCCGACCCCCGGGATCACGTTGAACGACACGCGCGAGTGGTCGGGCGTTCCTCGCATCCCCGACACGTAGGTCAGTGCCAGAGCCCGCTGAGGCCGGTCGAAAGGCGAGCGCTCTGCGTCGCGCTCGAACAGCTTGACCACCTCGCCTTTGCCTGCGGCCAGCACGACCAGATCGTGCGTGGCGGCCAGCAGCTCCAACTCCGCGACGCCGCTGTCCTGGATCAGCAGCCGGCCGCCCCGTGCCTCGAGCAGTTCCATCCACGCCGGGATCTTGATGCGCTGGTCCACTGCTTGCGCGGGAAGGTCCAGCCGGGCGCTCCAGTCAGCCAGCTTGCCGCCGCCCTTCGGATTCGTGATCGCCAGGCCGATGGCCTGCACGGGGGGACATTGGGCCTCCCACTGGTTGAGCCCCAGATCCCGCTCGACCTGCAGAGCGGTATCGAACATGCACTGGCTGGAAAGCACGTTGCCCTCGCGGATGTCCTGCGGGGAGCGATTGGTGACGACGGTGACGCGGTAGCCCTTGGCGAGCAGGCCAAGCGCCAGGGGAAGGCCGGCCTGTCCTCCGCCGACGATGGCGATGTGACGCATGGGAGTGATTTCTCAATGGATGGGGGAGGCGGCCTGGCGCGCAACGGTGCAAGCGCGTGAACTACTCGGCGAGGCGGGGGATCGCCGGCACGGCCTGCTCGGGACCCATCGCGGAGTAGCCGCCGTCGACGGCATAGTCGGCGCCGGTGACGAAGCTCGCGTTGTCCGACAGCAGGAATGCGACCACCTGGGCGACCTCTGTGGGGTCGCCGACGCGGCCGAGCAGGTGGTAGGCCGCCGCAACCCGGTCGGTCTTGGCGCGGTCGCCGCCCGTCAGCTCGTTCATCACGCGCGACCAGGTCCAGCCCGGGGAAACGGAGTTGACCCGGATGCGGTCAGAGCCGGTCGCGCAAATCTGAACACGGCCTAAAGTGGAACGGCTGCTCCGATGGGCGAGGATAGAGCCCGAGATGCAGGAGCAGAGAACATGAGCAGAAGACCGCGCCGCAACCACTCAGCGGCGTTCAAGGCCAAGGTGGCAATCGAGGCACTGACCGAGGGCAAGACGATCGGCGAGATCGCGCACAAGCACGACGTGCATCCCAACCAGGTGACCGAGTGGCGACGCCAGCTCATCGAGCGCGCGGCTGGCGTGTTCGGCGGTGCGGCGGCCCCCGAGGCGCCGCCGGTGGACCTCAAGGCGCTGCACGCCAAGATCGGGCAGTTGACGCTGGAGAACGATTTTTTGGAAGGCGCGCTCAGCAAGGCCGGATTGCTGAGCGTAAAGCGATGATCGATCGCGGTCACGAACTTCCGGTCAAGCGCCAGGCCGAGTTGCTGGGCATCAGCCGCGGCGCGGTGTACTACCACCCCGAACCGATCCCCGAGGCCGAACTGGCGCTGATGCGCCGCATCGACGAGTTGCACCTGGAACACCCGTTCGCAGGCAGCCGGATGCTGCGCGACCTGCTGCGACTGCAAGGCATCGAAGTCGGGCGCCGACACGTCGGCACGCTGATGCGGCGCATGGGCATCCAGGCCCTGTACCGCAAGCCCAAGACGAGCAAGAAGCACCCGGCGCACCCGGTCTTCCCGTACGCGCTGCGGGGGCTCGCCATCGAGCGCGCCAACGAGGTCTGGGCCCTGGACATCACCTACATCCCGATGGCACGAGGCTGGGTGTACCTGGTGGCCGTGCTGGACTGGCACAGCCGCAGGGTGCTGGCGCACCGGGTCTCGATCACGATGGAGGCCGACTTCTGCGTCGAGGCGCTCAACGAAGCCGTGGCCCGGTACGGCGCGCCACAGATCGTCAACACCGACCAGGGCAGCCAGTTCAGCGCCGCGGACTTCGTCGCGGCGGTGAAGGCCTGCGGCGCCAAGCAGAGCATGGACGGCAAGGGCTGCTGGCGCGACAACGTCTTCGTCGAGCGGCTGTGGCGCAGCGTGAAGTACGAGGAGGTGTACCTCAAGGCCTACGACAGCGTCAGCGCTGCGCGCCTCGGGCTGGCACGCTACTTCGAGTTCTACAACGCCCGCCGGCCGCACCAAAGCCATGAAGGGCGCACGCCGGACATGATCTACTTCGCAACGCTGGTGCCGCTGGCCCAGGCCGCATGAGGGGTTCAAACCTGAGTACAGGTCTGAACCGGGGCGCCTCCGGCGGCCTGGCAGGGGCCTGAAGATTGAAAGATCAAACCGCAGCCAATCCACTTATCTCAGGCTGTCGCGTGTTCAAACGAGCGGAGCCGGCTCTGTCGGCCGCGAAGTCCATCGCCATGTTGCGCGTCAGTTGCAGCACCGCGGCCTTGGAGACGGGATAGAGCCAGCGCCCGGTCTGGGCGACCTTGGCGGAGATGCTGGTGAAGTTGACGATGGCGCCGCCGCCGGCCTGGACCAGGTGCGGCCGGACGGCGCGCGCTGCCATCGCAGCGCTGACCACGTTGACGTTCAGTGCGGTGAGCCAGTCCGAGCGGCCTGAAGCCGCGCCGTCGTCGAGGTAGGTGCAGGCGAGATTGACGAGGTGGTCGACGCGACCGAAATGCTGTGCGACTTCGGCCACGCAGCGTTCGAGCTGGCCATCGTCGGTCAGATCGACCGGCCAGAAGCGAGCCGAATCCCCGACCTTCGCGACCGCGCGAGCGCCGCCTTCCGCGTCGATGTCGAAGACGCAAACCTTGACGCCATACGCGCTGAGCACATCGACGACCGCCGCGCCAATGATGGTGGCTCCTCCCGTAACGATGGCGACTTTGCCTTCCAGGCCTTTCATGGCAAACCCCTCATGCAAGTTGATGTCGATCGGACAGCAGGCCGGTCACGATCACGTGGACGCGGCAACCCCTCGGAGAGGCCACGCGCCAGCCGTTCCATGCGCGCGCTGCCAGCCGTCAGACCGGGCGCATAAAGGGCCGCAATTCACCCTGTGTTGATGCTCGCGTAGCTCGGCTGGGGTAGCTATCCGCTTCCTGCAGTGCCTATCCGCAAAGTGCTTCTTCTTGCGCTCGATGCGTGTGTATTGCCGGTGGCCCTGTGGCGGAGCGTGGGTCGTCCCGGCAGCAGCGGCGCACGAGCAAGTGCGGCGCGCGCTCCTGCGGCCGGCAACCTCTCCTAGCGGCCCGCTGGGCCTGCAGATCGAGACGTCCCTGGGGGGATCTTCGCAGCACCGGCGAACGCCGGCTCCTTGCTGCGGCGCACCATTCTCAATATTGCGAAACGAAATCGCGGCGGTGGTGTTTACGCATCATTTTTGATCTATGACAATAAAAAAAGACGGTGAATTTGAAGGGTTTTCCCCTAGATCATCAAGTATCGCCGACTAATTAGCCGCAAATAACCTAGGAGACGCGATGAGCGGGAAATTCATTGAAAAGCACGGCATCTGGTCGGATACCCAGAAAGCCGCAGCAGCAGACGTCCTGAATAAAATTGAGAAAGCGGGGCTGCAGATGGTTCGGTTGTCTTGGCCGGATCAGTACGGACTGCTGCGCGGAAAAATGCTGTCGGTCGCCGCGCTCAGGTCGGCATTCGCCAGCGGCTCAGAGATCACGATGGCGCCGTTCTTCTTCGATACCGCCAGCGCCATCGTTTTCAACCCTTTCTCCGCAGACGGCGGCCTCGGCAGCGCCGAACTGGCCGGCAGCCCCAATGTCGTGATGGTTCCGGACCCCACCACCTTTCGCATCCTGCCCTGGGCGGACCGCACCGGCTGGATGCTGGCCGACCTTTACATGACCAGCGGGCGCCCGTTCGCGTTGAGTCCGCGCGCCATCCTGAAAAAGGCGCTGGCCGAGATGCAGGACCTGGGCTACGACTACCAGGCCGGCCTCGAGGTCGAGTGGTATCTGACGCGCATCGTCGATCCCTGCCTGGAGCCCGAAACCCTTGGCGGCCCCGGAACGCCTGCGGCGCCTCCCAAGGTGATGCCGGTGGCCAAAGGGTATTCGTACCTGCTGGAGAACCACCTGGACGAGGTCGAGCCCATCATGGCCGAGGTGCGCCAGCACCTGTTGGCCCTGGGGATGCCCCTGCGCAGCATCGAGGACGAGTGGGCGCCGAGCCAGATGGAGACCACCTTCGACGTGATGCCCGGCCTGGACGTGGCGGACACGATGGTGCTGTTCCGCAACGCGGTCAAGCAGGTCTGCCGTCGGCGAGGCTATCTCGCGAGCTTCATGTGCAAGCCCGCCATCCAAGGCTTTTTAGCCTCCGGCTGGCACCTCCACCAGTCACTCACGGCGCGGGACTCGGGCGCCAACGCCTTCATTCCGCAGCCGGGCGAGGCGCTCTCGGCGCTGGGGCGCTCCTACGTCGGCGGGCTGCTCGAGCATGCCTGCGCAGCGTCGAGCTTCACCACGCCGACGATCAACGGCTACCGCCGTCGCCGCCCGTATTCGCTGGCGCCAGATCGCGTGACCTGGGCCAAGGACAACCGCGCCGCGATGGCGCGTGTCATCTCCGCACCCGGCGACCCGGCCAGCCGGGTGGAGAACCGGATCGGCGAGCCGGCGGCCAACCCCTATCTCTACCTGGCTTCCCAGGTGTTTTCCGGGATCGACGGCATCCGCCGCCAACTCGATCCGGGGCCGCTGCAGGAAACACCCTATGCGGCGGACGTCACCATCCTGCCTCATAACCTGTCCGAGGCGCTGGAGGTTCTGGAAACCTCGAAATTCTTCCGTGAGGCATTCGGCGAGGAATTCATCCGTTATTGGATGCATTTGCGGCGCAGCGAATGGAAAAGGTTTGTTGACGCCGAAGGGCAGGTTGATTTCTCGGGTGATCCGGTTACCAACTGGGAGCATCGTGAATATTTCGAGCTTTTCTGATGACTGTCATGAAGAAGTACGCAGTTATATGGTGCTCGGATGCATCGGGCGACCTGGATTTGCAGGAAAAAATGATCTCGGCCTTTGGCCGGGAAAATGAAGAATGGGAGATTATCCAGCCTGTTGAAAATGATTTTCTCGAGAAGGCATTCGATTATTCAGGGCATGTCATCAGCGGCAGTCCCAAGTCGGTGATCGATGACGCGCGGACGCCCCTGGTGAGCAACCTGCTGGCGTTCCTGCGAGGTGCGGCGCAGCGTGGCGAGGGGCCGGTGGTCGGGCTTTGCTTCGGCGCCCAGGCCATCGCGGCCGCATTGGGCGGGCAGGTCGGGAGAAATCCGTCCGGTCGCTTCAAGCTGGGTGCGGACCGGCTGGAATGGAGCAACGAGGCCCAGGTGCTGTTTGGCCCTCAGGTCGGCGCAGGCCCCACCGTGCTGGTGCAAAGCCACGGCGAATGCGTGACCACCCTGCCGCCGGGCGGCGTTCAGCTGGCGTCCTCGCAGACGATCCCGCACGAAGTTTTCCTGGTGAATGGGCAGTTCCTGGGTATCCAGGGGCACCCGGAAGTGGATCGGCAGTTCCTGCAGCAGAAGTTCATGGCCTACCACCGTGCGTTGTTCGACGACGACGAATGGGTCCGCGTGCAGCAGGAATCGCAGCAGGCCCTGGATCCCGAGCGCGTGATCGCGTTGGGGCGGCGCCTGCTCGACGCGGGGCGCCTTCCCGCGACACCGCAGGACATTTCGGCCTTGCCGGCCTAAGGCCATAGGCAATCGAAGAGGAACAAGGAAACCCCCATGACAAACACCGCCAAGATATCCGTCCTTCCACGGACGCCCGCCGCCCAGGGCGACTGGGATGATCTGGTCCAGGAAGATCGGGTGCATCGTCGCCTCTATACCGACGAAGCCATCTTCTCCCGCGAGATGAACAACATCTTCGCGGCCACTTGGGTCTATCTGGCCCACGAGAGCGAAATCCCCGAGCCCAACGATTTCAAGCAAGCCTGGATCGGTGTGCGCGAGGTCATCGTCGCGCGTGATGAAGCAGGCGTCATCCGCGTCTTTTCCAACCGCTGCTCGCACCGCGGCGCGAGCGTCTGCCGTGAACATCGGGGTAACGCCGCCGGCTTCACCTGCCCCTACCACGGCTGGCGTTTCGACAACCGAGGCCAGTTGTTCGGCATCCCGGGCAAGAACGCCTACGGTCCGACCTTCAAGTCCCGCGACATGCACCTGGCGCGGCCGGCGCAGGTGGATTCGTACAAGGGCTTCGTGTTCGCCACGCTGAACCCCGACGCGCCACCGCTCTTGGACCACCTCGGCAACGCGGCGCGCTACCTCGACGACTGGATCGATCACAACGGCGGGGCCTCGAACCTGCGCCTGGCAGGCGTGCAGCGCTTTCACCTGGCCTGCAACTGGAAGCTGATCTGGGACAACGCCGGCGACGGCTACCACGTCCCCTTCTCGCACCAGTCGCTGCTGGTCATGACGAACGCGCGCTATGGCGGCGGCGACATGGCCTACTTCGCCGATGCCGATCGCTCCAAGATGACCAACAGCGCGCTGGACAACGGCCACACCGTGATCGACCAGCGCCCGGAGATGCACGGCGAATCGGCCTGGCGCCTGCAGCGCCCGCAGCCCGGACGCGAGCCCTACGAGGATCACGTGGCGAGCATCTACGGGGACCAGGCGCAGCAGGTGCTCGACACCACCGTCGGCGCGGGGATGAACCTCAACATCTTTCCCAACCTGGCCTTGATCGGCAACCAGGTGCAGGTGATCCAGCCGCTGGCCGTCGCCTCCACGGGCGTGCACTGGTACGCGACGCAGCGCAAGGATGCCGATCCGGAGGTGAACACCATGCGCTTGCGCACCCAGGAGGATTTCCCGGTGATGGGCGAGATGGACGACGCCGCCAACTTCGAGGAGTGCCAGCGCGGGTTGTGCAACAGCCCCGAGGACGAGTGGGTCGACATGAGCCGGCACCACGAGTCCGGCAAAGACGTGCCGGTCGAGGACGGAATCATCCGCGGACCGGTGACCACCGACCTGCACATGCGCAACTACTACGCGCAGTGGAAGCGCCTGATGCAGGCAGAGCCAACGCTGCGCATGGACAAGGGGAGGCTGGCATGAGCACAGCGACGCAGCAACCCGCCGCTGGGCGGCAAGGGTACCGCCATCAACCGCCATCGCTGTATGTGGTCGCATCGTTCTACGACTGGCTGGTGGACGTCTCCGCCGACCTGGCCCGGGCGGTGGTGCGCGAGCCCGGCACCGTCGAGGCGGCGCGTGAGCGCGACATCGTCCGAATGCTGACCGTGGAGGCGAGGCTGCTGGACCAGGGGGCGCTCACGCAGGACGCATACGTCCAGTGGCTGGCACTGTTCGCCGAAGAATGCGCCTACTGGATTCCTGCTGTCTCGCCCGCTCCGGACCCGAGATGCAGCGTCACGCTGGAATTCCACGACAGGCGCCGCCTCCTGGACCGGGTGACGCGGCTGGGAACGGGGCTGGCCTTCTCGCAGTTCCCGACCTCTCGTACCGCTCGCCAGTTCAGCGGACTCGAGGTGTGGGCGAGCCCAGGGCGCTCGGACGAATGGCGTGCGCGCTACAGCTTCACGCTGGTCGAGTCGCGCGAGGGCCACGGTCGCGTGCTGGCGGGCTGGAATGGTTTCGTTCTGCGCGAGACGGAAGCTGGCCTGAGCATCGTGCTCAAGCAGGTCAATCTGATCGACAGCGACCGCCCCCAGGGCAACAACTCGTTCTTCCTCTGAAGGCGGCGTCAATGGCGAAGCGGGCGCAATCCCTCACCATCACCGACGTCACGGCCCAGGGGAGCGACGCCATCCTGCTCAGCCTGCGCGTGGACGATGAGCAGCAGCCGAAGTTCACGTTCCAGCCGGGCCAGTACCTGACGCTGGCGGTCGAAGTGCAGGGCGACGAGCACTGGCGCTGCTACTCGATCACCAGCGAGCCCGTGACAGGGCAGCCGATCAGCGTGCTGGTGCGCCGCGTTGCCGGCGGCCGCGTCTCGAACTGGCTGTGCGACAACGCCCGGCCGGGCCGGCAGTTGCAGGTTCTTCCCCCCGCCGGGCACTTCACCCTGGCGCGGCCCGGGCAGCCGCTGCTGCTGTACGCCGGCGGCAGCGGCATCGCACCGGTGTTCGCGCTGGCTCGCGAGGCGCTGGCGCGCGGTGCGGCGCGCGTGCGGCTCTTCTACGCCAACCGCGACCGGGCCACGGCCATGCTGTTGGCCGAGTTGCAGGCGTTGCAGGATGCCGCTGCGGGGCGCCTGGAGATCGTCCACTGGTATGACGCCGAGCAGGGCCTTCCTACGCAGGCCGTTCTGGTGGCGCAGGCGCAGGGGCTGGACCAGGCCGACGCCTACATGTGCGGTCCGGAACCCTTCATGCACGCCGTGGGCGCCAGTCTCCAGGTCGCCGGGTTCGATGCCCAGCGTGTGCACCGGGAGGACTTCGGCGCCGCCGTGGAAGGTGCGAGCGAGGAAGCCGCAGGTGATGGCCCCGAGGCGCTGCTCACGGTCCTGATGAAAGGCCAGACCCACGCCGTGCCGGTGCGTGCCGGCGAACTTCTGCTGTCCGCCATGCTGCGCGCCGGACTGCCAGCGCCGCACGCCTGCCGCGTCGGCGAATGCGCCTCGTGCATGTGCCGCCTGCAGGCCGGCGAGGTGCAGCGCTTGGACAGTTCGGTGCTCGACGAGGACGACGTGGCCGCGGGCTGGTTGCTCGCTTGCCGCACCCGTGCCGCCAGCCCTGCGCTGCAGGTGCGATTTTCATGACGCTGGATGCTTGCAGGCAGCCACGAGCCACCCAAGGAGCACCATTCATGACCCGAGATGGTCCGACCACTCCCCAATGGGATTTGATCCGAGCATTCCTGGCGCTGGAACGGCATGGCAGCTACGAAGTGGCTGCGGAGCTGGAAGGCATCGACGACTCGACGCTGCGCCGCCGTATCCGGCTGCTCGAGCAACACTTCGGCCGCGCTCTGTTCGTGCGCGCAGAGGGCGGCTGGAGAGCCTCTGCCGACCTGAATGCGCTGATTTCCGCCGCGCAGCGCATGGAGGAGGCTGCCCGCAGCTTCTGCCAGGACCACCACGCAGGCGCCGGTGTCATCCGAATCAGCGTGATGGACGTCTTTGCGCAGCGTTTCGCCCCGGTGTTTGCCGCGCTCAGCGAGAAGTACCCGAAGCTGGTGTTCACCATCACCACCGAGGCGCATTTCGTCAATCTGGAACAGGACCAAGTGGACATCGCCGTGCGCTTGGCCAGACCGGAGCGCAACAGCAACGCCCTGCACGTGCGCAAGCTCGGCGATGTTGCCGTCGGCGCCTATGCCAGCGATGCTTATCTGAAGCGCACTACTGAGCTGGCGCATGAGAAGCACCAACTGCTGGCGATGAACCTGCAGTTCTTCCACCAGGACCACCACTTCATCTATGCCTCCCTGGACTGGTCGCGCTTCGGGCTGTCCGGGCAGGTGCGACTTCAGTCCGACAGCTTCGCGCCGCTGGCGCAGCTGTGCGCACTTGGACAGGGATTGGCGCTGCTGCCGAAGTTTCTCGCGGCAGAGTATCCGCAGCTGGTTGCGCACCCGTCGAATGTCTTTGTCGACACGCAACTTTGGCTGGTCAGCCGCTTCGACATCCATGCGGCATGGCAGCGCGATCTGGCCGACATGCTGCAGGCGGAAATGGCGCGGTGGCCGCAATGAGTGCATCGCCAATGCAAGCGACCGCAGTTCTTGGGCCGAGCAGCGTTTGCGTGGTGCAGACGGGGGAGACCTACGCATGCTCCCCCGGAGAAAGCTTGCTGCGCGGCATGTTGCGCCTGGGCCGCAAGGGCATTCCCGTGGGCTGCGTCAACGGAGGCTGCGGCGTGTGCAAGGTGCGCATCGTCGAGGGCGGCGTACAGCCGCTGGGGCCCGTGAGCCGCGCCCATGTGAGCGCCGACGAGGAGGCCCGGGGCTACACGCTGGCCTGCCGCGTCGCGCCCACGGCCGCCGTGCGCCTGGAGGTCAGCCCCCGCCTGGCCAAACCTTTTTCCCGTGCGGGCGCCAGTGCTGCGCCCGCTGTTTTTTCATTGACGACCCCGCTACACAAGGAGACATGACATGGGCGTACTACGCATAGGCCACGCGAGCCTGAGAGTGATGGACATGGCCGCGGCCGTGCAGCATTACGAGAAGGTGCTGGGCTTGAAGACCACGATGCAGGACAAGGCTGGCAACGTGTACCTCAAGTGCTGGGACGAGTGGGACAAGTTCTCGCTGATCCTCACGCCCTCGGACCAGGCCGGTCTGAACCATGTGGCCTACAAGGTCAAGGACGATGCCGACCTGGACGTGCTGCAAAAGCGCATCGAGGCCTGGGGCATCGCCACCACCATGCTGCCCGAGGGCGCGTTGCCCGCCGTCGGCCGCATGTTGCAGTTCAACCTGCCCAGCGGCCACGAGATGCGCCTGTACGCCCACAAGGAATACGTGGGCACCGACGTGGGCACCATGAACCCCGACCCCTGGCCCGACGGCATCCGCGGCGCGGGCGCGCACTGGCTCGACGACCTGTTGCTGATGTGCGAGATGAACCCCGAAGCCGGCGTCAACACCGTGGCCGACAACACGCGCTTTGTGACCGAATGCCTGGACTTCTTCCTGACCGAGCAGGTGCTGGTCGGCCCCGGCGGCAGCATCCAGGCGGCCACCTGGCTGGCGCGCACCACCACGCCGCACGACATCGCCTTCGTGGGCGGCCCGACCAGCGGCCTGCACCACATTGCGTTCTTCCTGGACTCCTGGCACGACGTGCTCAAGGCCGCCGACGTGATGGCCAAAAACAAGGTGCGCATCGACGTGGCGCCCACGCGCCACGGCATCACGCGTGGCGAGACCATTTACTTCTTCGACCCCAGCGGCAACCGCAACGAGACCTTCGCGGGCCTGGGCTATCTGGCGCAGCCAGACCGCCCCGTGACCACCTGGAGCGAGGACAAGCTGGGCAGCGGCATCTTCTATCACACGGGTGACCTGGTGCCGTCCTTCACGGACGTCTATACCTGACCCAGCGCGCAGCCATGCACAAGGAACACAGCATGAAAAAACACAGGGTCATTGCCGCGCTTGCCCTGGCGGGCGGTCTGGCCGTCAGCAGCGCGCAGGCCGAGGGGCACTACGTGCCGGGCGTGGAAGGGCTGCAGGGCGCCAGCGTGCCGCCGCCCGGCTTTTACTACCTGGGCTACCTCGTCAACTACAACATCGACGACTTCCGCGCGCCGGGCACCAGCAGCAACCTGCCGGGCCACAACCGGGGCACCGTCACGGCGCTGGCCAACCGTTTTGTGTGGGTATCTCAGTACAAACTGTTGGGCGCCGACTACGGCATGGAGGCCATCGTGCCGGTGATGCGCACCTCGCTCACCATCAACGCGGCGGGCATCTCCGACACCCGCTCGGGCGTGGGCGACGTGTACCTGGGCCCGCTGGTGCTGGGCTGGCACGGCCAGCAATGGGACGCCGTGGCCGCCGCCGGCGTGTGGCTGGACAGCGCCAGCACCAGTCACCCCGCATCGCCGGGCAAGGGCTTCAAAAGCACCATGCTCACGGGTGGCCTGACGTATTACTTCGACAGCGCCAAAACCTGGACCGGCTCTGGCCTGATGCGCTTCGAGCGCAACGGCAAGAACGACGCGGGCCTGCGCCCCGGCAACCAGGCCACGCTGGAATGGGGGCTGGGCAAGTCCTTTGGCACCTGGCAGGCGGGGCTGGTGGGCTACAGCCAGTGGCAGACCAGCGAAGACAGCGGGCCGGGCGCCAGCACGCACAAGGCATCGCGCCATGCGCTGGGCGCCGAAGTGGTCTATCCCGTGCCTGGCGCGGGCATGTTCCTGAAGGGCGCGCTCTACAAGGAGCTGAGCGCCGAGGCGGGCACTGGCGCGCAGCCCAAGGGCTCGTTGCTGCGTTTCTCGCTGGTGAAGGCCTTTTGATGTGGGCGCGCGCTGCAGCGCAGGGCTACCCCGGTGTGGCGGCGCGCTCTTGCGCAAATGCGCGCACCACGCCCAGAAAGGCCGCCACTACGGGCGACGGGTCATCGCTGCGATACAGGCAGCTGAGTTCGATGTCGCTCAGGTGTTGCGATCGCAGCGGCCGGTAGGTCACGCCGGGCAGGCGCAAGCTGGTGGCCGATCGGGTGGTGATGCAGCAGCCAAAGCCGCCGGCCACCAGCGCCACGGCGGTCACTACGTCCTGCACCTCCTGCTCGACGCGCGCGGGGATGCCCTCGGCGCGGAAGGCGTCCATCACCTCCTGCGCCAGACCGCGCAGGGGCACGTTGGGGTACAGGATGAGCGGCATGCCCGCCAGGTCGGCCAGACGCAGCGAGGGGCGCACCGCCAGCGGATGGCTGGCTGCCAGGGCCACCACCATGGGCTCGTGCAGCACGGTCTCGATGCGGATGTCGGCCTCTTTGGGCACCAGGCGGTTGAAGCCCACGCTGATGCGCCGCTCGCGCAGCGCCTGCAGCTGGGCGTCCTTGGTCATGTTGTGCAACACGATCTTGACCTCCGGGCGCTCCTCGTGAAAGCGCGCCAGGATGCGCGGAATCACGTCCAGCACGCCCGAGCCGAACAGCCCCACGTCCAGCCGACCGATCAGGCCCTGGCCGGCCAGCCGCGTGCGCTCCAGCGCCTGCTGCGCCAGAGTGAGCAGGTTGGGGGTCTCCTCCAGCAAGGTGCGGCCGGCATCGGTCAGCGTCATGCCTTTGGGGGTGCGCACGAACAGTGGCGCGCCGATTTTTTCTTCCAGGGCCTGGATGTGGCGCGTCAGGGGCGGTTGCGACAGATGCAGGCGGGCCGCCGCGCGGCCGATGTGGGGTCTCCTCGTTTTCAGTGCAATAAGTGACGGTACGAAAAGCTAGCACTGGCGCGGAGGTGGTGTTGGTAGATCGTTGATTTCATTGACTTTCCTGTTCACT
>CAKZXL010000345.1 GCA_937883885.1 uncultured Aquincola sp. | reverse complement strand
TTGGTGGCGCCCAGGTCGTCGATGGCCTGGCGGGTGACCACGCGCACCGACTGCGGCAGCTCGCGCAGCGGCAGCTCGGTCTTGGCGCCGGCGGCTTCGGCCGCGTGGTAGGCGCCGGATTGGGTGCGGCCCACCACTTCCACCGCCTGGGCGGGTTCGGTGGGGGTCTGGGCGTGGCCGGCAACGGCCGGCAGCGTGCAGGCCAGCGCGGCTTGCAGACGAAAAAGACGGAGCGGTTGTTTCATGCAGAGGCCCGTCGAGGTTGGTAGCCGCGTGAAGCCAGGTGCCAGGGCGCCAGGCTGGCGGCGCTGACGCGTTGCCCGCCTGCCAGCTGGCCCGACAGGCGGGCCACCCGCGCCCAGGACAGCTCGTCGAGCGACTCGCGCCATTGCTGCAGCGCGGCCATCACCTGCGGCTGCAGCCACACGTCCCAGCAGTGGTCGCCCGGGTGCTGCGCGCGCAAGGCTTCATGGATCACATCGCCGAAGCGGCGCAGCCGCATCTGTGCACGTTCGGCCGGCGCGGCCTGCGCGAACACGCGCACCAGCAGGTTGCGGCCCGACGGCCGGCGCGCCTCCAGCGTGAAGAGGCGCTGGATCTGCTGCATGGCCAGCCGCACCGAGCGGCAAGGCAACGGCGCCACCAGCGGCAGCAGCGGCGCCAGGTGCTGGCGGGTGGCAAAGGCAGGCCCCTGCATCAACACCGCCAGGCGCAGCCATTCCTGGGGCGTCAGCTCGCCCGCCGGGGCCTGCCCGCGGGCAGCGGCCCACACGGCCTCAAAGCTCAGGCAGCCCTTGGCCCGGTTGGCGCGCACGCTCATCACGGCCAGGTTGCTGGCGGCATAGGCGGCGTCGTTGTTCAGGCGGTCGACCGACGCATCGGTGTCGGCCCGCAGGCCATGGGTCAGCGGCTGGCGCGTGACGGGGCAATGGTCGAGGTCGAGCTCGCGCAGCAGGTCGGGCGTGACATCGGGCGCCACCACGCGCTGGCGGTTGAATGCGCTCAGCCGCAGCTGCAGCCATTTGCGCTGGAAGCGGTCGCCGGCCTGGCGGGGCGAGCGGCCGGCCGCCGCCGCCAGGAAGCCCTCGCGCACAGGCGCGGGCCAGTCGGGCTGCAGCGGCAGGCGGCTGCAGCGATGCAAGTCGTGGCCGAGCTGGCGCCCGACCTCGACGCTGTCGAAAGCGTCGGTGTCCATGAAAACTCCTCGTCGACGGCCGTGCGCCGGCGGCGCTTGCCGCGGCAACGGCCCGGTCCAGACGCCGGTGCGGGTCACGATGGACCGGCACCGGCCAGGCGGTGGACAGGGGCAGCAAGGGCTGCCGGTCAGGCGCGAGGAGGTTGTTCGAGCGGGAGGACGGCCGCGTCGGTCCAGCGGTCAGAGGCAGGCCGCTGCCAGCGGGCCGGCCGTGCCGTGGCCGCCGGCAAGGCCCATGGCGCGGCCAGGCCCAGGGGCAGCGTGGCGCTGCCCGCAGCTGCGGAAGAAACGCCGTCGGCACCGACGCCGGCGTCGGTGCCATCGAGGGCGATCACGGTGGCATCGTGCGGGTCGTGGTGATGGCGCTGGAAGGTGGCATGCGCATGGGCATGGGCCAGCGAAGCCTCGTCGGCCGACGCGAAGGCGGCATCGCCCGCCACCGACGGGTGCGGATGCGGGTGCGGATGGGCATGCGGGTGCGTAGTGCCGTGCAGGCCGTCATGTCCGGGCGGCAGCCAGCGCGCATGCAGTTCGGCCCGCCAGGC
>CAKZXL010000344.1 GCA_937883885.1 uncultured Aquincola sp. | reverse complement strand
ACCAGCGCGTCGATCGAGCAGATGACCTCGTCGATCGCGCAGAACACCGACAACGCCAAGGTGACCGACGGCATGGCCAGCAAGGCGGCCACCGAGGCCACCGAAGGCGGGGAGGCGGTCAAGGCCACCGTCTCGGCGATGAAGCAGATCGCCCACAAGATCACCATCATCGACGACATCGCCTACCAGACCAATCTGCTGGCGCTCAATGCCGCCATCGAGGCCGCGCGTGCGGGCGAACACGGCAAGGGCTTTGCCGTCGTCGCCGCCGAGGTGCGCCGCCTGGCCGAGCGCAGCCAGGTGGCGGCGCAGGAAATCGGCACCGTGGCCGGCAGCAGCGTGGAACTGGCCGAGCGTGCCGGCCAGCTGCTGGACGCGATGGTGCCCAGCATCCGCAAGACCTCGGACCTGGTGCAGGAGATCACCGCGGCCAGCGAAGAGCAGTCGTCCGGCGTCAGCCAGATCAACGCGGCCGTGAGCCAGCTCAGCCAGACCACGCAGCAGAACGCGTCCAGCTCTGAAGAACTGGCCGCCACCGCCGAAGAGATGAGCGCGCAGGCCGAGCAACTGCAAAACACCATGGGCTTTTTCCGGCTGGGCGGGGCGCCCCGCCGCCGCGAAGCCGAGTCCGCGGCGCCCGCGCGTCAGGCCATCGGCCTGGCCAAGGCATCGGCCCGCAAGGCCGTGTCGGCGGCGCCCGCAGCCGCCCCACGCGCGCCGCGCCAGGCTGCCGGCGTGGACGAAAGCCAGTTCACCAATTTTTGACGCAGCCTGAAGAACGGCCGCGAGCGGCCGAATAAGCGGACTGCGAACCCACGAACCTTCTTCCGAACAGGAGACCGCCGATGAACATCACTTCAGCCAGTACGGCGGCTGCCGGCCATGCGATGCCCGCACTGATGGCCGCGGAGCCCCAGCAGTACCTCACCTTCATGCTGGGGGGCGAAACCTTTGCGCTGGGCATCCTGGCCATCAAGGAAATCATCGAATACCGCGGCCTGACCGAGGTGCCGATGATGCCGTCGTCCATCCGCGGCGTGATCAACCTGCGCGGCGCCGTGGTGCCGGTGATGGACCTGCAGGCCCGCTTCGGCCGCCCCAGCAGCGACATCACCAAGCGCACCTGCATCGTCATCATCGAGGTGGAAAGCGAAGGCGAACGCCACGTGCTGGGCGCGGTGGTGGACGCCGTCAACGAAGTGCTGGAGATCCCGGCGGCCGACATCGAGCCGCCGCCGTCCTTCGGCACCCGCATCCGCAGCGACTTCATCCAGGGCATGGGCAAGGTGCGCGGCAAGTTCGTCATCCTGCTGGCGGCCGAACAGGTGCTGTCGGTGGAAGAGATCGCCGCCGCCGGCCAGGTGGCCGAACTCGGCCTGGCGCACTGAAGGGCCCTGCAAGCGCATGCAACACCCGGCCATCAGTGAGCGCGAATACCAGCGCTTCCAGACCTTCATCCTCGAGGCGGCCGGCATCACTCTCTCGGCGGGCAAGAAGGCCCTGGTGTGCGGGCGGCTGGCCAAGCGGCTGGCGCACCACGGCTTCGACCGGTACAGCGACTACCTGGCGCTGCTGGACAGCGGCCGCGACGCGGCCGAGGTGCAGATCGCGGTGGACCTGCTGACTACCAACGAGACCTATTTCTTCCGCGAGCCCAAGCACTTCGAGCTGCTGCGCAGGCTGGCGGCCGAGGCGCCGCGCTCGCAGGCCTTTCGCATCTGGAGCGCTGCCTGCTCCAGCGGCGAAGAGCCCTACAGCATGGCGATGGTGCTGGCCGACGTGCGGGCCGACAAGCCCTGGGAGGTCAGCGGCTCGGACATCAGCTCACGGGTGCTGCAGCGTGCGCGCCTGGGGCACTACCCCCTGGAGCGCGCCCGCCAGGTGCCGCCGGCCTATCTCAAGCGCTTCTGCCTCAAGGGCACGGGCGAGCAGGAGGGCACGCTGCTGGTGCAAAAGGCGCTGCGCGATCGTGTGAAGCTGCTGCAGGTGAACCTGAACGAACCCTTGCCCGGCGACCTGGGCAACTTCGACATGGTCTTCCTGCGCAACGTGATGATCTATTTCAATGCCGACACCAAGCGTCAGGTCGTGGAGCGCGTGGTGGCCACGCTGCGGCCGGGCGGCTACTTCGTCGTCGGTCATTCCGAGAGCCTCAACGGCATGATGACGGGCGTCGAACAGGTGTCGCCCTCGGTGTATCGCAAGCTGTAAGGCGGCCCCGGCCGCCGGTAGGAGACGGAATGGACACGGGCAATTCGCCTGGCCCCGCGGCCGATCGGCACGAATCGGTGCTGGTGGTCGATGACAGCGTGGTGCAGCGCGAGCATGCTGTCGCGCTGTTCCGGTCGCTGGGCGTGGTGCAGATCCACGAAGCGCATCACGGCCTACAGGCGCTGGATCTGCTGGCCGAGCTGCCGGTGCCGCCGTCGCTTCTGGTCATCGACCTGGAAATGCCGGAGATGGACGGCATCGAGCTGATCCAGCAGTTGAGCCGCCGCGGCATCCGCATTCCTTTCCTGGTGGCTTCTTCACGAGAAGGCGCGCTGGTGCGCGCGGTGGAAACCATGGCCACCACGCTGGGCATGCCCTTGCTGGGCGGCGTGTCCAAGCCCTTGACGGCCGAGCTGCTGGCCGGCGCGCTGCAGCGCTGCCATGCGGTGGACACCGGCTCGCCGCTGCTGCCGGCCACCGGGCTGCCGCCGCCTATTGCGCCGGAGCGGCTGGAAGCCGCGCTGGCCCAGGGCCTGGTGCTGCCGTACTACCAACCCAAGGTCGACATCCGCACCGGCATCGTCCGCGGGGTGGAGGTGCTGGCCCGCTGGACCGATCCGGTGCTGGGCACGGTGCCCCCCGACCGTTTCATCGCCACGGCCGAAAAGCACGGCCTCATCCTGCGGCTGACGCAGTCCATCGCCGACCAGGCCATGGCGCAGCTGGCCAGCTGGATGAGCCATGGGCTGGCCATGTCCATGGCCATCAACCTGTCGCCGCTGCTGCTGCAGACGCCGGGTCTGGTGGAAGGCATCAGTGCCTTGCTGGCCCGCCACGGGCTGGCCCCGGGGCAGCTGGTGCTGGAGATCACCGAAGGCTCGGTGGTGGGTTACGACGCCCAGACCATGGGCGTGCTGGGCCGGCTGCGCATGCGCGGCATGGGCCTGTCGATCGACGACTACGGCACCGGCTTCTCGTCGATGCAGCAGCTGGCGCGCATCCCCTTCACCGAGCTGAAGATCGACCGCAGCTTCGTGCACAAGGCGCACCAGCAGGCGCACCTGCGCGTCATCCTGCAGTCGGCACTGGAGATGGCCGGCCGGCTGGGCCTGGTGTCGGTGGCCGAAGGCGTGGAGACCATGGCCGACTGGCGGCTGCTGCAGCAGTTCGGCTGCACCCTGGGGCAGGGCTACCTGATCGCACGGCCGATGACCGGCGATGCGCTGCCGCGCTGGCTCAAGAGCCATGAGGCACGGCTGCCGGCGCTGCGCACGCCGACCGCGGAATCGGAGACGACATGAAAACGATCAAGGTGCTGGTGGTGGACGATTCCGCCGTGGTGCGCCAGGTGATGACCGGCCTGCTGGGCGAAGCCCCGGGCATCGAAGTCATCGCCGCCTGCGCCGACCCGGTGCTGGCCCAGGAACGCATGCGCCAGCAATGGCCCGACGTGATCGTGCTGGACGTGGAAATGCCGCGCATGGACGGCATCACCTTCCTGCGCAAGATCATGGAAGAGCGGCCGACGCCGGTGGTCATCTGCAGCACGCTGACCGAAAAGGGCGCCAAGACCACGCTGGAGGCGCTGGCCGCCGGCGCGGTGTCCATCGTCACCAAGCCCAAGCTGGGGCTCAAGCAGTTCCTGGCCGAGGCGGCGCAGGAACTGGTGGGCACCGTCAAGGCGGCGGCGCAGGCCAACGTGCGCCGCACGGTGGCCCGGTCGGCCGTGGCGCCGCTGGTGCCCACGGCCAAGCACACCGCCGACGTGATCCTGCCGCCCAATGCGCAGGGCGCGCGGGCCATGGCGCAGACCACCGAGCGCGTGGTGCTCATCGGCACCAGCACCGGCGGCACCCAGGCACTGGAAGCGGTGCTGACCGAGCTGCCGCGCGTGTCGCCCGGCATCGTCATCGTGCAGCACATGCCCGAGAAGTTCACCGCCGCCTTCGCGGCGCGGCTGAACACGCTGTGCCAGATCACGGTGAAGGAGGCCGCCACCGGCGACCGCGTGGTGCCCGGCCTGGCGCTCATCGCCCCCGGCGGCAAGCACACGCTGCTGCGCCGCAGCGGCGCGCAGTACCACGTGGAAGTGGTGGATGGGCCGCTGGTCAACCGCCATCGCCCGTCGGTGGACGTGCTGTTCCGCTCCGGCGCCAAGTGTGCCGGTGCCAATGCGCTGGGCATCATCATGACCGGCATGGGCGACGATGGTGCCGCCGGCCTGATGGAAATGCGCACCGCCGGCGCTGCCACGCTGGCGCAGGACGAAGCCACCTGCGTGGTCTTCGGCATGCCCAAGGAAGCCATCAAGCGCGGCGCGGTGCAGCGCACGCTGCCGCTGGGCGCGTTGTCGCGCGAGATCAGCGCGCAGCAGCGGCTTTGACCGTCGGCGGCACGGCCGCCGCCTGCAGCCCCTGCAGCACATCGCCCACGATGATGATGGACGGGCTGCCCAGGCCGTGATCGGCGATGGCCTGCGGCAGCTGGCCCAGCGTGGTGACCACATGCCGCTGCTGCGGCAGCGACGCCTGCTGCACCACCGCGGCCGGCGTGGCGGCGGGCAGCCCTTGCAGCAGCCCCTGCTGCAGCCGCGCCACCTGGGCCACGCCCATGTACACCACCAGCGTGATGCCCTGCGCCGCGGCCTGCGCCAGCACCGACCAGTCGGGGCCGTGGCCGCCTTCGCGGGCATGGCCGGTCACGAACATCACGCCTTGCGCATGGTCGCGGTGCGTCAGCGGCGCGCCGATGCCGGTGGCCGCCGCCAGGCCCGAGGTGATGCCGTTGACCACCTCCACCGCCACGCCGTGCGCCTGCAGCGCCTGCACCTCTTCGCCGCCGCGGCCGAAGACGAAGGGGTCGCCGCCCTTGAGCCGGACCACCTGCTCGCCCTTGAGCGCCTCGGCCACCATCAGCTTTTCGATGAAGGCCTGCGGTGTGCTGGCGCAGCCGCCGCGCTTGCCCACGTGCACGATGCGCGGCCGCCGCCGGCCCAGCGCAAAGCGCAGCAGCGCATCGCTCACCAGGTCGTCCACCAGCAGCACGGTGGCCGCGCGGATGACGCGCAGGGCCTTGATGGTGAGCAGCTCGGGGTCGCCGGGGCCGGCGCCCACGAGGGTGCAGCGGCCGGGGGCACGGGCGGGGGAGGGAACGGTCATGCGGCACTTCCTACGTGGCGCTGGCCCTGCAGGCTGCCCAGCGCGGACAGGCTCTTGAGCACCAGGGCCACCTGGTTTTCCAGCGGATCGGGGGCGGGCTTTTCGCCGCTCATCACCGACTGGATGTAGAGCGCGGTGGTGGCGGCATCGTGGGTGCGCGGCAGCAGCGGCATGGTGGCCAGCACGCCTTCCTGCGCGGGGCAGCTGAGCTCGGGCCGCGGCTGGCCGGCGATCCAGCCTTCGATGCGGGGCTGGCGGCGCGGGTCGGCCACGGCCTCACCTTCGGTGCCGCGCAGCAGCATCATGTGGGCGCCGGCCTGGCGTGCGAACTGGCCCATCAACTCGCCGAATTCGGGGTGGGTGTAGCTGGCCAGGCGCAGCGCGGGTGCGCCTTGCACCGGGTCCAGCAGCTTGGCCACGGTGTGGCCCGAGTTGCGCAGGCCGATGGTCCAGCGCACGTCCAGCAACCGGGCCAGCGGCGGGCACAACGCGTCGATGCAGAGGAAGGCCGGTTCGCGCCGCGCCCAGGCCTGTTCCACCTCGTCCACGCCGTGGGCGATGGGCAGGCCCAGGTCGTGCAGCACGTCGGCGGTGCTCACGCGCTGCGGGTCGTGGCGCGGGCCGTGCATCAGCACCGGCACGCCTTCTTGCGCCAGACGCATGGCCAGCAGGGGCGTGAGGTTGGGCAGCCGGCGGGCGCCGTTGTAGGTGGGCAGCACCACCACCGGCCGGTCGGCCACGATGGGTTGGCAGCGCGCCTGCACCGCGGCCAGAAAGCCGAGCAGCTCATCGAGCGTTTCGCCCTTCATGCGCATGGCGATGGCGAAGGCGCCGATCTCCAGGTCGGTGACCTGGCCGTCCAGCACCAGGCCCATCAGGTCCTGGGCCTGTTCGATGCTGAGGGACCGTGCGCCGGCGCTGCCGCGGCCGATCTCCTTGATGTAGTGACGAATGCTGGTCATGAAGGCTGTCTCCTGCGCTCAGGTTCGCAAGTTTCGGACCTTGGCAGGCAGGTGTTTCAGGCGGTGACGCCAGCGGCCACCAGGCGCTTGAGCTCAGGCACGCAGGAGCCGCAATTCGTGCCGCATTTCAGCGCATCCTGCAATTGCTGCAGGCGGTCGGCGTCGTCACCGGCGCAGGTGGCCAGGGTGGCCTCGATCTGGTCGGCGCTGATGTTGAAGCAGGTGCACACCTGGCGCCCGCGCACCGGTGTCGGCAAGGGTGGGTGGGGGCCGGCCTGCAGCAGCTGGCGGCCATAGGCCTGCACCGGCCGCTCGTCCTGCAGCAGCGGCTTGAGCCAGGCTTCGGCGCGCGCATCGCCGGCCAGCAGAAAGGCGTCGAGCCGGCGGTCATCCCCCGCCCGGCGCAGCCGCACCGCACGGCGCTGGCCGCGGCGGGCGTCTTCGTAGTGCAGCACCGGTGCATCGTGGCTGCCGTAGGCCAGGCCGAGCAGCGTCTCGATGCGGCGCACCAGCGACATCGGCGGCGGACCTTCATGCGCGGCCTTGAACATCAGCCCGCCGCGCTGGTGGCCGAAGGGCACGCACATCGCATGGCTGAACTCATGCATCAAGGCCTGCAGGGCGCGGCGGGCCGGCAGCGCTTCTTCATCGGGCAGCCAGGCCAGGGCCACCAGGCGCCAGGGCAGCTCGGCCTTCAGCAGCTTGATGGCGCAGTGCTTGAGCTCAGGCTGCTTGGAGCGCGGGCAGTAGCGCGGCGTGGTGAGCGCGTTCACGCCGGCCAGCGGCTCGCCACGGGCGCTGCGGCCGGAGACGAATTCTTCGCCCCAGTGCATCGCGATGTAGGCCTGCATCGGCCCCAGGCCTTCGTCGGCCGCCGCGGGCAGCACGATGGAGCCGCGGCGGGACGTCACATGCACCAGGTCGCCGGGCGCAAGGCCCAGTCGCTGCAGCTCGGTCGGATGCAGGTCGACGGTGGGCTCGGGCGCCTGGCCGAACAGCCGCCCCAGGGTGCCGGTGCGGCTCATGCCATGCCACTGGTCTCGCAGGCGGCCGGTGTTCAGGCCGTAAGGGTGGCGCACGTCGCGCGGCTCGGCCACCGGCTCGAAGGGCGTGTCGAAGAAGCGGGCGCGGCCGTCGTCGGTGGGGTAGATGCCGTCTTCATACAGCCGGGCGCGGCCGCGGGTGTGGCCGGCGGGCATCGGCCATTGCTGCGGCCCGGCGCTGTCCAGCAGCGGGTAGCTGAGGCCGGTGATGTCGAGGTCGCGGCCACGGGTGGTCTCGCGGTGCTCGTTCCACACTTCTTCAGGCGTGCGGTAGTCGAAGAGCGGCGTCTCGCCGGGGCGCAGCCGGCCCTCCAGCCGCTGCGCCAGCTCGGTGGCGATGTGCCAGTCGTGACGCGCCTGGCCGGGCGCGGCCACCGCGCGCCGCACGCGGCTGATGCGGCGCTCGCTGTTGGTCACGGTGCCTTCCTTCTCGCCCCAGGTGGTGGCCGGCAGCAGCAGGTCGGCGAAGGCGGCGGTGGCGGTGGTGGCGAAGGCCTCCTGCACCACGACGAACTCGCAGCGGCGCAGCGCCTCGCGCACCAGCGCCTGGTCGGGCATCGACTGGGCGGGGTTGGTGCAGGCTATCCACAAGGCCTTGATCTGGCCTTCGGCCGCGGCCTTGAACATCTCCACCGCGCTTTTGCCCGGCTGCTCGGGAATGCGCGGCACGCCCCAGAAGGCGGCCATCTCGGCGCGGTGCGCCGGGTTGGCCAGGTCGCGGTGGGCGGGCAGCAGATTGCTCAGGCCGCCCACCTCGCGCCCGCCCATCGCATTGGGCTGGCCGGTGAGCGAAAACGGCCCGGCGCCGGCGCGGCCGATCTGGCCGGTGGCCAGGTGCAGGTTGATCAAGGCCGCATTCTTGGCGGTGCCGCTGGCGCTCTGGTTCAGGCCCTGGCAATACAGCGACAGGGTGGGGCTGCGGCCTTCGCCCGGCGCATCGAGCCCGGCAAACCAGGCGGCAGCCTGCAGCAAGGCCTTTTCGGTCAGGCCGGTCAGGCGACTGGTTTCACGCGGGGTGAACTCGGCCACCCGCACGCGCAGCGCCTCGAAGCCGTGGGTGTGGGCGTCGATGTAGTCGCGGGCTATCCAGCCTTCGGCCAGCATCAGGTGCAGCAGGCCGTGGTACAGCGCCACGTCGCTGCCGGGCAGCAGCGGCAAGTGCAGGTCGGCGGCGCCTGCGGTGTCGGTGCGCCGCGGGTCGGCCACGATGAGGCGCAGCCGCGGGTCGGCGCGCCTGGCGTCTTCGATGCGACGGAACAGGATGGGGTGCGCCCAGGCGGTGTTGGCGCCGGTGATGAAGAGAGTGCGCGCATGGGCCAGGTCTTCATAGCAGGCGGGCGGCGCATCGGCACCCAGCGTGGCCTTGTAGCCGGCCACCGCGCTGCTCATGCACAGGCGCGAATTGGTGTCGACGTTGTTGGTGCCGATCAGCGCCTTGGCCAGCTTGTT
>CAKZXL010000343.1 GCA_937883885.1 uncultured Aquincola sp. | reverse complement strand
TTTGCCACCGGCATGGCGGCCATCACCGCCACCTTCCTGACGCTGCTGCGCGCCGGCGACCATGTGGTGTCCAGCAAGTTCGTCTTCGGCAACACCAACAGCCTGTTCGGCACCCTGGCCGACCTGGGCATCGACACCACCAAGGTGGACACCGGCAGCGTGGCGAACGTGGAAGCGGCGCTGCGGCCCAACACCCGGCTGGTGTTCGTCGAGACCATCTCCAACCCCGGCACCCGCATCCCCGACCTGGCAGCCATCGGACAGCTGTGCCGTGAGCGCGGCCTCGTGTACGTGGTGGACAACACCGTCACCTCGCCCTACCTGTTCCAGCCCAAGAGCGTGGGCGCCAGCCTTGTGATCAATGCGCTCACCAAGTCCATCGCCGGCCATGGCGATGCGCTGGGCGGCACGGTCACCGACACCGGCCTCTTCGACTGGCAGGGCTACCCCAACATCTTCGCCCACTACCGCAGCGGCGACGCCAGGCAGTGGGGCCTGACGCAGATCCGCAAGAAAGGCCTGCGCGACATGGGCGGTGCGCTGTCGTCCGACCATGCGCACCGCATCCTGGTGGGCGCCGAGACGCTGGAGCTGCGCTGCGACCGCACCAGCGCCACCGCGCTGGCGCTGGCCCGCTGGCTGCAGGCGCACCCGGCCATCGCCCAGGTGCACTACCCGATGCTGGAGAACCATCCGCAGCATGCAGCGGCCAGGCGCCACTTCAAGTCGGGCTCGTGGCTGCTGAGCTTCGAGCTGGCCGACCCGCAGCGCCTGGTGCCGGTGATCGACAAGCTGAAGCTGCCCGTCAGCGCCACTGGCCTGGCCGACACCCGCAGCCTGATCATCCCGGTGGCGCCCACCATCTTCTGGGAAGCCGGCGCGGCCGTGCGCGCCGACATGGGCATCGCCGACGGCATGATCCGCCTGTCGGTGGGCCTGGAAGACGAGCGCGACCTGATCGCGGACTTCGAGCAGGCGCTGTCCTGAAGCCCTACGACCGTGGCAAGCGGCGCCGCGCCAGCAGCGCCACCGCGGCCAGGCCACCCAGCATCAGCGCATAGGTGGCGGGTTCCGGCACCGGCGGCGTGAAGCCGCCACCGTTGTTGGCGAAGTCCCAGTTGGTGTTCTGCGCATCGGCGGTGGCCGAGTTGAAGACATTGCCGTACAGCGAGGTCAGGGTGCCCAGGCCTTGCTGCATGGCGCCGGTGTCCAGCGTGCTGGCGAACGGGATCTCGATCGACGAGATCTGCCCGGTGTGCGAGAAGTCGGCCGTGCCGTTGTCGTAGACGCTGGTCCACTGATCGAGTGACAGCGAAAACGGCGTGCCGTACTGGAACAGCAGCTTTTTGTAGACGGTCTGGCTACCGGTCCAGGGCTGTGACCAGACGTTGTCGTTGGCGGTGACGTGGAACGAACTCTGGAAGTTCACGCCGCTCGAGTCGGTGAAGTCGGCGGAGGCATACAACGTGGTGTCGGCACGGCCCACAGGGCTGTGCGCGAAGCTGCCTTCCAGCGTGATGCCCACCAGCAGTGCGCCATAGCTGCCGGCCGGGCGCGTGGACGAAGTGATCAGGTACTGCTCGCTGACGTAAGCGTGGGCGTAGCCGTACAGGCGCGCATCGGGCGAGCCCGGCACCGCAGAGCCGTTGACGTCGGTGCTGCGCACCGTCATCTGGGTGTGCAGGCCGCCGGGCGTGGCCGATGCGCTGCCGCTGAAGGAAAAGCCGTACTGCCCGCCCCTGGTCACCAGGTCATACAGCGGATCGGCTCCTGCGGGCGAGGCGTTGGTCTGGATGTCGACCTGCGTCGTCACCGGCGCCAGTGTGCGGTTGTTGTAGTCCCAGTAGCTGGTCTGTCGCCCAAGGCTGAAATTGGCCCCGAAGTCGCCCAGCGCGGGGCTGGACGTGTTGATGTAGACGCTGCCGTACGCGTCGTTGTAGGCCCAGTAGTTGAGCAGCGGCGTCGAGACGACGGCAGATGCGGGGGCCTGCAGGGCCAGCAAGGCCAGGGCAGCGAGGGGGGAGAGGGCAGCGCGGCGGCTGAGCGAGGTCATCGGGGGCTCCTCCAGAGGTGTTGACCCGCCGCATTGCAGCCGTGTTGCGCATGGCCTGCATCCTCACGCTGTAGGACCTGCGCGCCGCTGCCCCGCAAGACCCCGGCCCCTCCGAGATCGCCCCACATCCCCGACAATCGCTCCATGCTGCGCCAACGTACCCTCCAGTCCATCACCCGCGCCGTGGGCGTGGGCGTGCACAGCGGCCGCAAGGTCGAGTTGACGTTGCGGCCGGCACCGGCCGATCACGGCATCGTGTTCCGCCGCATCGACCTGCCGCAGCCGGTGGACATTCCGGTGTCGGCCGAGTCGGTGAGCGACACCCGCATGGCCTCCACCATCTCGGCCGGCGGCGACCCCGGCGCGCCCAAGGTGCAGACGGTGGAGCACCTGATGTCGGCCTGCTGCGGCCTCGGGCTGGACAACCTCATCATCGACATCACCGCCGACGAAGTGCCCATCCTCGACGGCTCGGCGGCCAGCTTCGTGTTCCTGCTGCAAAGCGCTGGCATCGTGATGCAGGACGCGCCCAAGCGCTTCATCCGCGTGCTCAAGCCGGTGGAGCTGCGCGAAGGCGAGGGCGCCGCGCTCAAGTGGGCGCGGCTGGAGCCGCACCACGGCTACCGGCTCACCTTCGAGATCGAGTTCAACCACCCGGCGGTGGACGCCACCGGCCAGCGTGTGACTTTCGAGATGGGCAGCGGTCAGTACAAGCGCGAGATCGCGCGGGCCCGCACCATCGGCTTCGCGAAAGACGTGGACGTGATGCGCTCGCGCGGGCTGACCCTGGGCGGCAACATGGACAACGCGATCGTCTTCGGCGACCGCGAGCTGCTCAATGCCGACGGACTGCGCTACGACGACGAGATCGCCAAGCACAAGATCCTGGACGCCATCGGCGACCTGTACATGGCCGGCAAGCCGATGCTGGCCAGCTACACGTCGTTCAAGGGTGGCCATGCGCTCAACAACAAGCTGCTGCGCAAGCTGATGGCCGACCCCAGCGCCTGGGAGATCGTCACCTTCAACGACGAGGCGCAAGCCCCGGCCGGCTTTGCCGAGCTGGCGCCGGCCTGGTGAGCCCCGCGCCCTGATGGCTTTTTTCCGGGTGTTGATCGGGCTGCTGGCGCTGGCCAGCGTCGTGTGCTTCGTGCTCTATGCGGTCAACCGCGACCCGCGCTGGCGGCATCGCGGCTGGCTGATCATGAAGTGGACGCTGATCGCGGCGGTCGGCTTCTTCGCGGTGCTGATCGCCGAGCGCCTGTTCTTCCCGCCAGGGGTGCCGGCGCTGCCGGTCACCCCCTGAGGGCCATGACGGCGGGTCAGTCGTTGCTCGCCACGGTGCGGTAGACCAGCGCGCCGATCGCGGCGCCGATGATGGGCGCCACCCAGAACAGCCACAGCTGCTCCACGGCCCAGCCGCCGACGAACACCGCCACGCCGGTGGAGCGGGCCGGGTTGACCGAGGTGTTGGTCACCGGGATGCTGATCAGGTGGATCAGCGTCAGGCACAGGCCGATGGCGATGGGCGCAAAGCCCGCGGGTGCGCGGCTGTCGGTGGCGCCCATGATCACGAACAGGAAGAAGGCGGTCATCACCACTTCGCACACCAGCGCCGCCATCAGCGTGTACTGGCCGGGCGAATGCGCGCCATAGCCGTTGGACGCAAAGCCGCCCAGCTCGAAGCCCGGCTTGCCGCTGGCAATCAGGTACAGCACGCCGCCTGCGGCCACCGCGCCGGCCACCTGGGCCACGATGTAGGGCACCAGACGGCCGGTGTCGAAGCGCCCGCCCACCCACAGCCCGATGGACACGGCCGGGTTGAGGTGGCAGCCCGAGATGTGGCCGATGGCGTAAGCCATGGTCAGCACCGTCAGGCCGAAGGCCAGCGACACGCCGTGCAGGCCGATGCCCACTTCAGGAAACGCCGCGGCCAGCACGGCGCTGCCGCAGCCGCCCAGCACCAGCCAGAAGGTGCCGAAAAATTCGGCGATGGTGGCTTTCATGTGATCACTCCTCGTTGTCTTGAAATGCCTGCGCGGACCCCACCGCTGTTACAGGTCGGGGCGCACTTTGACAGTCCTGGCGCGATCTGTTCGAGCTGAATCCCTAGCATGTGAACTTCTGCCGACTGCCGCGCCGGCTTGCGTCACCCACGCGACAAGCTGCGGCCGGGTTCCTCATCTGGCGCAGCGCGGCCCCGGCGCGCACCATGGGCCGCATGCACAAGCTCACACGACGACAGTTCCACCGCTGCCTGCTGGGTAGCGCCGCCGTGGCCGCCGCGCCGGTGGCCTGGGCCCAGGCCTGGCCCGCCAAGCCCCTCCGCATCGTGGTGCCGTACCCGCCCGGCGGCTTCACCGACGTCACCGCCCGCCTGATCGCGCAGAAGCTGCAGGAGCGGCTGGGTCAGACGGTGGTGGTGGACAACAAGGCCGGTGCCAACGGCATCATCGGCACCGATGCGGTGGCCAAGTCACCGGCCGACGGCTACACCCTGGGCGTGGTGATCGCGGCCTATGCGGCCAACACCACGCTCTACCCCAAGCTGCCCTACGACCCGCGCAAGGACCTGGCGGCGGTGTCGCTGATCGGCCTGTCGCCGCTGGTGGCGGCGGTGAACAACGACGCGCCCTTCAAGACCGCGACCGAGCTCGTGGCTTACGCCAAGGCCCATCCGGGCAAGGTGAGCTTCGGCTCCAGCGGCAACGGCTCGGCCGCGCACCTGACCACCGAGTACCTGAAGGCGCTGACCGGCAGCTACATGGTGCACATCCCCTACCGCGGCGCGGCGGCGGCGCTCACCGACCTGATGGGTGGGCAGATCCAGCTCTTCCTCGACGCGGCCTCGGGCCTGATCAACCCTGGCAAGAGCGGCAAGGTGCGGCTGATCGGCGTGGCCAGCGACAAGCGGCTGCCGGCGCTGCCCGAGGTGCCCACCTTCATCGAGCAGGGTGTGGCCGGCTTCACCGGCAGCACCTGGGCCGGCCTGCTGGCGCCGGCCGGCACCCCGCGCGAGGTGGTGCGCCGCATCAGCGACGAGGTGGCGCGCATCGTGCGCCTGGACGACGTCAAGGCACGGCTGGAGCAGATGGGCACCGTGCCTGTGGGCGGCACGCCGGAGGAGTTCGAGCAGTTCATCGCCACCGAAACCGCCAAGTGGGGCAAGGTGATCCGCGATGCGAAGGTGACGGTGGAGTGATGCGCTAACGCCGCGGGCTGATGCGGTGGATCAGCCGCGGCAGCCAGTGCAGGATCAGCAGCGCCAGCAGGGTGCTGAGCACCGCCGAAGCCTCGCGCCCCAGGCCCACGCCCACGCCGATGGCGGCGGTGAGCCAGATGCCGGCGGCGGTGGTCAGGCCCTGCACGTCCTCTTCGTCGCGGCCCTTGATGATGGTGCCCGCGCACAAGAAGCCGATGCCGGCCACCACGCCCTGGATCACGCGGCTCATGTCGGTGTCCGACACGCCGGCCTGCTGCGGGATCAGCACGAACAGCGCCGCGCCCAGCGCCACCAGCATGTGGGTGCGCACGCCGGCGGCCTTGCCGGTGCGCTCACGCTCCCAGCCCAGCAGCCCGCCCAGCGCGGCCGCGATCACCAGCCGCACCACGATGCGGGTGGCCTGTTCGACGTCCGGGACGTCGGCGAATTCGTCCTGCAGCGCGCGCAGCACGGCCTGCCCGAATGCATCCATCGCAACACCTCCTGCGCCAAGGGGGCCGGGCCGCACCCGGTGCCCGGCAGGGTCAGTAGACGCGGCCGCGGCGGTAGCTGGCGTGGGTCTTGCGCGCCAGCGTGGTGGCCTGGGCCAGCGCGGCCAATGAATGGCCGGCATGGGCCTGGGCAATCGCCAGGCCAAGGGCGTCGGCGGCGTCCTTGCCCGGCACGCCGGGCAGGGCCAGCAGCCGCGACACCATGGCCTGCACCTGCTCCTTGCGGGCCGAGCCGGTGCCCACCACGGCCTTTTTCATCTGCAGCGCGGTGTGCTCGGCCACCGGCAGGCCGCGCGCCACCAGCGCCGCCAGCGCGGCGCCGCGCGCCTGGCCCAGCAGCAGCGTGCTCTGCGGGTTGACGTTGACGAAAACGATCTCCACCGAGGCCTGGTCGGGCGTGTAGCGGGCGATGACCTCGGTCACGCCGTCGAAGATGATCTTCAGCCGCGCCGGCAGGTTGCCGCGCTCCGCGCCGGTGGTCTTGATGGTGCCGCTGGCCACATAGCCCAGCCGCGGCCCGTCGACGTCGATCACGCCGAAGCCGGTGGTCTGCAGGCCGGGGTCGATGCCTAGGATGCGCATCATCCCGCCCGCCGGGCCGCCCCAAGGGCGGGTGCGCCCCCCTGGGGGGCCGCGAACGCAGTGAGCCGGGGGGCGGCAGATTCACCTGCCCGCCGGGCCGCCCCAAGGGCGGGTGCGCCCCCTTGGGGGGCCGCGAACGCAGTGAGCTTGGGGGTCGTCATCAAAGGTGGAAGTACCAACGGACGAAGTGGAAGAAGACCGGGGCGGCGAAACACAAGGGAGCAACCCGGTCCAGCAGGCCCACCGCGCCGGTGACGGCGCTGCGGTTGCCCCAATGGTGCACCCCGGCGTCGCGCTTGAGGGCCTTCATCACGAATTCACCGAAGGTGCCGCTGCCCGCCGCGATGAAGGCCATGGCCAGCGCCTGCCCCACCTTGAACGGCGTGGCCCAGAACAGTAGGGCACCGGCCAGCGCCGCCGCCAGTGCGCCCAGCGCCCAGGCCCGCATCGAGAAGCTGCGGCTGATCAGCCGCGCTACCGGGCGCCGCCGCAGCCAGCGGCTGGCCGCTTCCTGCGCCAGCTGGGCGATGACCACCACGAACACCAGGAAAAACAGCAGGAAGGCGCCGCGCCCCTGGTAGTTGGGAAAGTCCAGCAGCAGCAGCGCCGGCGCATGGCTGAGGCCGTAGACACACACCACGATGCCCCACTGGATCTTGGCGTTGCGCTCCAGAAAGCGCTCGGGGTCGCCGGCCAGCGCGCTCACCACCGGCAGCGCGAAGAACACGTACACCGGGATGAACACGGTGAAGAGGTCGAAGTGCCGGGTGCCCACGATCAGGTACTGCAACGGCAGCACCACGAAGAAGGCCAGGATCAGGCTGCGGTGGTCGCTGCGCCGCGTGTGCTGCAGCGTGATGAACTCGCGCAGCGCCAGGAACGACACGATGCCGAACAGCAGCGTCGCGCCCAGCGCGCCCCACACCCAGGCCAGCCAGAACAGCACTGCGCCGGTCCACAGCGCGCGCAGGTCGCGCTTCAGGTGCCGGCCGGTGGCGCCGTTGGAGGCTTCGGGGTGGCGCAGCGACCAGCCGACCACCGCCGCGGTGGCCAGCATCAGCAGGCCGAAGACGATGACGAAGAGCAGCGCGACCTGCTGGTCGACGCTCAGGTTGCGCAGCATGTTCATGCCGCTGCCCGCGGGCGCAGCGCGATCACCGCTTCGCGCGCGCGGGCCAGGAAGGCACCCTTGTCCTCGCCCAGCATCGGTGCCACCGGGGCGCCGAAGGTCACGGTGCACAGCACCGGCACCGGCACCACTTCGCCCTTGGGCATCACCCGCTGCACGTTGTCGATCCAGGTGGGAATCAGCTTGACCTCAGGAAAGCGCGTGGCCAGGTGGTACAGGCCGCTCTTGAAGGCGGCCGGCTCTTCCTTGGCGCCGCGCGTGCCTTCCGGAAAGATCACCAGTGAATCGCCCTGTTCCAGCGCGGCCACCAGCGGCTCCAGCGGGTCCTGGTCGTGGGTGCGCTGGCGGTCGACGTAGACGGCGTGGAACACCTCGCGGGTGATCCAGTGCTTGAGCTTGCTGGCCGTCCAGTAGTCACGCGCCGCGATCGGCCGCGTGCTGGCCCGCAGGTCCAGCGGCAGCGCGGCCCAGATCAGCACCCAGTCCAGGTGGCTCTGGTGGTTGGCGAAGTAGATGCGCTGCTCCGCCTTGGGCGGGCAGCCCTTCCAGTGCCCCTGCGCCCCCGTGACCAGCCGGGCCACGAA
>CAKZXL010000342.1 GCA_937883885.1 uncultured Aquincola sp. | reverse complement strand
TGATGCCGGAGGCCGGCCATGCCTGAGTCCGCACTGCTGGCCGCAGCGCTGCTGTGCAGCTTCATCGGCCTGGGCTGGCTGGCGCTGGCGATGGAGGCGCACTGGCAGCAGGTGCGCCCCACGCTGGCCCCTGCGCCCGCCACCGCCCGCGTGCTGCGCACGCTGGGCGCGCTGGCCCTGGCCGCCTCGCTGGCCCTGTGCCTGGCCGCCGACCACCCGTCGATGGCCGCGCTGGTGTGGGTGATGTCCCTGGCCGTCGCCGCGATCAGCCTGGCCCTGCTGCTGGCCTGGCGGCCGCGGTGGGTGGGGTGGTTGGTGGGGTCCAGGCAGGCATCGAGCAGCAGCGCTTGCCGCAGAGGTCTTTGACCTATTCTTCCGCGACACGTCCAGGGAGATGGAAGATGACCACCCGTAAGAAGGCTGCCACCGGTTCCGCTGAAGCACTCGGGCAAAAGCTGCTTCAGTCGGTGCGGGAGATGAAGGCGCGTGAATTCGCGCGCGTGACCGAGATGGAAGTCAACGAGGTCGTGCAGGCACGTCAGAGCACCGGTTTGTCCCAGTCGGAGTTTGCATCTGCACTGAGCATCTCCAAGCGCACGCTGCAGGAGTGGGAACAGGGGCGTCGCTCACCGTCGGGTGCGGCGCAGGCCCTCATCCGCATTGCGCGCAAGCATCCCGAGGTGGTGCGCGAGGCGCTGTCGTAGACATTGCGGCAGCACTTGGCGGCGAGTTGCCCGTCCTCAGGCGCCGGTGTCGGCCTGCAGGCCGGCGGCCTGCACGGCGGCCACGGCGCAGGCCTCGTCCTGCTCCGAGGTGTCGCCACTGACCCCGACCGCGCCCACCAGCAGGCCGGCGGCATCGCGCACCAGCACACCGCCGGGAACCGGCACCATGTGGCCCCCGGACAGGTCCGACAGCGCATGGAAGAAGGCCGGCATGCGCTCGGCGCGGCGCGCCAGCTCACGCCCGCCGAAGCCCAGGCCCAGCGCGCCCCAGGCCTTGCCGGTGGCGATCTGGGGCCGCAGCAGGCTGCTGCCGTCGGCCCGCAGCAGCGCCACCAGATGGCCGCCGGCGTCCAGCACCGCAGCGGTGAGCGGTGCGCAGCCACGGGCCTGGCCTTCGGCCAGCGTGGCGCGTGCGATGGACAGTGCAGTGTCGAGTTTCATGGTTGGGGTTGCAGCGCGGCGACACGCTCGCGGGTGTAGAGATCGTTCCACTTCAGGGTGTTGAAGTCGCTGACGGCCCAGCGGTCGTACTGCCGCAGCTCGGGCTGCAGGCGCCGGCCGCCCACGTGCACCGCGGTCACCGCGCCCGGCTGCAGCAGCACGCCCACATCGCTCAGCGGGTCGCCGTCGACGAAGATGAAGTCGGCCTGCCGGCCCGCCTCGATGGCGCCGGTGGCCGCCCCGGCGGGCGTGCCGGGGCGGCCGCGCGGCATCAAGCGCGCCGAGACGGCGGTGGCCGCGCGCAACGCCTCGGCCGGCGTGAAGCCCAGCCAGTCCACCAGGATGCCGATCTCGCGCGCATGCCATTCGCCATACGGCGTGATGGCAAAGCCCGCATCGCTGCCGGTCATGAAGGGCACACCGGCCGCTTTCAGGCGGCGCAGGTTGTGGCAGCCGACTTCGACCACGCGCTGCTGCATGGCCAGGTAGCCCGAGGTCCGCGAAGGCTCGTGCGGCTGGCTGAACTCGATGTTGTTGCGCAGGAAGGTGAGCGTGGGCGCCACCGCCGATCCGGCGGCCAGCAAGGCCTCGGCGCATTCGTCGTCGGCGAAAAAGGCGTGGAACACCAGGTCGACGCCGGCCCGCGCGGCCTGCAGCACCGCCTCTTTCCCGTAGGCGTGGGTGGCCACCTTCTTGCCCAGGCGGTGCGCCTCGCCCACCATGGCCGAGACCTCTTCCTGCGTGAAGGCGGCGATGTGCGTGCCGTCGGCGCGCAGGTGCGTGCCGTCGAGCGCGAGCTTGATGAAGTCCACCCCGGCCTTGGCCTGGCGACGCACCTCCTGCAGCTGCGCATCGCGGGTTTCGCACAGCCGGCCGGTGAAATAGTCCGGCGTGCCCACGTGCTCGGGGAACCAGTCGTTGAGGCTGTGGCGGTTGGCCACCACGTGGCTGCTGGCCGCGATGCGCGGACCATCGAACAGCCCGGCGCGGATGGCATCGCGCACCGAGATGCTGCAACTGCCCGCGTCGCCCGGCACCACCACCGAGGTGTAGCCCGCGGCCAGCACCCGCTGTGCGAAGAACAGGCCGCGCAAGGCGCGGAATTCGGCCGTGCAGCCCAGGTCGATGTCCTCCTCACTGCGGGCATTGCCGAACACCAGGTGGGTGTGCACGTCCACCAGGCCCGGCATCACGAAGTGGGGGCCGGCATCGGCCTGGGTGTCGCCCGGCTGCGGCGCGGGTGCCTGCGCCCGCGGGCCCACCCAGCGGAAGAGCCCGCCCTCGATCACCACGGTCTGGTCGTGGTGCAGCGTGTCGTCGAGCCCGGTGAACAGGCGTTGGCAATGAAGGTGCAGGGCCATCAGGTGTTCTCCTGCCCGGCCCGGGGACGGGGTCGGGGCTGGGGTCGGGGCTGGGGTGTGAGGGGTCGGGTCGGCATGCTCAATCCAGCCGGATGCCGTTGTCGCGCACCACCTGGCCCCAGGCCTGGGCATCGGCGGCCAGAAACTGCCGGAACTGTTCTGCCGAGCTGCCCACGGGCGTGAGCGACACCTCGCGCAAGCTCGCCTGGAATTCAGCGGCGGCGACGATGCGCTGCGTCTGCGCCTCCAGCGCCGCCACCACCGCGGCCGGCGTGCCGCGGGGCGCGAACAGACCATGCGAGGAATCGCCGACGAAGCCGGGGTAGGTTTCGGCGATCGCCGGCACCTCGGGCAACGCCTCGATGCGCCGCGCGCTGGACACCGCCAGCGCCCGCAGCTTGCCGGCCCTGACCTGGGCAATGGCGCCGGTGCTGGCATCGAAGGCCACATCGACGCGCTGGCCCATCAGGTCCGTCAGGAAGGAGTCCTTGTAGGGCACATGCGTCATCTTGACGCCCGCGGCATTGAGCAGCCGCTCCATCACCACATGAAAGCCGCTGGCGATGCCGGCGCTGGCGTAGTTCAGCGTGCCCGGATGCGCCCGCGCTTCGGCCACCAGCTGCTGCAGGCTGCGGATGCGTGAGTCGCTGGAAACCAGCAGCACATAAGGCACCGACAGGATGCGGCTGATGGGCGTGAAGTCGTCGGCCTTGTAGGGCATCTTCCTGAACACCCACGGATTGATCGAGAAGGTGTTGTTGAAGGTGTAGAGCAGCGTGTAGCCGTCGGCGGGCGCGCCGGCCACCGCCTGCGCCGCGATCATGGTGCTGGCGCCCGGCTTGTTCTCCACCACCACCGGCTGGCCGGTGGCCCTGGCAAAGGCCTCGCCCCAGGCCCGGGCCATCACGTCGGGCGAGGTGCCCGCCGGTGCGGGCACGATCAGGCGCACCGGCCGGCTCGGGTAGCCTTGCGCAAAGGCCAGGTTCACGCCCGCCAGCGCGCCCAGCGCCAGCAGCACCCGGCGACGCGACAAGGCGTGCGCTGCGGTGCTCATCGATGTCCTCATGCCGGTCACCTCCCGCTTGTGCTTGTCGGGCCCGCACTGGCCGGGCCGCTATGGGGAGCGAGGCTAAGCAAGGGCGGCGCTGACGCAAAATGGTCTGTATCCATGGCGCACATCGACGCGGCCCATACATTGGGGGATAACCCTTCACCATGCGATTCAACAAGCTCGACCTGAACCTGCTGGTCTGCCTGGATGCGCTGCTGACCGAGTGCAGCATCACGCGGGCGGCCGAGCGGGTGCATCTGTCGCAGTCGGCGATGAGCAATGCGCTGGGTCGGCTGCGCGACTACTTCGAGGACGATCTGCTGGTGCAGGTGGGTCGGCAGATGGAGCTGACGCCCCGCGCCACCGTGCTGTGCGAAGCGGTGCGGGACGTGCTGGTGCGCATCGAGACCTCGCTGTCGGCGCAGCCCGAGTTCGACTGCACCTCGTCCAGCCGCGAGTTCAAGATCTTCGTCTCCGACTACGCGATGGAGGTGCTGATGCCCGAAGCGCTGGCCCTGGCGTCACGCCAGCGCAGCCGGGTGCGCTGGCGGCTGCTGCCGCACACGCCGCAGCCCGCGCGGGCCCTGGAACGTGGCGAGGCCGATCTGCTGGTGGTGCCCCAGGCCTTCTGCTCGGCCGACCACCCGACCGACCTGCTGTTCCATGACGAGTTCGTGTGCGCCGTCTGGAAGGACAGCAGCCATGCGCGGGTGGGCGTCAATGCGCAGCGCTACGCCAATGCGCGGCATGTGGTGATGCAGCCGGTGGACGCCGACCAGCCCCTGTTCGACAGCTGGTTCGTGCAGCAGTGCAACATCCACCGCCAGGTGGAGGTGAGCACCTACAGCTTTGCGATGCTGCCCTTCCTGGTGGTGGGCACCGAACTCATCGCCACCGTGCACGCCTGCCTGGCGCGGCGTGTCGAGCCGGCCTTGCCGATCGTGCTGATGCCCATGCCGGTGCCCATGCCGAGCATCGAGATGGCGATGCAATGGCACCGCTACCGCACCCGCGACCCCGGCCTGCTGTGGCTGCGCGCACTGCTGCGCGAGGCCGCCGGCCGCGTCTTCCATGCGATGCCTGTGAGCGCCCCGCCCGCTGCTGCGACGCGGCCGGGCCTGGCCCCGGTGGTGTAATCCCGCCGCATGGCTGAACACATCTCGCTGGACACGATCGACCGCAAGCTGCTGGAGCTGGTGCAGGCCGATGCCACCACGCCGCTGGCGCAGCTGGCCGAGGCGGTGGGTCTGTCCAACACGCCGTGCTGGCGGCGGTTGCAGCGGCTGAAGGAGGCGGGCGTGATCACCCGCCAGGTGACGCTGCTGGACCCGGAGAAGATCAACGTCGGGGTGACGGTGATCGTCAGCATCCGCACCGCGGTGCACACCGAAGAATGGTTCGAGCGCTTTCGCGCCACCTGCGAGGCGATTCCCGAGGTGGTGGAGTTCTACCGCATGAGCGGCGACGTGGACTACCTGCTGCGCGTGGTGGTGCCCGACATCAAGGCCTACGACGCGGTGTACAAGCGGTTGATCGCCGGCACCCAGCTGCACGACGTCAGCTCCAGCTTTGCGATGGAGCAGCTCAAGTACACCACCTGCCTGCCGCTGAAGTACGCCGGCTGATCGGTCAGGCCGGCAAGGCCTCGGCCTGCTCCGCCGCCGCTCGGGGCCACAGCGCCAGCCCGCCGGCCAGGCTCCAGGCGTTGGCATGGCCCAGCCGGCGCAGCGCGCGCGCCGCCTGGGCGCTGCGGTTGCCGCTGCGGCAATAGAACACCACCGGCGTGCCGCCCGGCAGCCGCAGCCAGCGCGGCAAGGCATTGAGCAGCTCGGGCAGCGGCACCTGTTCACACGGCTGCGCCGCCGGCGGCAGCGGCAGTGCGCCCATCTGCTGCTCGGTGGCTTCGCGCACGTCCACCAGCACCGGCGTGGGGGTCTCGCGCATCAGCGCCAGCAGCCGCTCGGGCGGCAGGCCCACGGGCTCGGCTCGCGCGCAGCCGTCGACGCGGGCACCGCAGGCCATGGTCTGGTAGGCCGTGGGCGACAGGTCGCGCTCGATCTCGGCCTTGCGCGTGGCAAAGGCTTCGTCGCTCAACGCCCCTGCCAGCGCGCCGTGCAGCAAGGGCTGCATCGGCAGCTCGCCGGCCAGGGTGCAGGCCTGCTGGTCGTCGTAGTCGTGACCGGGCAGCAGCAGCGTGTGGCGGCCCACGGCCTGGTCGAGCCGCCGCAACGAGTCGGCATAGGCCAGCGGCGCGCTTTGTTCAAAGTCGCTGCGGCCCAGCGCACCGGGCAGCACGGTATCGCCGACGAAGGCGCAGGTCAGCCGGCCATCGGCGCCGTGCAGCAGGTAGGCCGTGGCGTCGAGCGTGTGGCCGGGCAGCGCCAGCCGGCTCAGCGTCAGCGCACCCAGGGCAAGGCCATCCTGGCCGGCCGGCCAGCCCAGTGCATCGACCGCGGCAGGGCCGGGCCCGCGCGCGCCCAGCGCCGCCCGCAGCGCGCCGGCCGACGACGCATGGTCGCCATGGCTGTGGGTGTCCAGCACCGCGGCCACCTTCAGCTCGCGGCATTGCACCCAGCGCACCAGTTCGTCGGTCAGCTCGGGCAGCGGGTCGATCACCAGGCACTGGCGGCTGGCGGCATCGGCCAACAGATAGCAGCAGGCACCGTCCACCACGAAGCGGTTGAGCAGCGGCGGCGTGCCGCGCGCAGGCGCCAGCGCCGGCAGCGCGCAATGGGTGCGCAAAGCCTCGCCGCAGGCGCGGATGCGGGCGCAGGCCTCGTCGATGGTGGCCGCGCTTTCGGCGGCGCCGAAGGACAGGCGCACGGCCGAGGCGGCCTGCGCCGGCGTCAACCCCATGGCCAGCAACACCGGGCTGGGCGCGGGTGTGCCGGCGCTGCAGGCCGAGCCGCCGCTCATGCGCAGACCGGCGGCATCGAACACGTCCAGCAGCCGGCGCGAGGCCACGCCCGGCACCGAGAAGTTCAGCGTGGTCGGCAGGCAGGCCGAGGGCGGCGCGTTGAACACCAGGCCCGGCAGCGCATCGGTCAGCGCTGCGGTCAGCCGCGCGCGGTAGCTGGCCAGCGTGGGCGCATCGCCAAAGGCCTCGCCCGCTTCCAGTGCCTGCAGCACCGCCCCCAGGGCGGCAATGCCGGGCATGTTCTCGGTGCCGGCGCGCAGCGCCGATTCCTGGCCACCGCCGGCCTGCAGCGGCGTGAAGGGCGCGCCTTGCCGCACGTACAGCAGGCCGGTGCCCTTGGGCGCATACAGCTTGTGGCCGGAGAACGGCGCGTAGTCGATGCGCCGCTCGGCCAGGCGCAGCGGCAGCTTGCCCAGGGCCTGCACGCCGTCCACCAGCCACAGGGCCGGGCTGCCCTGCAGCGCCTGGGCGATGCCGTCCAGGTCGCTGATGACGCCGGTTTCGTTGTTGGCGGCCATGGTGCACACCAGCCCGGCCGTCGGCGCCTGGGCCTGTAGCCAGGCCAGGTCATGCCGGCCATCAGGCCCCACCGGAATGACGCGGATCGGCAGCGCCAGGCCCAGCACGCCGCACCAGTGCTTCAGCGCTTCAGGCACGGCCTTGTGTTCGGTGGCCCCCACCAGAAGCTGCATCTGCGGTGCAGGGCGCCCGGCCTGCGCGCGCAGGTGCACCAGGGCCGACAGCACCGCCGTCTGGATGCCTTCGGTCGCGCCGCTGGTAAAGACGATGCGCCCGCTGTCCACACCCAGCACCCGGTGCGCCGCAGCCCGGGCCGCGTCGAGGATGGCGCGGGCCTTCAGGCCGGCGATGTGGGTGCTGCTGGGGTTGCCGAAGTCGGCCTGCATCGCGGCCAGCGCCGCGGCACGGGCCTGCGGCAGCACGGG
>CAKZXL010000341.1 GCA_937883885.1 uncultured Aquincola sp. | reverse complement strand
CCGGCACCACGGCGGCCGGCGGCGTCATCGGCTTTCTCTCCGGCCTGGTGGGCGCGGGCGGCGGCTTCGTGTCGGTGCCCTTCATGACCTGGTGCAACGTGGCCATGCACAACGCGGTGGCCACCAGCGCGGCGCTGGGCTTTCCGATCGCGCTGGCCAACACGCTGGGCTATGTGATGGGCGGCTGGCACATGGCGCCCGCCCTGCCCGGCGCGATGGGCTACCTGTACCTGCCGGCGCTGGCGCTGATCGCGCCGGTGAGCGTGCTGATGGCGCCGGTGGGCGCGCGCGTGGCCCATGCGCTGGACATGCGCAAGCTCAAGCGGGTGTTCGCGCTGGTGCTGTACCTGCTGGCGGCGTACATGCTGTACCGCGGCTTGACCGCAAGCTGACGCCAGCCGGGGTCGTCAGCCCTCCGCCCGCTCGAAGCGGATACCCGCCAGCGTGACCACATTGCCGCCGCGGCGCTGGGCTTCGGCCAGCGCGGCGTCGCAGGCTTCACGCAGCGCTTCCTGGCTGTGGGCGGTGTGGGGGTAGCTGGCCACGCCCATCGACACGGTGAAGCGCAGCTCTTCGCCGTCCAGCACCACGATCTGCGTGGCGCATTCGCGGCGCAGGCTTTCCACGCGCGCATGCGCCGTGGCCAAGCCCACGCCTGACAGCAGCACCGCAAAGCGCTGGTCGTCCAGCCGGCAGGACGCGTCCATCGCACGGGTGTTGCCACGCAGCAGCCGGCCCAGCGTCTCGACGATGCGGGTATGGGCCGGTGCGCCCAGCTCGGCCACACGCGGCAAGGGCGGATCGACGGCGATGGTGACCAGCGCGAACTCGCGGTGCTCACGCGTGGACAGATCCACCTCGCGGCGCAGCTGGTCGTCGAAGTGCGCGCGGGTATAGAGGCCCGTGCGGGTGTCGCGCAGCGAATGGTCCTGCAGCTCGCGGCGCAGCGTCTCGACGTTGCGCTGCAGCTGCTCCAGCTGCTCCAGCGCGGCGCGCAGCTGGGCGTCCTTGGCCTTTTGGGCGGCCTGGTCGGTCCACACGCTGCACAGCAGGCGGCGGCCGTCGGCGCCGGCCGGCGCCACCACGCGCAGCACGCGGTAGTCGTGCTTGTCGCCGGCATGCTCGAAGCGATGCTCGCTGGTCAGCGGCTGGCCCTGGGCCACGGCGGTCTGCTCGGCCGCGCGCAGGGTGGTGACGAGCGCGGCTTCCAGCAGGTCGGCATCGCTGCGGCCGGGCAGCTGGTCGGCCGGCGTGCGCAGCCAGTCGGCCATGGCCTGGTTGGCCCACAGGTAGACACCGCTTTGCGCGTCCTTGACGGCCAGCAGCGCGCCCTGACGCTCGGCCAGCGCGGGCAGCGCCAGCGCCAAGGCCGCCTCAAGCGCCGCAGGGTCGATCGTGGTCGAGGTCGGCACCGTGGATGTCGGGTTGGAGGGGCGTGGGCTGGACAAATCCATCAAAACATTCTGCTGGTCGCGCAGGAACCACCGGCGATCAGGCTTTCTATGGTGAGCCGCCGCCCTGCGGGGCGCAAGGCGAAGCGGACGGCTTCGGGTGCATTCTCCCTAGCTTGGCAGCCGCTGAACACAGCGAGAAGACCCCGCAAGCGCGTGCATTGTGCGCATCCTCGGTGCCTGGCGTGGTGAAAACGACGCGGTATCCCGCACCAAGCGTGGGATTCGCCACTGGCACGGATGCTGCAGGCCAGCCACCACCGGCGCAGTGAAGCGCCGCCACCGTGGGCCTTGGGCGCACGGTTGCCGTGCACACCGGCGTGCGCAGCCATGACCCCTCCCGGGCAGACCCCGCAAGCATTGCTGCTTCCCAGGGCCTGCCGCACACCTGCCGCTCCCGGAGGAGCTTCGTGCGTCTGTCGTCGTCGATGAACAAACCCAAACTGGTGCTGGTGGGCAACGGCATGGCCGGCGTGCGCACGCTGGAAGAGCTGCTGAAGATCGCGCCCGACCTGTACGACATCACCGTCTTCGGGGCCGAGCCCCACCCCAACTACAACCGCGTCCTGCTGTCGCCAGTGCTGGCCGGCGAGCAGACGCTGGACGAGATCGTGCTGCACCCGCGCGAGTGGTACGCCCGGCACGGCATCACCCTGCACCTGGGCCGCCGCGTGGTGGCGCTGGACCGCCGCCGCCGCAGCGTGCAGGCCGACGACGGCACCGAGGCGCCCTACGACCGCCTGCTGCTGGCCACCGGCTCCAGCCCCTTCGTGCCGCCGCTGCCAGGCAACACCCTGCCCGGCGTCATCGCCTACCGCGACATCGCCGACACCCAGGCCATGATCGACGCCGCAACGCGCTACCGGCATGCGGTGGTCATCGGCGGCGGCTTGCTGGGCCTGGAAGCGGCCCATGGCCTGATGCGCCGCGGCATGCGGGTCACGGTGGTGCACATCGGCCGCTGGCTGCTCGACCGCCAGCTGGACGAGCCCGCCGCCCGGCTGCTGCAGGAGGCGCTGGAAGCGCGCGGCCTGCACTTCGTGCTGGGGGCGCAGACCCAGGCGCTGCTGGCCGATGCCGGCACGGGCCGCGTGCGCGCGGTGCAACTGGCCGATGGCGCCGAGCTGCCGGCCGACCTGGTCGTGGTGTCGGCCGGCATCCGGCCCAACGTGGCGCTGGCCGAAGCCGCCGGGCTGCACTGCCAGCGCGGCATCGTGGTGGGCGACACCCTGCAGACCGTCACCGACCCGCGCATCTACGCTGTGGGCGAATGCGCCGCCCACCGCGGCGTGGCCTATGGCCTGGTGGCGCCGCTGTACGAGCAGGGCCGCGTGTGCGCCACGCACCTGGCGCAGGTGGGCAGCGGCCGCTACACCGGCAGCCAGACCAGCACCCAGCTCAAGGTCACCGGCATCGACCTGTTTTCGGCCGGCAACTTCATGGGCGGCGAGCACACCGAGGCCATCGTGATGAGCGACCCCTTCGGCGGCGTCTACAAAAAGCTGGTGATCCAGGACAACAAGCTGGTGGGCGCCTGCCTGTACGGCGACACCGCCGATGGCGCCTGGTACTTCGACCTGCTGCGCGAGGGCCGCGACATCGGCGACATCCGCGACCAGTTGATCTTCGGCAGGAGCACCGACGCATGACCGCTGCGCGCGAGACCCGATCCACCTGCTGTTACTGCGGCGTGGGCTGCGGCGTCGTCATCGAATCCACCGGCGACCAGATCACCGGCGTGCGCGGCGACCCTGACCACCCCGCCAACTTCGGCCGCCTGTGCAGCAAGGGCAGCACCCTGCACCTGACGGCCAGCGCCCCCATCACCCAGCATGCGCGGCTGCTGTTTCCGATGCGGCGCAGCCAGCGCAACGCGGCGCCGCAACCGGTGAGCTGGAACGAGGCCATGACCCTGGCCACCGACCGCTTCGAGCAGACCATCCGCACCCATGGCCCCGACGCGGTGGGCTTTTACCTCTCGGGCCAGTTGCTGACGGAGGACTACTACGTCTTTAACAAGCTGGCCAAGGCGCTGATCGGCACCAACAACGTCGACACCAATTCGCGCCTGTGCATGAGCAGCGCGGTGGCCGGCTACAAGGCCACGCTGGGTGCCGATGCGCCGCCCGCCTG
>CAKZXL010000340.1 GCA_937883885.1 uncultured Aquincola sp. | reverse complement strand
TGGCGCTGGGCGTATGGGGCATCGCGAACACCGCGCTGTACCCCGTGTGCCAGATCCGGGTGATGAAGGCGGCGCCCCAGGCCCAGGCGCTGGCCGGCACCCTCAACGTGTCGGCGGCCAACGGCGGCATCGCCCTGGGTGCCCTGTGGGGCGGCGCCAGCATCGATGCCTGGGGTGTGCACACCGTGGCGGGCGTGGGGGCAGCCATCGCCGTGGTGGCGGCGCTGGCCGCGATGGGCATGGGTGGGTGGATGAGGTTGCGGGCGGGTTGAAGGCGCCACGGCGTCGAACCCGTCATCATCGCGGGCTCATCACGCCCCCGCATGACCGATGCCGCGCCTCGTCCAGTCCCTGCTGCCCCCGCTGGTGCTCGTCGCCCTCACCCTCCTCCTCACCGCCTGCGCCTCCACCGCGCACTACCCCATCAACCCGCCGCTGGCGGCCATCGCGCCGGACGAGGGCTACCGGGCGCGCGGGATGTTCCGCCAGGCGGGGGACGAGGAGTTGATGGTCATCGTCACCTTCTCGGGCGGTGGCTCGCGGGCGGCGGCCTTGGCCTACGGGGTGCTGGAAGAGCTGGCGCGCACGCCCATCCAATGGCACGGCCAGCGGCAGCGGCTGCTGGACGAGGTGGACCTGGTGGCCGGGGTGTCGGGCGGCTCCATCACCGCGGCCTACTGGGCGCTGGCCGGTGACCGCATCTTCGAAGACTTCGAGCCGCGCTTTCTGCAGCGCGACGTGCAGTCGCGGCTGATCGACCGCATCACCTCGGTGCGCGACTTCTGGCGCACCACCTCGCCGCGCTTTGGCCGCGGCGACCTGCTGGCCGAAGAGCTGGACCAGGCGCTGTTCCACGGCGCCACCTTCGGCGACCTGGTGGCCCGCCCGCGCGGGCCCATGGCCATCATCAGCGCGGCCGAGCTGTCCACCGGCGCGCGTTTCGACTTTCTGCAGGAGACCTTCGACGCGCTGTGCAGCGACCTCGGCCGCTTTCCGCTGGCGCGCGCGGTGGCGGCCTCCAGCGCCGTGCCCTTGCTGTTTTCGCCCATCACGCTGTGGAACCGCGCGGGCGAGTGCGGCACGCCCACCGACCTGCGCAGCCTGCTCACGCCCGCGCAACTGGCCACGCTGCAAGGCTCGCGGCTGGAACGCCGCATCCAGGACGATTTACGGCTGCAGGACCGGCAGGCCCTGCCCTACTTGCACCTGGTGGACGGCGGCGTGGCCGACAACCTGGCGCTGCGCGGCCTGCTGGACCTGGATGGGCTGGCGCGCCTGTCACCGCAGAAGCTGTTTGCCAAGGCCGACCTGGAGAACGTGCAGCGGCTGGTGGTGGTGGCGGTGGACGCCGGCACCGAAAGCAGCACCACCATCGCCCAGAGCCCCGATGTGCCCAGGGTGGGCCAGGTGGCCGAAGCCCTGAGCGACGTGTTGATCGCCCGCTATTCCGACGAGACCCGGGCCCTGGTGGCCGAGGTGTTCCAGCAGTGGCGCAGCCTGAAGCGGACCGATCAGGCCGAGCTGCCGATCCACATCGTGCCGGTGTCGCTGCGGCTGCTGCCCGATGCGCAGCAGCGGCGTGAGCTGCTGGCCCTGCCCACCAGCCTGTTCCTGCCGGTCGAGCAGGTGCAGCGGCTGCGCCAGGCCGCCGGCACGCTGGTGCGCCAGGCGCCGGACTACCAGCGCCTGGTGCATGACATCGGCGCCCAGCGGCCGGTTGCGGCCGGGCCCGCCGACGCCGACTGAACGCTCAGCGCTGCGCGCGCCGGCGGGCCACGGCGGCCACCGCCGCCAGGCCGCCCAGCATCAGCGCATAGGTGCCGGGTTCGGGCACCGCGCTGACCGACAGCTGGCTGATGGACAGCCGCGAGACCAGGTCGGTGGCATTGACGTCGAACAGGCCCAGCGCCAGCGTGTGGCTGCCGGCGCCCAGCAGCAGGCTGAAGCTGCCGCCCACCGGGCTGGCCGCCACTTCACCCAGCGTGGCGAAGAGCTGGCCGTCCACCGCCACGAAGCCGCGGTCGAGGTAGCCGGCGTCGTAGCTGTCGGTGCTCAGCGTCCACTGAAAGCTCACGCGCACCGGCGCGGCCAGGTCGGCCTGCACCACCAGGCCCGAGCCTTCGTAGCTGTCGCCGGGCAAGGCGCCCGGATTCAGCTGCAGCGCGGGCTCCAGCGCGTCGAACAGCAGTGCGCTGCGGCCGCTGATCGGCGTCTCGCCCGAGTCGATGGCTGCGGTGGTGATCAATGCGGCGCTGTCGCTGCCCACCAGCACGTCGCCGGCGGTGGTCCAGCCGGTGAGGCCCGGCAGGGTGCCGGCCTGGGCCAGGGGGGTGGCGCCGGCGGCCGCCAGGCCGGCCAGCAGAACGAGGGTACGGGTCATCGTGGTCATGGTCGGTCGCTTCATTGCACGCCCAGGTCGCGCCGGGCTTGGATCTGGTTCAGGCGCAGGTTCTGCAGCGTCAGCAGCGTGCGCGGCGCCACCGGGCCGGCACCGTCGGTGTCGATCTGCAGCAGCACGTCGTTGCCGGCGGCCACCAGCTTGACGATGCCCTTGCTGAAGGCGGTGGCCGGGTCGGCGCCGATGCTGGCCAGCAGGGCCGTCAGGTCGATGCGGTCTTCGCCGGGCGTGAAGTCGGTGATCTGGTCACCGGCATCGCGCATCGACTGGTAGACGAACACGTCCTTGCCGGCGCCGCCGGTCAGCACGTCGGGGTTGGCACCACCGACGAGGATGTCGTCGCCCGCCGTGCCCACCAGCGTGTCACGCGCGGTGCCGCCCACGATGGACTTCATCAACTGCAGGCCCACCACCACCGGGTCGTGGTCCGACGAGCGGTAGGGGTTGGGCTGGTACGGGTCGGCCGGGCACGGGTTGCCGCTGCACAGCGCCGGCGCCTTGAACTCCTGGTTGTAGTCGGCCAGCAGGGTTTCGTCGGCATTGATGTGCCAGTGGCTCACGCCCGTCACCCGCGCCGACAGGCTGCCGGTGGACAGCGCATGGTCCAGGCGGCCGGCGGCGCCGTCGAACACATAGCTGTAGCCGAAGCTCTCGAAGCGGCCGCTCTCGTCCACGAAGCCGCTGCCGGTGAGCTGGGCGATCGGGTCTTCCTTCGCATAGGCGTTGAAGTCGCCGATCAGCAGCGCATCGGTGCTGCCGACCGCGGCCTGGCGCTGGGCCACGAAGGTGCGCAGGCGCTGGGCCTGCTGCAGGCGCTGGGCGTTCCAGCAGCCCTGGCCATCGCCAGCGTCGGTGTTGCCGGCGGCGTCCGCATCACCGGCGGCGGGGCAGCTGCTCTTGCTCTTGAGGTGGTTGACGAACAGCGTGAAGCGTTCGCCATTGGCCAGCGCAAAGGTCTGCGCCAGCGTGGGCCGGTTGTTCACCGGGTCGGTGTCGCTCACCGGCTGGCCCACGGCCGACAGGCGCGCGGGCTTGTAGACGATGGCCACGCGGATGGCGTCGGTGCCGGTGCTTTGCGCAGGCAGCGCGGCAGCGGCATAGCGGTTGGCGCCCACCTTGGCATTGAGTGCATCCACCAGGTTCTGCACCGCCACGTTGCCGTTGTTCTGGATCTCCATCAGGCCGAAGGCGTCGGCATCGATGGCGGCCATGGCCGCGACGATCTTGGCCTGCTGGCGGTTGAACTCGGCGGCATTGCTGGCGCCACGGCAGTTGGAAGCCGACACGCTGGCACCCAGGCTGCAGCCCTGCCCGGTCTGGCCGCTGGCGGTGGCGCCGTTGGTGAAGGTGGTGAAGTAGTTCAGCACGTTGAAGCTGGCCACCTTCACGTTGCCGCCCACCGCATCGGGCTCGGCCGTGCGCGGGTTGGCGATGCTGAAGCTGGGCATCACCGTCGGGTGGATCTTGTAGTCGCCAGGGTCGGCATTGCTGCTGGTGGCCAGGCCGTAGTCGATCACGCCGGTGATGTTGCCGACGCGGTCGCCGGCGCGCGGCAGCGCATCGGTGCCCAGGTAAGGCGTGGGGTTGGGGTTCTGCAGCGTGCTGCCGTCGTCCAGGAGGATGCGGCGGCGGTTGTTCTCGTCGGCCAGCGCCTGGGCCTGCGGGCCGGGGCGGAAGCGGTTGGTGGGCGTTTCCAGCCGGCCGCCAACAGCCAGGGTGAGCTGGCCGTAGCGGCCCTGGAAGTAGTTCTGCGCGATGGTGAAGGGGCCGGGCAGCGTGACCAGCATGCCTTCATAGCGCTCGAGGTCACCTTCCACCGCTTCGGGCAGCTGCACCACCACCGGCGTGATGCTCTGGTTGCTGCCCAGCAGGCTCACGGCGCTGACGTCGGTCAGCTGCGTCACCGGGTTGGCCAGGGTCACCGCATTGCTGGCGGCGCCGGTGTTGAATTCGGCCACCGTGCCTTCCACCTGCACCAGGTTGTTCACCGCCACCGCGGCAGGGATGCTGGCGCCGGTGAACACGAAGATGCCGTCGGAGGTGGTGGGGTCGTTGTCGCCCACCGGGTCCTGGATGAAAAAGCCGTTGCTGTTGATGCGTGTGACCACGCCGCTGGTCACCACCTTCTTGCCCACCAGCGGGCTGGTGCGGCCGCTGCCCTGGATGGCAAAGATGCGCGCAGCCTGGGCCTGGCTGCCACCACCGCCGTTGCCGGGGTCGTTGGCGCACACCAGCGCGGCAGTGCTGCCGTTGCGCGGGGCCGCGGCCTGCACCGCGAAGTCGGCGCTGTTGTCGCCGGTGTTGTCGCAGCCGCCGTTCTTGCGGATGGCCGCGTTGGTGGCCGACAGCGTACCGGTGGGCGAGCCCTTGGTGGGCGTGGCGCTGCCGTAGCTCACGATGTCGATCACCGCGCTGCCGCCGGGGGCGGTGCCGCTCAGCGCATTGGCGTTGTTGACCAGGGCCACCTTGCCGCTGGCGGCCGACATCGGGATGGTGGTGCTGGGGGTGTAGTCGGCGACGACGTCGACGCTGCCACCGCCTTGCGAGGCCTGCTTGATCAGCAGGTAGCGGCCCGGGGCCAGCGTGGTGCCGGCGGGCAGGGCCGTCACCTGCCAGTTGCTGCCGGTGGCCGAGGCGTACTGCACCGACCAACCGCTGATGGTCTCGGGCTGGCTGCCGTTGTTGTGCAGCTCGATGAAGTCGCTCTTGAGCACCGAGCCGGAGTTGCCTCCGCCGCCATAGACCTGGCTGATGACGACGGCCGCAGAAGCCGGGAAAGCCAGCGCGACGCTGGCGCAGATCAAGGCCAGGCGAAGGCCGCCGCGCCAGGGAGTGAGGTGTTGCATGGGTAAGGGGCCAAGCCCGGCTGCTGAAAACCGCGCGACCTTACGGGCGCGCGATGACAGTGCGGTGAAGCCCCTGATCCGCGGCCTACGCTCAGAAGGTTTCCCAGTCGTCCGACGAAGCGGCAGCCGGGGCCGGCGGGGGGGCCGCCGCTGCGGGCTGTGCGGTGGCCTTCACCACCGGCTTGGCGGCAGGCTTGGCGGCTGCCTTGCTGGCCGGTTTGGTGGCCGGTTTGACCAGCGGCCTGGCGGAAGCCTTCGGCTTGCCGGCGGCCTGCTGGATCGCGGCACGGGCCGCGGTGGCATGGGCGGTGGGTGCCGCCGGCCCCGGTGCCGGTGCCGGCGCCGGGGCCGGGGCCGGCATGGCCACCGGCGCGGCGGCCGCCGGCGCACGATCGCCCTGCGCCTGCAGCTTGAACACCGCCACCGCCTGCACCAGTTGCTCG
>CAKZXL010000339.1 GCA_937883885.1 uncultured Aquincola sp. | reverse complement strand
ATGAAGCGCGAAGTCCTTCGGCTCGGCGGCTACCGGCAGGAGTTCTTCATCACCCAGACGCCGCACCTCGCGGCGATGGCCGATGCAATCATCGACCTGGATGCCATGCAGGTCGATGCGCTTGGAGACGTTGCACCTGTCGCTGCGGAAGCCGGGGCGTAGCAAGCGAATTGTGATCGCGGTGTTGCGGAGTTCGCGCGGCTGAAGGCACCGCTCATGCTTCCGAGCATGGCCGTCACGGCTCGGGCGGACAACTCTGGCCAATCAATGCCGACGCTCGCGGCGTGTACCTGATTGGACGGGAGGGTTCGCTCGGCCGACGCACCCCGACCGTCGGCGCGTACCGCAATGGCAACTTTGGTTTCGCTGCGGCGGAAGTCGGCTCACGCCTCCGAGGGTATGGTCGTTCCAGCCAAAGCGATTGCGCCGCGAAGCCGGCGTTGCTGCTGAGGTCGAGCCCGGCCGAACGACACTCGCCGGGCCGCGCACTGCCCCGCAGCCTGTCGCCAGCTCGCGTGGGGCTCATGAGCCAACCGGCGGGTCCGCTCCGCCCGCGATGGGCAAGTTGCCGCAGGTGGGTTAGTCTGACAACATGGACGACATCGTGGCCACGTTGTATCGGCGCGAGAGCCGACGCGTGTTTTCGACCCTGGTACGGCTGCTGGGCAGCTTCGATTTGGCCGAAGATGCGCTACACGATGCCTTCATCGCCGCCGCGGAGCAATGGCCGCGCCTGGGCGTGCCCGGCAACCCGGTGGCATGGCTCGTCTCCGCCGGCCGCTTCAAGGCCATTGACCGCATCCGCCGCGACAGACGCTTCGTGTCGTCTGAAGAAGTCGCCGAACAGGTCGAGACGGTGGCCGACGCTGCTCCTGGCTGGGAGCAGCGCTGGGACGAACGCGAGGCGATCGAAGACGACCGCCTGCGTCTGGTCTTCACCTGTTGCCACCCCAGCCTGGCCGAAGAAGCGCGCATCGCGCTGACGCTGCGCGAAGTCTGCGGTCTCACCACCGAGGCCATTGCCGCCGCTTTCCTGATCGCCACGCCCGCCCTCGCGCAGCGCATCGTGCGCGCCAAGGCGAAGATTGCCGCGGCCTGCATCCCCTACGAGGTGCCGGGACCGGCCGAGCGGCCGGCGCGGCTCGCCAGCGTGCTGCGGGTGGTGTACCTGGTCTTCAACGAAGGCCATGCAGCGCGGGCCGCCCCGCTGGCCGACGAAGCCATCCGCCTGGCGCGCTTGCTGCGCGCGCTCCTGCCCGAGGAGCCAGAGGTGATGGGCTTGTTGGCGCTCTTGCTGCTGCACGATGCACGCCGTGCCGCGCGCGCCGACGCCGCCGGCGAGTTGGTGCCGCTGGAAGAACAGGACCGCACGCTGTGGAAGAGCGCAGCGATCGCCGAGGGCTGCGCGCTGGCCGAGCAGGCCTTGTCGCAGCGCAGCGCCGGCACATACGCGTTGCAGGCCGCGATCGCAGCCGTGCATGGCGAAGCGCCCAGCATCGCCGCCACCGATTGGCCGCAGATCGTGGGCTTGTACGACGCGCTCCTGCGCATCGAACCGAGCCCGGTGATCGCTTTGAACCGCGCAGTCGCGGTAGCGATGCGCGACGGCCCCGAAGTCGGCTTGGCCTTGATCGAGCCGCTGTTGCCCGCCTTGCCCGGCTATCACGCCGCCCCGGCAGCGGCCGCGGATCTTTGCCGCCGCGCCGGCCGCCTACTGGAGGCGCAGGCGCACTACAAGGCAGCCATTGCCTTGGCGCGCCAGGAACCGGAGCGCCGCTTCCTGCTGCGCCGGCTGGCCGAAGTGGGAGGATGAAATTTTTTTGCTGCTGCTGTCGAAAGGTGTCGAAGCCGTTCGACTAGATGATGCCGGCACATCGAATCCATCCACTTTGGCAACAGGAGCCTGACCATGAGCACCACGCTGACCCCCTACCTCAGCTTCAACGGCAACACCCGCGAGGCCTTCGCGTTCTATGAAAAGGCACTCGGCGCGAAGATCGAAACCATGATGAGCTATGCCGACATGCCCGCGTCCGCGAATCCGGGCGAAGGCTGCGGCGACGGCGGTCCACCCAGCGGCGACGGCATCATGCACGCCTGCCTGGCGCTGCCGGGCGGCGCGATGCTGTTCGCCGGCGACACCCCGCCCGGCATGCCGTACGACGGCGTCAAGGGCGTGATGCTGGCGCTCCAATACGATACGACCGACGAGGCTCACAGTGCCTTCCACGCGCTGTCGCAAGGCGGCCAGGTGACGATGCCGCTGGCGCCCGCGTTCTGGGCCAAGACCTTCGGCATGCTGACCGACCGCTTCGGCGTGAGCTGGGCCGTTAACGGCGAACCGATCGCGTTCAAGTAGTCCTTTCGTAGAGGGAGAGAGACATGGATACCCAAGCGCTGACTGAACAGGCGGCGACGCCATGAAGTACTTGTGCCTGGTGTACCTGGACGCCGAACGCTGGGCGGCCTGCAGTGACCCCGAGTGCGCCGACTACGTGCAGCAGCTCGCCGCGGGGCGCCGCTTGCTGGCCGCCGAGCCGCTGCACCCCACGCACACCGCCACCACGGTGCGCGTGCGCGGCGGCGAGGTGACCTTGTTCGATGGCCCTTTTGCGGAGACGAGGGAGATGCTGGCAGGCTTCTACCTGATCGACGCGAAAGACCTGAACGAAGCGATTCAACTCGCCGCTGGAATCCCGCCCGCGCGCTACGGCAGCGTCGAGGTGCGGCCGGTGCGTGAGCTGCAGGCGCAAGCCGTCCGCTGAAGCGCCGTGCACTGCCGCGAGAAGGGGAAAATCATGCGCACCATGACCACAGTGAAGGCAGCAAGTCCACTCGCCGTTTCCTTCACAGCAACGCTCGAGCGCAGCCCGGCCGCCGGCGGCTGGGTGTATGTCGTTTGGCCCCGATCGGCCGAGTTCTTCGGCACCCGTGGCCTCGTGAAGGTCGAAGGCCTTATCGATGGCGTCCCGTTCCGCAGTTCGTTCATGGCGCTGGGCGACGGCCGCCACAAGCTGCCGGTCAAGGAGGCTATTCGCGAAAAGATCAAGAAGTCAGCGGGCGACACCATCAAGGTCGAACTTCGATCTCGCTTGAATTGATGGAACGGTCGCGGACTTGGTGCATTGGACTTGAAGCTCAACCACCGTAGCCTCTCCCTTCCACCCTTGTACTGAACACGAACATGGTTGAGACCCACCCAGCCACTTTGGATCGATTCGACGATCTCCGCGCCGTGCTCGCCCCCAAGCAAGGCAGTGCGCAGGCCTGCTGGTGCTTGACTTATCGCCTTTCGAACGCTGAGAACAGCGTTCTGAGTGGAGAAGCGAGACCGATGCGGCTTCGCAAGATGTGCGAACAAGACTGTGCCCCCGGGGTCTTGGCGTACGTCGATGGCGTTCCCGCAGGCTGGTGCGCCGTAGGCCCACGTACGGACTTCGAGCGTCTCATGCGATCCAAGACGATTCAGTTTCTGGATGGCTTGCCGGTCTGGAGCATTGTCTGCCTTGTCGTTCGAGCGGGCTATCGCCGTCAGGGGGTTTCACGCGCACTTGTCGAGGGTGCCGTTGCCTACGCAGCATCGCAGGGTGCCGACATGATTGAGGCCTACCCTATCGAAACCAACGGTGAGCGAGTCAGCGCCGCGTTGGCATTCACGGGAACGACTGGGCTTTTCACCCGTGCCGGATTCGCACACTGCGCAGAGACTCAGGCCAAAAGTGCCGGCAAAGTGCGCGTCATCATGCGGCGCCAAGTAGGGGAATCTGCTGCGAGCCAGCTTGGGTGACGCATTGGGCACCACATGACCGACACCGTCTTGATTCGTCCAGCGACCGAAGACGACGCCGCAGAGCTACTGGCACTTCGACACATCGTGTTCGAAGAGACCGAGTACATGCTTTGGGAACCGCGCGAGTTCAAGGATTCGGTGGAAGACGAGCGCAAGCGCATTGAGCGACTCAACGCAGCCAAGAACTCTTGTTGCCTGCTTGCAGTCGACAACGGCGCAGCGATCGGCTTCCTCAACGCCATGGGAGGCCCAGTGAACCGGGTCCGCCACGCTACAAGCCTTGCCCTGGGTGTACGTCGGTCACACTGGGGCCGCGGCGCAGGCTCTGCCCTTCTCACCGAAGCATTGATATGGGCCCGCCTGTCCGGGCTCGTCCGGGTCGAGCTGACGGTTCACACTTCGAACGAGCGCGCCGTGGCGCTGTATCGGCGGCACGGTTTTGAGATCGAGGGCACGAAACGCAGCTCTTTGCTGGTCAATGGGCGGTACGTCGATGAGTACCTGATGTCCACATTTACGAATGCGGCCTAAGCGCCGGTACTCGAATGGGGCCCGCACCCGTCTCAGCGGTCCCTTGCGGATGGAGAACATGGCTGCGCGTGTGGCAATGAGCCCGAGCAACTTCTTGCGCCACTTCGGCGCGCAGGTGGGCATTGGGCCCAAGCACTGGTTGAGACGCGAACGGGTCGCCGCAGCCCAGGCCCTGTTGGAGCGACCCTTCCATTCCCCATGCCGAGGGGAACGAGGAAGCACGGATTCGGAGGTCCTTCTGTTGGTCGGTGGTGAAGCGCCGAAGCAGGGCAGCCGGATCTACTACCCGCTAAACCCATCGCGCCGAGACGACATGGACCCTATGAACTGGTGGTCCGACGTTCCCAAACGCGAACTCGGGCCACACGACGCGATGCCGACGCGGCGCAGCGACGACAGAAGAGCGAGCGGCAGCTTTGCGAGCGCAGTGATCCTTCGCGCGCCAGCGCCCAACGATCCCTTCGTAGCCATTGCCAATGTCCGGGCCCGCAGTCCCACGGTCCCCAATAGATCGTTCGGGAACCGTGAGCGTCTGCTGGTGTGGCCCAACGAACTGACCGCGCCCGTCATGATCGACCGACGTTCGCCCGCATGGTCGCCGCCGCTCTCGCGGCGACGGCCGGCAACATTTGCACATCGATGGAGAACTGCCATCAGTTCACAGCCCGCTGAGGAACGCCATCAACTGATCATCGGGCCGATAGCGCCGGGCACGCACGTTGAGAGGCACCACCTTGTCCAGCACACGCTCCTTCAACGTCAGATCGGCATCGAGGTAGATCTGCGTGGTCTCCAGCGATTCGTGGCCGAGCCACATCGCGATCACAGACCGGTCGACTCCGGCTTGAAGGAGTTCCATCGCCGCGGTGTGGCGCAGCACATGTGGCGTCACGCGCTTGCGCGCCAAGGACGGGAAGACCTTGGTGGCCGTGGCCACATGCTTGGCCACGAGGTACTGGACACCGTCGGCACTGAGGCGACCGCCTCTGGTGCTCGGGAACAGAACAGCGGGTCCAGGTTCCAAATCGTTGCTCATCCAGGAACGCAAGGCTGCTTGCGTCTGTTTGGCCAGCGGCGTGCAACGCTCCTTGCGTCCCTTGCCGAGCACGTGAACGTGGGCGCCGCTGCCGAGTCTCACATCGGTGGTTCGAAGGCCGGTCATCTCGGACAGACGCAGCCCGGTCTGAACCGCAAGCAACAACAAGACATGGTCGCGACGCCCCGACCAGGTGGAGCGATCGGGCGCCGCCAACAAGGCTTCGACCTCTTCGCGTGTCAGATGGCACACCTGCTTGCGAGTGCATCGCTTGCTGGGAATTGCCAGGACGCGCTGGATCAGGCTCGCATGGCCAGGCGATTCGAATGCGGTGTACTGAAAGAACGATCGAATCGCGCTCTGCCGCAGGTTCCGGCTTCTGGCGCTCACGCCGCGTTCGTGTTCCAGATCGGCAAGGAACGCCGCGATCAGCGGCGCGTCGAGTTGCTCCAACGCCAGCGCGCTCGGGGCGATCTTGAGGCGCTTCTGGGCGAACCTGAGAAAAAGCCGGAAGGTGTCGCGATAGGACGCGATCGTGTGCGCGCTCGCCTGCCGCTGTTGCATGAGTCTGCGGGTGAAGAACCCTTCCAGCAGCACAGCAAGACTGCCAGTTGCGGCCGTCATGACAGCTTCTCCCAGTGACGCTCGAGCCGGGCGAGTGCGTGGCCCATCAGCTCGGGGCACGCGCTGAGGTACCAGTAGGTGTGCTCGATGCGCACATGACCCAGAAAGGTTGCCAACGTCGGCAGGTGCCGCTCGACATCCTGGCCGGCTCGGTACCAGCGCAACAACGTCTCGATAGCGAAGCGGTGTCGCAGGTCATGCAGCCGAGGGCGTGGAGCACCCGCGGGAGCGTGCACCTCCGCCTGGTCGAGCAACTGATAGAAGGTCCGATGGATGTGTCCGGAGTCGAGTGCCGTCCGCCGACCGGAGATGAAGAACTGCGGCGGGGCCAGCCGCTTGGCGAAGCGATCGCGTTGCGCGCGGTATTCCGCGAGTGCTGACTTGGTCGATTCGGCAATCGGAGACAGGCGGGACTTGCCGAACTTCGTCTGCCGGATGGTCAGCAAGCCTTGGTCGAAATCGACATCGCGGACCTCGAGGCGGATCGCCTCACCGAGCCGCATCCCGGTGACGCTGAGCAGCCCCAGGAGGCAGTTGTAGGTCGCCCCTCGCAGGCCGTCGACGGGAGGCAGCTTCGAGGCGCATGCCATCAAGCGTGCGAGCTCGTCATCGGAGTAGAGGTACGGCCGTCGCCGATGCCGATGCGAAGGCAGGAGGTTGGCGGGCGCCACCTCCGTGGCGGGATCGGACAACCGGTGATAGCGCGTGAACCCGCGAATGCGCCGCAACCGATCGGCAGCGAAACCAGGACGTGTGGACGGGTTGCTCACAGCCCACTCCACGGCAGCGGCTGCCGTGATGGTCGTGGCGCCGCGCCGGTCGAGAAAGTCTGTGAACTCGATCAGCGCGTCTTCGTTCGCTCGAAGCTTGAAGCCGAGCCCTCGCCGGAGCACCAGGTAGTCGGCCGCGGCCTGTCTCAGCGGCGTCATTGCACACCTCCGGGCCAAGAAGGAGCGATGGCTCGCAGGGAGGTCAAGTCCACCTTCGCATAGATCGTCGTCGTCTGCTGCTGGCGGTGACGCAGCACCTCACCGATCTCGGGCAACGATGACCCCTCGCGCAGCAGTCGAGTGGCCAAGGTGTGACGGAGCACATGCGCTCCCTTGCTCGGCGCATCGATGCCGGCGCGCTGAAGCGCGCGGCGGACGATCGCTGCAATAGCGGTCCCGCTGGAGAATCCTTCCATCGGTGCCTGTGCGCGGACGAAGACCTGCCGGGAGGAACAGCGTGGTCGAGCATCGCTCAAGTATTGCGCCAGCGCTTGGCCCACGTCGTGTGAAAGCGGGAGGCGATCGACTCGGGTTTGCCCATTGCGAACCTGGAGTTCGCCGGCTTGCCAGTCGATGTCCTTCAGTTGGAGAGCTACGACCTCGCCAGCCCGCAGCCCGAGCCGCGCAAGCAGGAGGATGACCGCGTAGTCTCGGCACCCACTCGGTGTCGCCCGATTGCATTGAGCGAGGGTGCGCAGCACCTGATCGTCCTGAAGCGCGCGCGGTATCGACGACTGCGACCAAACGGCCGGCGCCGGGATGTGCGAAGACATGTCGGTGTCGAGCCAGCCGCGGTAGAGCGCGAACCGCAAGAACGCCCGAGCTCCGCCGACGACTCGGCATGCAGAGTTCGGGCGGCACGCCTTCGTCGCCCGCCTGACGTGGTCCATGACGTCCCGCGCCGCAACGGTGTCGAACGACAAAGGCCCGTCGGCGAACAGGGATGTCAACAGGTTCCTTGCTTCGATCCTGTTGGAGCGGATGGTTGCAGGCGCCAGGTTGCGCTCGTGGCGCATGTAGTCGACATACTCGGCCTCGATCTGCTCGGCCGCGGTTGGAGTGTGCTCGGGTGAGGGCACGCAAATGACGCCCGACAGTTCGAGATGCGCGAGTAGTCGCAGCAGAGTGGGACGGTCTTCGACCCTCGGGGCACGACGGCGCTTGCGGCCGCGCAAGAAGGCATCGACCAAGTCTTGGCTTGCTGCTGCCGCGGCGATGCCACGTAGATCCAGCCAGCGGCTGAAGTCTCCAACCAGCCACGCGGAGCGGCGTCGCGAGTCGCGGCTGTAGCCTTTGGCTGCCAATGAGTCGATGAAGGCATCGATGTGCCCGCCCAGCGGGCCATCGTGCATCCGCATCTGCGCTCGCGGGCGCACGAACAACTGCTCCATGAGGATCTCCTTCCGGGGAAACCGTCCCCGGCAAAGTCGAACCTATGGCAGTTCGGCTCTACTGTGAACCCGAGTAGTTCGTGTCATCCGAGGGCAGCACCTTCGCCCGCCCGTGCATCGACCTGCATGGCATCCAGGTCGATGATTGCATCGGCCATCGCCGCGAGGTGCGGCGTCTGGGTGATGAAGAACTCCTGCCGGTAGCCGCCGAGCCGAAGGACTTCGCGCTTCAT
>CAKZXL010000338.1 GCA_937883885.1 uncultured Aquincola sp. | reverse complement strand
GCGTTTCATCGGTGTCGTCCTCGTCAAGAAGGTGGGCTTGCGAGCGACTGTCGGGCAAGGGCTGGGCAGCGTCCAACGAGAAATGTTTAAGGGCGATGACAAGTTTTGGTGATGCTGGGCGGCCCATACAGTCCGGGCATGACGACCGACACAGCTTCATCCCCGCCGCGCGCCGGCGCGCGGGTCTCGTGGACGACTCTGGCTGCGGGGGGCGCGGCTGCGGCGTTGGCGGCCTACATCACCCTTGCGCTGCTGCCGGTGGAAACCAAGGTCCATGCATTCTTCCAGCGCCTGCACATGGTTCCTCACCACTGGCGCAAGCCTCTCGGCCACTTCGGGCTGGGCCTGGTGTTGCTGGTGCTGGCGCCGCTGGTCAGCCTGTTCGCAGCCGCGCTCTTTCTCGCCGTGCCCGGCTTGGTGGGCGAAGGCGCCGGGCTGGCCAGGGCGCAGCACCTGCAGGCCGACTTTGCATTGGGCTGCCAGGCTTCGAAGCAGCGGTGCGTCCTTATCACCCGCGACGGGACCGACGTGGCCCGCGGTTATGTGATCGACGTGTCCGACGAGGACATGGCCTTGTTCGATGTGGAGCGCCGCGCCGTCCGGCTGTTGCCGCGCAAGGGCTTGAGCTGGGAAGTGTCGGCCGCCGATCAGCGGCCTTGAACGAGCGCCCCGTTGCATTCTTCCGGCGCCGGAAACACTGACTTGTGCGGCGCGCGGCTTCTGCTGCCAGCCGCTGGCGGCCACAGTGCGTTCCATGCCGCCGCTGCCTGGCGGCGCCAACCAGGAGCCTTCGATGACCAGCACCCCAACCGCCCCCATCACCCTGTACCACTTCGCCTTGTCGGGCCATGCCCATCGCGCGCAGCTGGCCTTGAGCCTGATGGGTCTGCCGCATCGTCTGGTCGCTGTCGACCTGAAGCGGGGCGAGCACAAGCGCCCGGAGTTCCTGCGCCTGAATCCTTTCGGCCAGGTGCCGGTGATCGACGACGCCGGCACCGTGGTGCACGACTCCAACGCCATCCTGGTGTACCTGGCCACCCGCTACGACCCGGCCCGCCGCTGGCTGCCGGCCGCGCCCGAAGCACAGGCCGCGGTGCAGGTGTGGCTGTCGGCGGCGGCCGGGCCCATCGCTTTCGGGCCGGCGGCAGCGCGGCTGGTCACGGTGTTCGGCGCCCAGCTCGATGCCGATGGCGCCATCAACCGCGCCCACCAGTTGCTGGCCGTGATGGAGCCGCTGCTGGCCACGCGCAGCTTTCTGGCGGGCCAGGCGCCGACCATCGCCGACATCGCCGGCTACAGCTACATCGCCGCCGCGCCCGAAGGCAACGTGGACCTGGCGCCTTATGCGGCCGTGCGCGCCTGGCTGCAGCGCATCGAGGCGCTGCCGGGCTTCGTGCCCTTGCCCAAGACCGCGGTCGGCCTGGCGGCCTGAAGCTCATGGCCACCCTTCACCACCCCTTCCATGAAGGCGAGCAGGCCGTGCAGCGGCTGGCCGGCATGCAGGCTCGCATGGCCGAGATCGGCCCACGCGTGATCCGCGACCACCTGCCCGAGCAGCACCAGCGCTTCTTCGAGCAATTGCCCATGCTGCTGGCCGGCATGGCCGATGCGCAGGGCCGGCCCTGGGCCTCGGTGCTGGCGGGTGCACCCGGCTTCGTGCAGGCGACCGATGCACAGCAGCTGCACATCCACGCGCTGCCGCTGCCGGGCGACCCGATGGCGGGCGGCCTGCATCCGGGCGCAGAGATCGGCCTGCTGGGCATCGAGCCGGCCACGCGGCGGCGCAACCGCGCCAACGGTGTGGTGGGCGCGGTGCAGGCCGGTGGTTTTGCCGTGCACATCACGCAATCGGTGGGCAACTGCCCGCAGTACATCCAGCGCCGCGCGCCGGTGGCGCCAGCCGACAAGGCCATGCCGCCCGCACCGCCGCCACCGCAGGCGCTGCCCACGCTGGACGCCGCAGCCCAGGCACTGGTGGCGCGGGCCGACACCTTGTTCATCGCCACTCGCGCACCCGCCACCACCGATCGGCCGGCCGGGGGGGCCGACGTGTCGCACCGCGGCGGACCTGCGGGCTTCGTGAAGGTGGAGGACGCACACACGCTGCTGCTGCCCGACTATTCGGGCAACCAGATGTTCATGACCCTGGGCAACCTGATGGTGGACGAGCGCGCCGGGCTGCTGTTCATCGACTTCGACACCGGCGACCTGCTGACCTT
>CAKZXL010000337.1 GCA_937883885.1 uncultured Aquincola sp. | reverse complement strand
GGGCCGAAGGTGTCTTCCGCGTGCAGGCCTTCCGGCCCGTCGAGGCCCACGGTGATGGTGCCGATGATGGCGTCGTGGTCGGTGGCGGTGAGGGTGACGCGGTTGGGCGTCTGGTTCTCGGGCAGGCCGGCGTTCTGGTAGCCGCGCCAGGCGTAGCGCCGCTTGATCAGGATGTTGGCCGAGCTGCGCTGGCCATGCGAGTTGGCGCCCCGGATCTTGAATAGCCGCGGCCTGGCCGTTTCCGGCTCCACGTCCGCCGCCATCCGATGCGGCTGGAAGGTCGCGCCGATGATCGTGTTCGACGCCTCTGTCATGCCGGGTCTCAAGTTCACACCCCCACCCCTGTTGATCTCTTGTATGAATTCTGACCCGGCCCCAGCAACAAACCTGTAGCAAGAGTTGAGGAAGACGGATCAGAAATCGTCGCTCGCTTGTGCGAAAGATTCCACGAATGTGGTCTCCGCGCTGCGTTGTGGTGCGCTTTGTCCGCGCATTCTGCCCTTGTAACAAGCGCCCCGGCACTGAAATTCAGGAAACGTTCAGTTGCAATTCAGCAGCATTTCCATCCGGCATCCGCAAGTTCCGTGCGCGTCACCACCGATTCGCGCGGCGCGTGGTGTCACGGCAGCCCGGGATACTCGGACGATACGAGCCGCCTTCGACAGGATCATGACGTTCAGCCCTGCCGCCATCGCGCGGATCGCCCCTTTCGCGCTTTTCATGCTGCTGCTGGCGCTGCGCGGCGCACTGCCGGCCGATGCCGGCTTCGACCCGCGCTGGGTCTACGGCATCACCGTGGCCGCGGTCGGCGGGCTGCTATGGCACTTCCGCCGCCAGTACGGCGAGCTGGCCCGGCAGACATGGCCCCAGGCGCGCGAATGGGCGCTGGCCATCGGCACCGGCCTGGCCGTCTTCCTGCTGTGGATCCAGCTGGACGCGCCCTGGATGCAGCTGGGCGAGCCCAGCGCCGCCTTCGTGCCGCTGAACGCCGCCGGCGGCCTGGACTGGCCGCTCATCGTGGTGCGCTGGATCGGCGCCGCGCTGCTGGTGCCGGTGATGGAAGAGCTGTTCTGGCGCAGCTACCTGATGCGCTGGCTGGCCCGCCCGCAGTTCGAGGCCGTGGACCCGGCCCGCGTGGGCGTCAAGGCCATCGTGCTGTCCACCTTCGTGTTCATGCTGGCGCACACCTTGTGGCTGGCCGCCATCGTGGCCGGCCTGGCCTATGCGCTGCTGTACGTGCGCACCGGCAAGCTGTGGGTGCCGGTGATCGCCCATGCCGTGACCAACGGCGTGCTGGGCATCTGGGTGGTGGCCACCGGGCAGTGGCAGTTCTGGTAAGCGATCGGTGCTAGGTCTGTAGGCCGACCGCCCGGTCGGCCTTGAACTGGGCGCGGAAGGCCTCGAAGCGGCCGGCGTCCAGCGCGTCGCGCACCTCCTGCATCAGGTTCAGGTAGTAATGCAGGTTGTGGATGGTGGTCAGCATCGGGCCCAGCATCTCGCCGCATCGGTCGAGGTGGTGCAGGTAGGCGCGGCTCACCGCGCCCACGCCGGTGCCCGGCTCGCCGGCGCAGGCCATGCAGCGGCAGGTGGGGTCGATCGGCCGCTCGTCGGTCTTGTAGCGGGCGTTGCGCAGCCGCAGGTCGCCGAAGCGGGTGAACAGGTGGCCGTTGCGTGCATTGCGGGTGGGCATCACGCAGTCGAACATGTCCACGCCCTGGGCCACGCCTTCCACCAGGTCTTCGGGCGTGCCCACGCCCATCAGGTAGCGCGGCTTGTGCGGCGGCAGCCGGTGCGGCGTGTGCGCCATGATGCGCAGCATCTCGTCCTTGGGCTCGCCGACACTGACGCCCCCCACCGCGTAGCCGGGGAAGTTCATCTCCACCAGCGCTTCCAGCGAGGCTTCGCGCAGGTTCTCGAACATGCCGCCCTGCACGATGCCGAAGAGCGCGTTGCGGTTTTCCAGCCGCGCGAATTCGGCCTGGCAGCGGCGCGCCCAGCGCAGGCTGAGCTCCATGGACTTGCGCGCCTCGGCCTCGGTGGTGATGTGGCCCTTGGTCTCGTAGGGCGTGCACTCGTCGAACTGCATGACGATGTCGGAGTCGAGCACCGTCTGGATCTGCATGCTCACCTCGGGCGTGAGGAACAGCCGGTCGCCATTGACCGGCGAGGCGAACTTGACGCCCTCCTCGCTGATCTTGCGCATCTCGCCCAGGCTCCACACCTGGAAGCCGCCGCTGTCGGTGAGGATGGGCTTGTGCCAGCCCTCGAAGCGGTGCAGCCCGCCGAACTGCTGCATCACGTCCAGGCCGGGGCGCATCCACAGGTGGAAGGTGTTGCCCAGGATGATCTGGGCGCCCATCTCGTGCAGCGACCGGGCGCTCACGCCCTTGACGGTGCCGTAGGTGCCCACGGGCATGAAGATCGGGGTTTCAACCACGCCGTGGTTCAGGCGCAGGCGCCCACGGCGTGCATGGCCTTCGGTGGCCAGCAAATCAAACTCAAGCATGCAAACTTTCAGGCGCTGCGTTGCAGCAGCATCGCGTCGCCGTAGCTGAAGAAGCGGTAGCGCGCCTCGATGGCGTGGCGGTAGAGGGCGCGCACGTGCTCATGGCCGGCGAAGGCGCTGACCAGCATCAGCAGCGTGCTCTTGGGCAGGTGGAAGTTGGTCAGCAACACGTCCACCACGTGGAAGCGGAAGCCGGGCGTGATGAAGAGCGAGGTCTCGCGCGCGCCGGCCTGCAGCGTGCCACCCAGCGCGGCCGATTCCAGCGCGCGCAGCGTGGTGGTGCCGGCGCCGATCACGCGGCCGCCGGCGGCCTGGGTCTGCGCGATGGCCTGCACCGTGGCCTCGGTCACCTCGAACCACTCGCTGTGCATCTTGTGCTCGGCCAGGTCGTCGGTGCGCACCGGCTGGAAGGTGCCGGCGCCCACGTGCAGCGTCACGCGGGCGGTCTTCACGCCCATGGCGGCCAGCGCGTCCAGCACCGGCTGGTCGAAGTGCAGAGAGGCCGTGGGCGCCGCCACCGCGCCGGGCCGGCTGGCGAACACGGTCTGGTAGCGCGCCTCGTCGGCCGCATCGTCGGCATGGGTGATGTAGGGCGGCAGCGGCACATGGCCGTGCTGCGCCAGCAGCGCGAACGGGTCTTCGGGCAGGCGCAGGTGGAACAGCGAGTTGTCGGGCCCGCCGCGGCCCAGTACCTGGGCATCGAAGGCGTCGGCAAACCGCAGCTGTGCGCCGGGCTTGGGCGACTTGCTGGCGCGCAGGTGGGCCAGCACTTCATGGCCGGGCAGCACGCGCTCGACCAGCGCCTCCACCGCGCCGCCGGTGTCCTTGACGCCCAGCAGGCGCGC
>CAKZXL010000336.1 GCA_937883885.1 uncultured Aquincola sp. | reverse complement strand
GTCGCTGATGTTCCCGGCCGGTGCCGGCGACTCGGCCTACTTCGGCGGGCGCTGGCTGCTGCTGGCCGGCATCGCCACGCTGGCGGTCGCCGCGCTCAGCATGCTGGCTTCGCAGAAGATCGACCGGCTGGCGGCGCTGGCGGTGGTGGTGTCTTCGGGCACCCTGATGGCGGCCATCAGCTTCGCGCAGCCGGGCATCACGGCGGGGGCGCTGTTCTACCTGCTCAGCTCCACGCTGGCGCTGGCCGCGCTGTTCCTGCTGGCCGAGCTGATCGAGCGCTCGCGCCAGATCGAGGCCGAAGGCGCGCAGGCCGATGCCCGCAGCCTGGCCTTTCCGGCCGAAGACCTGGAACCGTCGGAGTTCGACGAGACCGGCGAGCCGCTGACCGGCCGCGCCATCCCGGCGGCCATGGCCTTTCTGGGCGTGAGCTTCATCGCCTGCACGCTGCTGGTGGCCGGCATGCCGCCGCTGTCGGGCTTCGTGGCCAAGTTCAGCATGCTGTCGGCACTGCTCAACGGCCAGGGGCTGGGCAACTTCCAGCCCGAAGCCACGTCCAGCCAGGCCTGGCTGCTGCTGGCCATGCTCATCGTCTCGGGCCTGCTGTCGCTGTGGTCGCTCACCGGCGCGGGCATCCGCTACTTCTGGACGCCGCTGCACCGCCCCGCGCCGCACCTGAAGATCATCGAATGCGCGCCGATCGCCGGCCTGCTGCTGGCCTGCGTGCTGCTGACGGTGCATGCCGAGGCGGTGCTGCGCTACACCCGCGCCACCGCCGAGGCGCTGCAAAAGCCATCGCTTTACATCAACGCGGTGATGACCACGCAGCCGCTGCCGCAGCCCAGCGACGACAAGGTGGGGGTGCGGCCATGAGGCGCCTCGTGCCCGCGCCGCTGCTGTCGGCCCTGCTGCTGGTGCTGTGGCTGCTGCTGGCCGATGCCAGCTCGCTGGGCCAGTGGCTGCTGGGCGCGGTGGTGGCGCTGGGCGCGCCCTTGCTCACCGCATCGCTGCGGCCGGGGCGGGTGAAGGTGGGCCGGCCCGGCGTGGTGCTGCGGCTGCTGGCCCGGGTGGCGCGCGACGTGGTGAGTTCCAACCTGCGGGTGCTGCACGGCACGCTGCGCGGCGCCTTCGGCGGGCCGCAGCGCTGGCCGCGCTCGGGCTTCGTGCAGGTGCCCATCATGCTGCGCGACCCCAATGCGCTGGCCGCGCTGGCCATCATCCTGGCGGTCATCCCGGGCACGGTGTGGTGCGAGCTGTCGCCCGACGGCCGCACGCTGCTGCTGCATGTGTTCGACCTGGGCGACGAAGCGGCGCTGGTGGCCGAGATCCACCAGCACTACGAGCGCCCGCTGCAGGAGATCTTCGAATGAACGCCGCGATCTCGCCCGTGCTGTGGACCGCGATGCTGATCGCCTTCGGCTGCTTTGCGCTGGCGATGGTGATCACGCTGATACGCCTGTTCATCGGCCCCAGCGCGCAGGACCGCATCCTGGCGCTGGACTACCTCACCATCACTGCGCTGCTGCTGATGCTGGTGCTGGGCCTGCGCCACCACAGCAGCATGTACTTCGAGGCGGCCACGCTGGTGGCGATGCTGGGCTTCATCACCTCCATCGGCCTGGCGCGCTTCCTGTTGCGCGGCGAGGTGATCGAGTGATGGCCTGGTGGATCGACTACACCGTGGCTGCGCTGCTGGTGGCGGCCGGGCTGCTGGCGCTGGCCGGCGCCGTGGGCCTGCTGCGCCTGCCCGACTTCTTCCAGCGCATGCACCCGCCGGCGCTGGCCATCACGCTGGGCAGCTGGTGCGTGGCACTGGCCTCGGCGCTGTACTTCTCGGCCCTGCAGGAGCGGCCGGTGCTGTCGGCCTGGATCATCCCGGTGCTGCTGGCCATCACCGCGCCCATCACCAGCCTGCTGCTGGCCCGCGCGGCCTTGTTCCGCCGCCGCGGCATGGCAGCCGAGCAGGGGGCCGATGCGCCGGCCGAGCCGCTGCCCGCGCCCGCTCGCCGCGCCGTCGCCGGACCCACGCCGGCGCCGCTATCCTCGCGGGCAGACCGGGCCGATGCGCCGCCCGGCCCGCGTTGACCACACCGGCCCCCATGTACGAGAAGTTCTTCGGCCTGAAGCAAGCGCCGTTTTCCATCGCGCCCGACCCGCACTACCTCTTCATGAGCGAGCGTCACCGGGAGGCACTGGCCCACCTGCTGTACGGGCTGGGCGGGGGCGGCGGCTTCGTGCTGCTGACCGGCGAGATCGGCGCCGGCAAGACCACCGTGTGTCGCTGCTTCCTCGAGCAGATCCCGGCGAACTGCGACGTGGCGTACATCTTCAACCCGAAGCTCTCGGTGCTGGAGCTGCTGAAGACCGTGTGCGACGAGTTCCACATCGCCCCGCCGCCGGCCGGCGCTGGCGCGACGGTCAAGGACTACGTGGATACGCTCAACGCCTTCTTGCTGCAGGCGCATGCGGCCGGACGCAACAGCGTGCTGGTGATCGACGAGGCGCAGAACCTCTCGGCCGACGTGCTGGAGCAGCTGCGGCTGCTGACCAACCTGGAAACCAGCGAACGCAAGCT
>CAKZXL010000335.1 GCA_937883885.1 uncultured Aquincola sp. | reverse complement strand
CATGGAGTTGTAGACGAAGGCCGGGTTGCCCATGTGCTTGAGGCCCAGCGCCATGCCCACGCCGATGGCCAGGCCCTGGCCCAGCGAGCCGCCGGAGATCTCCATGCCCGGGGTGTAGGTGGCCATGCCCGACATCGGCAGGCACCGCCGCCCTGGCCCTGCTGGCCGCCACCGCCAGCGCCCCGGTGTGGGCCTTCAGCTTCACCAGCAGCAGCTACACCACCTCGGCCACCGCCACGGCCGAAGGCCTGACCGACAGCCTGGCGGACAGCAGCGCCACCACCCCGTTGCCGCTGCAAACCCTGGCCAATGCCGCCGGCCTGCAGGACTTTGCCAATGCCAGCGCGGTGGCCGAAGACGGCCTGCTGACTGCGTTCACCTATGCCGACAGCACAGGCGGCGCCGCCAGCGCCGAAGCGCAGGCGCGCTTCGTCGGCAGCTTTGCCGACAGCGGCCGGCTGCGCTTCAGCTTCGACTTCGGCAGCACGGCAACCGCGAGCGGCGGCAGCACCAGCGGCCTGCTGACGGTGCTGCTGACCAGCAGCCTCAACGGCAGCAGCAGCACGCTGCTGAACCAGAGCTTCTCGGCCACCGGCCTGCAGTCTTTCGAATTCACGCTGGCGGCGGGCAGCGTGAGCACGCTCGACCTGCAACTGGTGAGCAACGCTGCCACCACCGGCCTGGGCCAGTCGGCCCAGCACTTTGCGCAGGCCGGCTTTGCGGTGGCCGCCGTGCCCGAGCCGGGCACCTGGGCGCTGATGGCCCTGGGCCTGGCCGGGCTGGCCTGGCGCGCGCGCCGGCCGGCCGGCGCTTCAGCCGCCTGAGATCGCGTACTTGTCACCCACCTGCTCACGCAGCGGGTGGGTGTCGTAGACGATGTGCATCTGCGCGATGCGGTCGCTGCCCGGGCCGAAGCTGAACACGTCCACACAGGTGAAGCTGAGCTGCTGGCCGTCGCGCAGCGTCCAGTCGTAGCGGAACCAGGCGGCCACGCGCTGCGCGCCGGGCGCTGCGTCGGCCGACACCAGCAGGTCGATCGGCGTGATGACGCTGCCGCTGGACGAAGCGGCCAGCTTGTCGAAAAACGGCTGGGCGGCCAAGGTGCCGAGGAAGGGCGAATGCACCACGCCGTCGGGCTCGAAGCAGCTGACGAGGCCGGCGGTATCGCCCTCGTGCAGGTGGCGCAGGTAGCGGCGGACGGTGTCGAGGGCGGTGCTCATGAGTGGCCAAGCGTTGGTGACAAGGTCCGCAGCATCGCCGCCACGCGATGAGGCAGCAAGCCGCTGGCGTGCCGATTACATAAGATGCGCTTATGAATCTGACGTCCTTGCGCTACCTGCGGCTGGTGGTGGAACACGGCACCTTCGCGGCCGCTGCGGCGGCGGCTGGCGTGTCGCAGCCCGCCGTGTCGCAGGCCCTGCAGCAGCTGCAGGCCCGGCTGGGCGAAAACCTGTTTGAGCGTGAAGGCCGCCGCCTGCGGCCCAATGCCCGTGCCCGCCAGCTGGCCCGGCACAGCCATGGGCTGGAAGAGCAGCTGCAAGACCTGCTGCCGCCAGCATCGGCCGCGGCCGATCCGGCGCTGCTGCGGGTGGGGCTCACCGCCTCGGCCGCGCGGGTGTGCGGGCCGCTGCTGGTGGCGCATTGGTGCGGCGCCGGGCCCGGCCGCCGGCTGGCCATGCGCAGCGCCGACGAGGGCCAGCTGATCGCCGGCCTGCAGCGCCGCGCGCTGGACCTGGCGATCACGCCGCGGCCACGCGGGCCGATGCCGACAGGCCTGTCGGTGCAGCCGCTGTACCGCCTGACGCCGCGGGTGTACGGCCGGCGCGGCCATCCGCTGGCCGGCACGCAGCGGCTGCAGGATCTGCAGTCGGCCTGCTTTGCGGCTGTGGGCGCCGCGGTGGCCGGCCCGGTGGATGTGCTGACCGAAGCCTTCGAGGTGCGGCGCCTGCCGCCGCCGCAGGTGCAGGTGCAATGCGCCGACTACGGCAGCCTGGTGCAGTTGCTGGCGCAGACCGACCTGCTGGCGGTGCTGCCCCATCCGGCGCTGCTGGGTGAAGGCGCGGCCGGCGCGGTGCGCCCGCTGCCGCTGCGCGAAACGCTGCCGCTCTACGACATGGTGCTGCTGCGGGCCGCCGGCACCAGCCGCCTGCTGGGGCCGCTGGTGCGGCAGCTGCGCCAGGCGCTGGCCGGCGGGCCGCAGGACTGAAAGGCTCAGCCTTGCCGGTGGTCCACGAACAAGGCGAAGGATTCCGACAGCTGCTGCGCCTGGCGCGCCAGGGCGGCCGCAGCCGCCCGGCAGCGGTCGGTGCGGGCGGCGTTGTCCTGCGTGGCATCGTCGAGCCGGGCCATGGCCTCGCGCACGTGGTCCAGGCCCAGCTGGTCGAGCGTGGCGGCGGTCTGCTGCAGCGCGGCGGCTGCCAGCTCGGTGCGCTGGCCCAGGTCGTCGCTGTCGTGGGCCAGGCCGCGGGTGGCGGCGCACAGCCGATGCACTTGCGGGCCCAGCTCGTCGCGCAGCGCCTGCAGCTGCCAGCCGGCCTGCTGCAGCGCGCGGTGCAGCAGGCCCTGCTCAGCGCCCGGGCACGACCCCGCGGGCGCGGCCGGGTGCACCGCGCCCAGCGCATGCCCGGCGACCAGTGCCAGCGCCTGCTGCTGCGCCAGCCGCCACGGCGCCCACACCTGCCGCCGCAGCCAGCCGGCCAGCAGCAGCCCGCCCACCGCGCACACGGCCAGGTGCCCGCCCAACGCAGCACCCGCCAGGCCGCCCAGCCAGCCGCCGGCCATGCCGAGGGCCGCCAGGCCGGCCGCCGCCAGGCGCAGTCGCCACATCAGCGGCAGCGACCAGGCCTGCGTTTGCAGCGCCGGCTGCAGGCCCGGTGCGCTGGCGCGCAGCGCGCAGCGGTGCAGCCGGTGGTCCAGCGCGGCGTCGGCCTCCACCGGCCGGCTGTGCAGCAGCAGGTGGCCGGCCCAGCGGCCTTCGCGCCGCAAGGGCGCGGCATGCACCTGCATCCAGCAGGCCTCACCTTCGGCCAGCCGGTAGGCCAGCAGGCCGGCCCAGGGGTGGCCGGCGCGCAGCGTGGCCCACAGGTCGGCCTCGGCCCGTGGCGGCTGCAGCGGATGGATGAGCGCCGCATGCGGCTGGCCGGCCAGCGCACGTGCGCTGCGGCCCAGCAGCTGGCGCAAGGCGGGGCTGGCATGCTGCACCCGGCCTTCGTCGTCGGTGGCCAGGATCAGCGGCGGGCGTGGGGCCGGCGTGGGGGATGGCGCGGCGGTGGCCGGCGCATCGGTGGGGCGGGTGTCCACCACATCCCTCACGCAGCGGCCGGCGCGGCGGGCGCGTCGATCTCGAACCAGAAGGTGTTGCCGCCGCCGGGCGTGCCGCGCACCGCCAGCTCGCCGCCCAGCGCCTGGGCCAGCCGGCGGCTGATCACCAGGCCCAGGCCGCCGCGGCGCTCGGGGCTGCCGTGCGACCACAGCTCCAGTGCATGGCCCTGGCGCAGCAGCTCGGCCAGCTGGTCGGCGTCCATGCCGTGGCCGGTGTCGGCCACCTCGAAGCACCAGCGCGCCGGGCCCACCCGGTGGCAGTTCAAGCTGATGCTGCCCTCGGCGGTGGCGCGGGCCGCATTGCCCAGCAAGTTCAGCAGCAGCTGACGCAGGCGCTGGCCGTCCACCCACAGCACCGGGTCGGCCGTGGGATGGCCGCCCTGCAGCTGCGTGCGCACCAGCACCGACGGGTTGCGCACTTCGGCGCGCGCCAGTTCGGCCAGGCCGTTGAGCAAGGCCGACAGGCGCAGCGGCTGCGGGCGCAGCGTCACTTCGGCGCTGCTGGCCAGGCCCACCTCCAGCAGGTCATTGACGGTGCGGCTGAGATGCTCGCCGCACTGGGCGATGCTGTCGAGCCAGCGGCGGTGCTTGGGGCTCAGTTTGGCTTCGCTGGCCGTCAGGCGGGCCAGGCCCACCAGCCCGTGCAGCGGCGAGCGCAGCTCGTGCGCCACATGGGCCAGGTGGGCCAGCAGGCGCCGCTCGCGTGCTTCGGCTTCGCTGTCCTGCAGCGGGGCGAGATCGCTGTCGGCAAAGGGCGCTGCGGCGTGCAGCGGCGGGCAGGCGACCGCCGCGCAGGCGGCCGGCCCGGATGCAGGATGGGTATGCATGAGGCGTGGCAGGCTGTGATGAGATGCCTGCATGGTGCGGCTGCGCGCCGCCCCCACCCATGACCAATCCATGACCAAGCGGGCGGTCATCCGCCCGCCAGCGCCCTCGTCAGCCCGCGGCCGGCGCCAGCCGGAAGTCGTAGTGCGCCGACCAGTACGGCCGGCGCATCGGCCGCCCGTCGACCGCGGTGCCGGGTTCATGCCGTTCGAAAGGCACGATCAGGCTGTCGCGCACGCCGAACACCACGTCCGTCTCCAGGTAGGGGCTGTCGCCCACGAACAGGTGCGTGGTCACCGGCACATGGCCGTCGGCCGACACCATCATGTGGATGTGGCCCGGCCGGTTGGGGTCGCGGCCCATGCGGTGGATCATGCGGCCCACCGGCCCGTCCATCGGAATCGGGTAGTAGCTGGGCCGGATCGACCAGAACCAGAAGCGGCCCTCGCCATCGGTGCGAAAGCGCCCGCGGGCCCGCATCTCGGCCTGCTCGCCCATCTGCATGTCGTAGTTGCCTTCGCCGTCGCCCGACCACACGTCCAGCAGCGCGCCGGGCAGCGGCTGGCCTTCGGTGTCGGTCACGCGGCCGGTGTACAGCGCCGGCTCGCCGGGCACGCCTTCGCCGATGTCGAAGCCCAGCGGCCGGTCGGGCGCGCCCACCCAGTAGTACGGGCCCTGTACCGTGGCTTCGGTGGCCGGCGTGGCGCCCTGGGCCTGGCCACTGGCGCGGGCCTGGGCCAGCGCCACCACCAGCATCGACACGCCCAGCGTGTCCGACAGCAGGATGAATTCCTGCCGCTTGTCGGTGCAGGTCTTGCCCGTGGCGGTGAGGAACTCGATGGCCTGCATCCATTCTTCGCCCGTGAGGTCCACCGCCCGCACGAAGTCGTGCAGATGGGTGACCAGCGCGCTCATCACCTGCTTGAAACGCGCATCGGTGCAGCCGGCCAGCCGGGCCAGCACTTCGTCGGTCAGGCTGTGCACGGCATCGGATGCTTCGGCCATGGGCATGTCTCCTTGTAGTGGTTGGGGCGCACCATAACCATCGAGGCGCTGGCGCAGAAGTGAAGATCTTCGATAAATTCCATGCACCGCATCGATGGAAACCCGCCCATGGAACTGCGCCACCTGCGCTACTTCACCGCGCTGGCCGAGTGCCTGAACTTCACCCGGGCGGCCGAACGGGTGCACGTCACCCAGTCGACGCTGTCGCACCAGATCCGCCAGCTGGAAGAAGAAGTGGGCCATGAGCTGTTCGACCGCATCGGCCGCCGCGTACTGCTGACCGAAGCGGGCGAAACCTTCCTGGGCTATGCCTCCAAGGCGCTGCGCGAGGTGGACCAGGGCTTGGGCGAACTCAAGCGTGCGGCCGGGGCGCTGACTGGCGAGGTGCGCATCGGCGCCACCCACACCTTCAACCTCGGCTTCGTGCCCGAATGCCTGGCCGCCTTCCTGGCGCGCCACCCCACGGTGAAGATCAGCGTCGAGGAACTGGCGGCCGACGCCATCGCCCAGCGGCTGCTGGAAGGCACGCTGGACGTGGGCATCGCCTACCAGCCGGCCGAGCCGGGACGGCTGTGGTTCGAGCCGCTGTACAGCGAAGAGATGGTGCTGGTGGTAGGCGCCGGCCATGCGCTGGCCGGCCGCCGCCGGGTGCGCATGGTGGAGCTGCACAGGCAGCCGCTGGTGATGCTGCCGCGCGTGTTCACCACCCGCACGATGCTGGACGCCTGCCTGGCCAGCTGCGGCGCCGAGCCGCTGGTGGCGGCCGAGATGAACACCATCGCGCCGATGATCGACCTGGTGGCGCGCACCGGGCTGGCGGCCATCGTTTCGCGCCATGCAGTGCCGGCGCGCGAGGACATCCGCACCGTGCCGCTGGAAAGCCCCACCCCGATGCGCACCCCCGGCCTGCTGTGGCAGCGGCAGGCGCGCCAGAGCGCGGCCGTCAAGAGCTTTGCGCGCGAGATCCGCAAGGCGGCGCTCGGGCGCAGCCTGCAGCCGGCGGGCTGATGCATCGACAGCGTAGATCGACCACATCGAAATTCTTCACTTCTTGTGGCCGCCGCCACTGCTTACCGTTCGCTCCCACTCAACGTGAAGGAGCGGCATGAAGATCGGCAAGGAGACGGTGCCCCGCAGCGCCATCTGCACCTCGGACGAACACAGCATCACCGTGCGCGGGCGCGACCTGTGCAGCCAGCTGATCGGCCGCGTGTCGTTCACCGACTACTTCCACCTGCTGGTGACCGGCCGCGAAGCCACGCCGGCCGCCACCGCGGTGCTGGACGCCACGCTGGTGGCCATTGCCGAGCATGGCCTGGTGCCCAGCGTGCAGGCCAGCCGCATGACGCTGGCGGCAGCGCCCGATGCGCTGCAGGGCGCGGTGGCGGCCGGCATCCTGGGCTGCGGCTCGGTGATCCTGGGCGCCAGCGAAACCGCCGGCCGCCTGTTCCATGAGATCGACCAGCGCGCTGCCGGCGCCGAAGGCCCAGCCCTGGACACAGCGGCGCTGGCCGTGGTGCGCGAATACCGCCAGGCCGGCCGGCAGATCCCCGGCTATGGCCACCCGCTGCACAAGGCGCGCGACCCGCGGGTGGACGCCCTCTTCCGCGTGGCGCAGCAAGCGGGCGCCGACCTGCGCTACGTGGCGGTGGCAGAAGCCGTGGAACGGGTGCTGCCCGATGCGGTGGGCAAGGCGCTCAAGCTCAACGTTTCGGCCGCTATCCCGGCGGTGCTGCTGGGCATCGGCTTTCCGCTGCTGGCGCTCAAGGGCGTGCCCATCCTGGCGCGCACGGCCGGCCTGATCGCCCACCTGAACGAAGAGCTGGAGCGCTCGATCGGCTTTGCGCTGTCGTACCAGGCCACGCGCGAGCTGCAGTACGACGGCCCGCCGCCGCCCTGAGCCACGACCCCGCGTTCGACCCCTACCTACAACGACCGGAGACACAGCATGAGCAGTACCCGCAGGCGCACCCTGGCGTCGGCCGCGGCCTGGGCCGCCACCCTCGGGCTGGGCGCTGGCCTGGCCACCCTCGCCCCCGTGGCCACGGCGCAGACCGCGGCCGCCGACTGGCCGAGCCGGCCGCTGCGCATCGTGGTCGGCTTTGCCGCCGGCACGCCGCCCGACGTGTTCGCACGCATCTACGGCGAATACGCCTCGCGCAAGCTGGGCGTGCCGGTGATCGTGGACAACAAGCCGGGCTCGGCCGGCAACCTGGCCAGCGACGCGGTGGCCAAGTCGCCGGCCGATGGCTACACCGTGCTCTACAACGTCTCCACCGCCTTCACCATCAACCCCTTCATCTACGGCAAGCTGCCGTTCGACGCGGCCAAGGATCTGGTGCCGGTGGCGCCCACCATGCGCCAGGGCCTGGTGCTGATCGCCAGCCCCAAGCTGGAAGCCGCCACGCTGAAGGACGTGCTGGCGCAGGCCCGCAGCAAGCCCGACCAGCT
>CAKZXL010000334.1 GCA_937883885.1 uncultured Aquincola sp. | reverse complement strand
TCATCAGCGCGTCCACCCCCCGCGAGAACGGCACCTCGATGGCCGAAAGAATCGGTTTGTCGCACGGATCGTGCGCCGTCAGGAAGTACGACGTTGCAAGTTCGGTGCTCGACAGGCGAGCGTATCCAGTGTCGCGCCACGTCTTGAACAACAGGTGGCAGTCTCCTGGCTGGCGGTCGTCCAGGTGCGCCGTGAGCCCCTCGAGTTCCAGCATCCGGACGCCGTGTGCTAGCAGCCGCGCCTTCTCGTCGTCTGGACGTCGCAGCATGGGCTGTGCCGGCTGGTCCGCCATGACGACGTCCAGGAAGGCGGCGAACTCGGGATGTCGCGGTTGAGACATGGTGCACCTGCTGAAGAAGCCGACTGAGCCCCAAGTGTCAGGGATTTACCGTTTCCAGTCCTGGACCAGCAACGAGAATGGAGGTGCTGGTTCACCCCATGAGCTTGCGGCACCCTAAGCTATCCCTCCAATTACAACCCGGAGGCGACGATGGAAGAGACACAGCTGCAAAGACTGATGCTGGACCCTGCGCTGAGCACACTAGTCGGCTTGCAACGGTCGGCCGACGACGTACTGGACATAGTCGATCTACTCGAGAACCAGCACTCTGACGTCCAAGGCTGGATGCTGGACCCGCGCGAAGGTCATGGCCACGGCGATCAAATCTTGCGAGACCTTTTGTTGGCCGCAGCCGCCGCCAGCAGCGGCGAGATGGGGCTCTCGGCCGAGGGCCCGACGGCTCTCTTCTTCGAGCATTGGACACCGGCGAGGATTCAGACGACCAGCTTCAGCGCTGCCTTCACAGCGCGTGAGCATGTGCTCGCCAGTCGCGGGCGTCTTGATCTGATCGTCATTGATCCGCAGAACCAGCTGTTGGTCGTGATCGAGAACAAGGCGGGGACGCCGCACACCGAGGCGCAGCTCTCGGCATACGCAGCTGAAGTCAGGAAGGAGTATCTGGCACTCCCTCACCTCAAGGACTATCGGTGCGCCTTCCTGGCGCTCGATCGCGCCTACGACGGAAAAAGGCCCGAGTCTCGCAAACAGGGCTCGCAGTGGGTCCACCTGGGCTACCACTGGCTAAAAGGAGCGGCCGACCGCGCGGCCCGAGACATCGCTCGTGGCAACGCCAGTGCCAAGCTGGTGATGGGCTACTGCATTCGACAGACCGATTGGGAGAACCCGGAGTCGCGCCAGGCCATCGCGCTGGCGGGCCAGCTTCACATCGATCACGGGGAGGCTGTGCAGGCGCTTCTCGAGCACGCGGCGGCCGGCGCACTGGTCAAGCAATGGCTGGACGGCTCAGCGTCGTCACTGGCTAGCCTGTTCTTGCTCCAGAACAAACGCGTCTTGAAACTGCTGCACGAGACCAGGGGGTTCGCTGCTTTCGAGGCGGTATTTTCGGTCGAGCTGCCAAGCGTTAATCCTTATTTCGTCGTCTCGAGTCGAACCGCGTGGGTCGCCGTGTGCCCACCTTCTCTCGAGCGGTTTGATTTCAAGGACCTCATGCCGCTTTACCTCGAGGCGGTCGCAGTTCGTGGACGCGCCGACGTCTATCAGCTTCAGCTGGTGTACGACCGCGGGAATGCGAACCCCGACCAAGTGGCCGAGCTCGAACTCATCGCACAGCGCGTTCACCCCGCATTGGCAAGCAAGAACTCGGTGCGGGTCGACAAGCAACTGAAAGGCAGGTCTGCCGTAGTCACCGCCGTCAAGCGCTGGTACCACCACATGGAGAAGGCATCCCGGTGGGTGCCAACGCTTGCTTGAGCGCATCACGTTCTGGCTCAGGCGGCCGAGCAGACTGGCTTGACGACCCCGGTTCCGATGGTGCGTAGAGGCCGGACGGTGTCGCGAGCGCTGTAGCCGCTACATCTAGCAACTGCTCGAGAACATCAAACCCAGGCGGTCGCATGCCACCTTAGACTTGACGACTTATCGAGGCGTCCGTTGACGGCTGGGTGGCCATAGTGCACTTCTCGGTGCATCGGGACGTGGAGCCGACCCGTTTGAGGAAGGGAATCAGCGCTCTGCCTACGGGGCGCTGTCAGTCACCTGCTAATCATCGCGCGCACCGATGGCCCGCATCGCGAGGGCGTTGAACTCAAAGACAACCCGCGCTTAACCCGGCGCTGCGCTTTGGGTGCAAGGCGAACCCCGTCACCAGGCGTTATAACGCTGTGCACTGACAAGCATGCTCAGCGCAGTTCGATTGGCTGTGTTGTGGGCGCGCTAAGCGACTGACATGGTCACAGAGAAAAAGCCGCTGCGATGGCGGCATGCTTCAGCCGCCTCGTCTACGGTGCCGCTCACTCCGCGTGACGAACCACAATCCAATTAGGCCGGCGACGCCCATTGCGGTGGAACTCGGTTCCGGTACGGGTAGCACGTCACCGTCCGTAACAGCCATTGCAAGCGTAGTGACTGAATACTGGACCACCCAAACTTGATTTCCAGTGCGCATGTTAAAACTCTGCGCGTATCCGCCCGGGCTGGCAGAGCCGGACCAATAGGGGTACCCGATCAAACCGATGAAGTTGGCCGTGTTCGTCAGCGCGGTAGGATGACTGACCGTGTAATCGCTCTGCTTATTTCCAAGAGTCACATTCCAAAGATGACCCATCTCGCTATCAGTGCAGGTAGAACCGTTAATCCCGATGCAATCGCTGCCTTTGGGCAAACGCCACGTGGTAATGCCTCCAACTGTCAGATTGGCGGCCCAGTCGTTTGACTGAACCCAGCCCATCGACGTGATGTTGGTCGCCCTGAGCCAAGTTATGTCCAGTGCTGTGTCGTAAAAAGCATCCGCTACTCCGTCGTTGTCGAAGTGCCTCGGCAAGAGCGTCGTTTCCCATGTCCCTTGCCCAGACACAGGTCCTGCTAGGGCAGGAACGCAAAAAAGGCATGCTATTGCAACGCTGGTAGTGCGGCGAAACAACGCTCTCAACATGCCCATTGAAGTCTCCACGGTGGGTTGGAGGAACATTGGAGGGACCGCCTCGATCTTAGGCGGTCGTTCCTTACCCTTCAGCCATGAGCTAGGGATAGACACTTAGGGGTTGCCTACGGGCGGTCAGGCCGATCTGAACCATACCGCGGTTGCCGCCAGACAGGAGAAGGATGTGCGCTATCCCTGCCATGCGGCTGCGAGCTCGTGAGATGGTTGGCTACGCGCTGGCCATGAGCAGTCGACGCGGAAACTGCCGTTCAAGCTGAATTTCGTGGCAAAAGGGGCTTGCGTCCGATACCTGCGTATCCACGGGAGCAGAGCGGGCATGACCTTGCCCGCAGAAACCGTCTCCCATGCTGAGTGATGCAATGTCAGCAAGGGAGCGCAAATGACGAAGCCGAAGGCGCCGAGGGTGCGCTACAGGTTGGAGTTCAAGCAGGAGGCGTGCGCCTGGTCGAGGGCGGCCAGAGCATCGCGGCAATAGCCCGAACGCTGGGCGTGGTCGATCAGACCTTTTTCAACTGGGTCACGGCCAAGCGCGAAGGTAAGCTCATCGGCCCGGACAGCAAGCCCGTGAGCGCCGAACAGATGGAGATCGCCCGTCTGCGTGCCGAGCTGGCGCGGGTGACGGTGGAGGGCGACATCCTGGGACGAGCGACGGCGTACTTCACCAAGGCAGCGAAGTGAAGTACGCCTTCATCCAGCGTCACCGACAGGTGTGGCCGATCTCGGTGCAGCGCCGGGTGCTGCAGGTCAGCGTGGCCGGGTACCACGAGCACTTCGTGCGCCGCGTCAGTGACGTGCAGAGGCGACACCTCAGCGACGACGCGCTGCTGGAGCACATCAAGGCCATCCACGCCCAGACGCGTGGTGGATACGGCTGGCC
>CAKZXL010000333.1 GCA_937883885.1 uncultured Aquincola sp. | reverse complement strand
TTCCTGGTCATGATGGCCAAGCGCTTCCGCTACACCGGCCGCCCGCTGGACGAGCTCATTTCTGCCGGCACCACCGGTCTCATCGCTGCAGCGAAGAAGTTCGATCCCGAGCGCGGCCGCTTCACGACCTGCGCCCAGCACTGGATTCGCCAGTCCATCCAGCGCAGTTTGCTGACGGACAGCCTCATGAAGACCCCGGCGTACATGCCCGCCAAGGAGTCCAAGCTGCGCAAGGAGGCCGAGGCCGCAACCGACGAGGGTTTGCGTGCCAGGCTCACCGAGCAGGCGGACAACCTCAAGCGCGAAATCGCCGCGCGCCGGGCCACGCATGTCAGCCTGGACGCCGGTTCCGACGACGACTCCGACGGCGGCGACCTGCACAACATGTTCGCGGCCGACTCCGCCGACATCGAGGAGAACCTCGAGCAGAGTCGCCTGGTGGGCTGGCTCATCCAAGCCGCCAACCGGGAACTCAAGACCCAGGATGGCAAAAACGACGAGCGCGCTCGCGAAATCTTCCTGCTGCGCATCGGCCTGCATCATGCGCACTTCGGTGACCCACAGACGCTGGCCGAGGTCTCCGCGCTGTTCAACGTGTCCCGTGAGCGCGTTCGCCAAATCTACAACGAGGCCGCGCTCGAAGTCGCCACGGCGGTCGAGCACTACGCCAAGGGCGCGCACAACCTGCCGGCCGGCTTCCGCGATGGTCTGTTGAACCTGGGTCGGCGGGCGAGTGCGTCGGCCACCGCTGCCGCGGAGCCAAAGGATGACGGCGATGCCGCCATGCAGGCAATCTTCGCGGCCGAGGCCGCAGGCCCTGACGAGACCCAGAAGCGCGCGCGGCTGGTGACCTGGTTGGTTAAAGCGGCGAACCGCGAACTGAAGACGGTCGACGGCAAGGCCGACGCGATTTCGCGCGACGTGTTCCTGATGCGTGTCGGTCTGCATCAGAGCCACTATGGCGAGCCGCAGTCGGTCGCGCAGGTCGGCCGGCAGCTCGGCGTCTCTCAGGCCGAGGTCCGCCGGCTGTACGATGCCGCAGCCGACGAGGTGGCCTACGCTGTCGAGCACTACGCGCAGAGCGCGGACAACCTGCCGGCCGGCTTCCGCAAAAGCTTGATGAGCCCCGGACGCTGAGGCGACGCGCCCTGTGAAGGCCGCCTGCTGGCGGCCTTTTGCATGGGGCGGCGCGGCACGCGTTTGACGCGCACGCGTGCATGTGATATCTTGCTCGCAACTAACGGAGTTTCCAATGCCTCGCTCGCCGCGCACGCCAAAGCCGCTCGCCAGTGTGGTCCTTGGGTTGACGGCGCCCGTGGTTTCCAAGGGGCCTGAGGTGAGAGTGAGCGCCTGGCGCGACACCGACAAGCCGAGGGCCCTTCCGAAGTACCACCTGGTCGTCAAGCCCCGCGGCATGCCGGAGCACGACTTCTTCGCAATGTCTCCGGCCGCCATCAAGGACTTCGCCGACCAACTGCTGGACCTGCATCGTCAGCTCACCGCTTCGGACGCATCAACCCAGAAACTGCCCGCCCGCACATGATTTCGTATCTCGCTGACATCCTCATTGGCCGCGCCAAGCGCAACCCGCACGAGCCGCTGGCCGACTACATGGCCCGTTTCTGGGTGCGCAAGCAGAACGCCGACAAGAGCAACTGGTGCGCCCGCATTCACAACATCAAGCGCTCCGACCAAGACCGCGCGCTGCATGACCACCCCTGGCCGAATGCATCGCTTGTCCTAAAGGGCGGCTACTGGGAAGTCGTACCCGGCGTCTACCAGTCCACCCGAGAAGCCGACTTTCAGGGCGCGACGCCGCACTTCCTGGAACTGCACCAGGTGATGCATGAGCGTGGCGGCGACAGTGTCACTTCGAAGCAGCGTCGAGAGTTGGCCCGAATGGGCGTGTACTGGCGCGGTCCTGGCGCATTCGTCTGTCGCAAGGCCGCGGCTCTGCACCGCCTGGTCATCCCCAAGGGCGGCCAAGCCTGGTCGCTCTTCATCATGGGCCCGAAGTGCCGGGATTGGGGTTTTGCGACCCCCGAAGGCTGGGTCCACAACGTTGCCTACACCCAGGAGCTGGGCCGCGACGTCTGATGTCACGGGAAAATGCCTGTACTGGGACCGCGGCCCATCGGCAGGGCCGGGGCGTCGTGACGGTCCCGGGGCCGGCGCGCTGCGCGCCTGTTTGTCCGGCTTTGCTGCGGGCAAGACGGGTATGACATCACGACCGCTGGTAAGACTCGAATCGGGCGCACGGAGAAACGATGCCGATCATACGGGCGGCTCGTCCAGCCTTCACCGTGCTTGCACGCGACGGGCGTAGGACCTTCAGGAAGCGTTGTCGAAACTCACTGCTGTTCACGAAGCAAATAGACGAGGTGCGGGCTGGATATCAGTCTTCGTGATATTGTCATTCGCGGTCACGTCCTCAGGGACCCTCGCGCCCGACGCGGCGACGATTCTCGCTGCGGCAGAGGTCTCAGCCACACGGCCAGACGTAAGGAACTCATTCCATGCAAGCTCAAACTCGGCCTGCAACACCTGGTTGTCCTCGTCGTTAAGCGGCTGCTCCGCTGTGCGTTTGACCTCAGCCATCAAGATCGTCGTGATATGCATCAGGCCGGCGCTGGTTGCGCTTAAGTGAATGGTAGCGGACTCCATCACCATCCGCGCGCGATCGGCCAAGGAAGCGATCATGGTGTGGCGGGAGCTGCAGACGCTTCGAGATGCCTGAAGAAGGCCAGAGCCGTCTTGCCTGCTCGGCGGCTCACCCGGACCATCGGCTCGTCTGCCTCGACAGCTACCGCGGCCAGGCTTCTTACTCGGACTACGCGCCTCGCTCAGAGCTCTTGTCCAGGCCCCAGCGTGCGATGAGGGACTCGAAGACAGCACTTCCGTCGTCGATGTAGTTGTGCAACTCCCGTTGGCACCAGCGGTCCATGCGCAGGACTCGGAGGATATCCTCCGACAGGGCGAAGTCCACGGCGCGCAGGTCAGTCAAGTCCACTGGGCAACGTATGCCGTTGTAGCAGCCGGCCAGGAACGATGCGACGCGCGGGCACTGGCCGCTACTGCCCTGGGCCACCTTGATAAGCCGCTTGAGCGCCGGCACACCGTCCTCGATGTCCAGGCGCTTAATGCGCTCCATCTCCTCGCGCTCCGCCTCGAAGTCAGCAATGCGACGCGCCCTATCGGCATCGCTGGGTCGGTCTGAAGTGGCCATTTGCAAGTACAGGTGATATGTTGTTTGCTTGATGATCCTGGATCGACCGCGTTTGCGGTCGCCGACAAGCACTCATGGAGAAACCCTGTTTTGAGGCCCAGGAGGCCTCGCCGATGACTCGCTCGCACCGACTACTACCGGGCCTCATGGCCCTCGTTCTCGTCGCCAGCGCACTCGCCTCGACTCACACTCTACGCCCGACGCCGGCATTCAGCCCCATCGAGCCCGACACTGGCCAGTCGCTTGTCCCTGGCGAACCGTCCAGCCAGCCTGCCCGTCTCAATGCCGAGGAGCACGCACTGTCGGCGTACATCGCCGGCCGATGGAAGGTGGAGCCCCAAACGGCCCAGCGTGTCGTGCAGCTGGCCAGGGAGGCCGCGAAGATCCACGAGCTCGATCCACTGCTGGTGCTCGCCGTGGTGGCGCGCGAATCCTCGTTCCAGCACAACGGCAACGCCGGCAACCTCAACTCCGATGTCGAGAGTGACGACATCGACCCAGGCTGGGCACACGGCCTGATGCAGGTCGCCGGCCGCTTTCACCCCGAGAAGATGCCCGTGGACGAGCACGGCAACATGCGCGTGACAACCGACGAGGAGAACCTCCAGATCGGTTCGCGAATCCTCAAGGAGTACCTGCAGCGTGACCGCGGCAACCTGACCCGGGCCCTTCAGCGCTACAACGGCAACCTGGTGGAAGGCGACACGCGCTTTGCATCCTACGTGCTTCGCGTTCGCACTCAGCTGGCCAAGGTAGCCGCCCGGGCAGCGTGACTGCGCAGGCCTTGCGAACACGCCTAGCGCGGCGCCGCGCGACTTGACGGCCGCGGCGTCGAACTGACCTCCACCGCGGCGCCGACGCTGGAGATGGTGTCCTCGAGGTCGCGCCACACGTGCGGGTCAATTGACGTTGGCTCAAGAACCGCCCGCGCGGCGTTCTTCATGGGCGCCGAGAGCAGATGCTCCGAGGCAACCACGTGGCCGGCTGCGCGTAGAAGGTGAGACAGGCGCGGCACCTCAGCGCTGAGCTGGACCAGAGCCTTGCACACTCTCAGGTCTTCGCCCTTGGCGGGCGTGGCGCCCTTCAGGAGTGCCATGGCGCGCTGCAACAGGCTGCCGGCCTCGGCCAGCTCCGACTTGGTCTTCGCATTCAGCGGCACCTTGACGGGATTGCGTGCACGCTCCGGGAATGGGACAGCGCAACCGACCTCGGCCGCCATCAGGGCGTTCATCTGGTTGAAGCGGTTCATCCCGCTAAGTTCGACCATCAACGGCCACTCAGCCTCGATGGTGGCGGCTACGCCGCCGACCAGGCCGAGCACGTGCTCAGGAGTCGTGTCGAGCTCCTGGGCAATCCGAGTCCAGAGTTCCCGAGTCGCCGGATTGCTCAGATTGATGTTGGCGCGAGCGCTGCCGAAAATGGCGCACTGGTGAGGCGCCGGACCGGACACCGGCACCAGGTCGAATGCCGGCGACAGCTCCCAGCTACCCGACGCCATGAGGCGCACCTCGTGATTGCGCAGGTGGTCGTCGGTGACGTTCAGACCCACGTTGAAGGCCATGCGCCGCAGCAGCTCGTCGCGCTGCTGCGGCCAAGCGACCGGGTCGCAGATCTGCTTCAGCGCTGCGAACATGTCGCGGTAGTCGCCCGCACCAGCATCTCTGGCGCCGGTGAGCGACATGAACGAAGCCTTGTGGTTGCGCTCGTTCGCGCCTCGGTCGTAGCGCTCGCTCAGAAACATGTGGCCGCCCATGCCGTCGGCCAGCGTCTTTGTCTCGGGCATGGTGATGCCGCATAGCCGCGCCATCGAGGCCGTCAGGTTCTCCAAGAGGGAGACCTGAGTTCCGACCCCGGGCTGATCGAACTTGGCGATCCAGTGCCGGCCCTGGGCATCCTCATACGATGCCTTGGGCATCACGCCGCCGTGAGATGCCACGGCGGGGTTGCGCACGCCGGATAGGCCCATCTTCTCGAGCTTGGCTTGGAACTCGGCACACTTGGCGCGGATGACTTCCAGCTGGTCAAGCCCGCGAACAGGCACCTCGTCGGCGCGGGTCTGGACAAAGAAACTCAGCGCGCCAGATGTGCGGGCGCCCATCCAGTGCAAGCGCTCGGCGTCCTTCATCTGACGGATTTCGGGGTACTCGGCCCGAAGGACGGCCATGCCCCAGCCGCCAGGCATCGCATCGACGAAGACCTGATGCATCAAGCCGGGGCACACGGTCGCATCGACGACGAACACGCGTTCGCCGCGGCGGCGTCGGTCACGGGGATCTACCGGCGCCTTGTAGTTCAGATTGATGGGGTCCAGCGGCGGACCGTCGTAGTTGGCGAGGTAGGTGAAGTACCCGAAGCCCTGCACGGAGTCGAAGCGCAGCACTCCGACGGGAAGCGTCTTCCCGGCATGCTCGAGGGCCACGTAAATCTGCTTCATGGTCGACATCGGGTTGTCCGCCCCCCGCTCGGGAGCAGCTGCTGAAGGTGAATGTCGACTTGAAGCCTTGGATGGCATGTGCTAAACCTCAACGAACCTTGCGTTCCTCAAGCATTCTTTAGGTTTGCCATCAAGGTTCGTTTAGTATATTGCCGCCCATGGAAGACATCAACCCGAACTCGGCTACCGAGGTGGCTGAGGCACTGGTCCAAATTGGCTCCAACATCCAACGCGGGCGGAAAGAAGCATTCCGTGAGTCGCGGGAGGCTTTCGCCAGGCGGATTGGTTGCTCGCCGCCAACCCTCGACCGCATCGAGCGGGGTGAGGGGGGTGTCGCGGCGGCCCACCTGATATCGGCCTTGCAAGCTATGCATGTCTTGGCCGACGTCGTGAGTGCCTCCTCTCCAGGTCTTCTTATCGCGACCCAGGTGCCGGTGGAATTTCCGCCCGATTTCAACGTTTCCAAGGAGAAGAATTGAGTCTCGCCATGGCCCACCAGCCGAGTCGCAATCTGACCGAGCGCCTGGCCGATGCGTTGCGCCTCGTCGACGAGGCCATCACAAAAGCGTCCGAGCAGCTGGCAGCTGGCCCCGACAGCCCGCGAGTCCAGCGATTGTCCGGGTCTGTCAGCGCATTCGCGGTCAGGCTCTCGGACTTGACGACGCGGGCGCGCATGCCGGGCGAACGCGGCACGGGCCCGGTGCAACGAACCTCCTGGAGCGCCTTCGATCACGACTGGCTGGCGCAATACCGCCATGCGCGCGAACTGCTCGAGGCGCGGCGCTTCGCCGCCTTGAGGCAGTTGCTGGCTGGCGGGGGCTACCGCGACACGTCGCACGGCTGGCGCACGTTCGCTCCGGAAGTCATCGGACACATCAAGGCGATCACCGGCGACCTACAGGATGCCGTGTCTCTGACGGATGCGAAAAGGATGAAGTGCGAGAGGCCAGTACCACCCGAAGGCGCTCTCCTCGTGACCGCAGAGCCGCGCCATCTCTCCGGCAAGCAGCTCTACGACGGGGTGCCCCGGCGGCGGCCTCGGCGTTAGGCGGGCTGGCCGCAAGGGCCGGACAGAATGCAACGAAATTTTTGGCGTCGTTATTAATAGGGATGTTGATGCGTGGTTGGAGGTGATAGTTTCCTCATGGCCCGGAGGTGCTATGAAAGATGATCCTCTCTATCAGCGCATTGCACGCAGGCACCATCGCAGCAGTAAGATGGCGCACCTTGACATGAACTTGGCGCAGGCTCTAATCCTAATCGTCGCGATAGCCAGTCTATCGAGTGCAGTACTGGCTACCGCTGGCGCCAACAAGTACCTGGTCGCAGCGGTTGCAGCCCTACCTGCCGCCGCTCAAGTAATCGACCGGGGTTCGGGTTTGCAAGGCGATGTCAGCTTCACCGCAAAGTCGCTTCGCAAACCGAAATATTGCTAATCGCGCTCGAAAGCGGTTCCTGTGACACAAAGGACATCGCCAACCGCTACGCGCAGATTTTGCAATCTTTGGACGACGGCTTCCCTATCAGGGGTGTGTCTGACGCTGGCAAAGACGGCGATAACCCCCCCAAAAAGCAGATTTAATCGTCACAGGCAGTGCGAACGTCGGGCTTCTCACCAGCCGCCGAAGGACTAGCGGCGCGGCACTCGCTCACTCACCTTGTTTTCACCTTCGCCCTTTTCGCCGCACCAAGCCCAAGCGGGACCAGCGCCTCGCCCAAGCGCTCGCCGCTAGGTCCTGCCAACTCGAGGCGCCTGCACAGACGCCGGCGGAGGAAGTGGGCAGTCAAGGGCCTCGGGAGCGTACGGCACGCCGTTCTCGTCGACGCCCTCGCCCATCACCGACTGCCGGAACTGAATCCAAGCGCGTTGCGCCACGTCCCTTCGCAGGCCGAGCAGATTGTTGACGATGGCGTCGATGCGCCACTGGCGCACACAGAGCTCCAACTCGGTGTGGCCGGCCGGCGTCGCCGCGTAAACCGTGGCGCGCAGGTACTCGACCTCGTCCGGCGCGTAGATGTAGAAGCCGGCAATGGCCGGCAGCAGGTTCTCGAACTCGAGCAGCAGGCTTTCCCGGCTTCGCGGGACTTCGTGCCGGCCGGCACCCGCCGGATGCTGGTCGTCGTTGGCCGCTTCGTCAGGCAACGGGCCGCGCTCGCCGGCGAGTGCACGGACTTGGTTGCGCCGTGTGCGCGCCATGCGCTCCGAGAGGGATGACTGTGCCATGCGTGAGGCAAAGCACTCTGGCGCCAGAGTTTCAAGGCGTTCTTGACTAGAATAGCAGCGCAGGTTATATTCTCTACACCGTCGCCAGGCTTCTCTCCCTTTGGCAGTGACATTCCGATTCTCGACCGCCCTGGTCGACCAGCGAGCGTACAACCATGTCCCTGCCTGACGCGACCACCACCTCCCCTGACCTCATCTTCGGCGCCGCCAAGCCAGCTGAGCGGCCTGCGCCCGTTTTCGTCGGCGAGCAGCGCGCCAAGGCGATTTCGATGCTCGCTTCGTCGATCTCTGAACATCGCGCGCTCGCAGTCATGCAGCTGGTCAACAAAGACCCGAGCCTGGTGTTCGAGACGCTGCCCATCCCAGCTCGCGCCGGCCCGCCCGTCCCGACCGAGTTCCCGCTGGCGTGTCTGCGGCATGGCTTGGCTGCCGGCTACAGTTTCGCGGTGAGCCGCGGCTTCAACGTCGACGAGCTCCTCCAGGACGAGACCACTACGCTGCTGCAGGCGGCGCTGGCCCAGACCGCGACCCGCAACTGTGAGGCCGACATCAGCCTGCTGCTGAGCATGGGTGCCGACTACCGCAACATGACGTCGCTGGACGCGCTCTACGGTGTCATGGCCGCCGCCTTCCCGCCGAAGTCCGACAAGCACGCGCCCGGCGCGGTGGCCATGCTGGTGGATGCGAAGGTCGACTTCGCCTACCCGACC
>CAKZXL010000332.1 GCA_937883885.1 uncultured Aquincola sp. | reverse complement strand
TGATCGTTTCCAGCGTCTGGATCAGCGAGCGGATGCGGGAGGCATCTCAGGGCTGGACGCTCATGCGGCTCGCGCTCCTTGTTGAGCTGACCCTGTCTGCCGAGCCATGCCATCAGGCCCTGCGCGCGCTTGTCGGGCAGCGTCTGCTGGCTGACGATGCTTTCGGGTGCCCATGGCGGAATGGGGCGGGCTCTGCTTTCGTCAATGGCAAGCCGGCGAGCGCCTGCACAGCCTCGTCGATGGTAGATGGCGTCAGCGCCGCGAACCCCAGCCGCCAGCCTTCGGTGCGCGGCACCGTGTGGTACAGCTCGCCCAGGCTGGGCGTGGCGATGCCGCGCTGCGCGGCCAACCGGGTGAGCCGCTGCTCGCTGCCCGGCGGCAGACGCACCGCCATCTGCAGGCCGCCGCGGCTGTCCAGCGGCTCGGCCCAGGGCAGGTGGCTGTGCAGGGCCTGCAGCAGCGCATCGCGCCGGCTGCGGTACAGCTGGCGCATCAGCCGCAGGTGGGCCGCAAAATGGCCTTGCTCCAGGAAGTCGGCCGCCACCGCCTGCATCGGCTGCGAGGGGTGGCCGTCGTAGGTGCTGCGGGCGGTGACCAGCGGCGCCACCAGCGCCTCCGGCAGCACCATGTAGGCCAACCGCACCGAAGGGAACAGCGACTTGGAGAAGGTGCCGATGTAGACCACGCGGCCATGCTCGTCCAGCCCCTGCAGCGCTGGGGTGGGGGTCTGGTCGTACAGGAATTCGCTGTCGTAGTCGTCCTCGATCAGCCAGGCTCCGGCCGCACGGGCATGGGCGATGAAGGCCAGGCGCCGCTCCAGCGACATCGCCCGACCGGTGGGGAACTGGTGCGAGGGCGTGAGGTAAATGAGGCGAGGGCAGGGCCGCGTGGGGTCCAGCGTGGCGCCCTGGTCGTCCAGCGCCATGTCCACCCGCTGCGCGCCGCTGGCGGCAAACGCAGTGTGTGCGCCGGCATAGCCGGGGTCTTCCATCCACACCGCGTCGCCTTCGTCCAGCAGCGTGGCCGACAGCAGCTGCAGCGCCTGCTGCGAACTGGTGAGCACCAGCACCTGCGCCGCGGTGCAACGCACCCCGCGCGACTGCGTCAGGTACCGGGCGATGGCTTCGCGCAGCGCAGGCAGGCCTTGCGGGTCGCCATAGAACATCAGCGCGGCCGCGTCGTGGCGCCAGCGACGTTGCATCAGCTGGCGCCACAGGTCGGTGGGAAAGGCCTGCAGGTCGGGGCTGCCGGCGACAAAGGCACGGGGCCGATCGGGTTCCACGCAGCCGCCGGTGTCCACCATGCGCTGGCCGCGCCGCGACAGCGCCGCCGGCTCTGGCGGCGTGCGCCGGGGGCGGGCGGTGCGGGGCGCGGTCGGGCCCATCTCGATGGCGATGAAGCTGCCCTGGCCCACCTGGCGTCGCAGGTAGCCCTCGGTTTCCAGCTGGGCGTAGGCCGCTTCCACCGTCACGCGCGAGAGGCCCAGGTCCTGCGCCAGGTCGCGGCTGCTGGGCAGGCGGTCGCCCAGCCGCGCCTGGCCGCTGCGCACGGCCTCGCGCAGGGCGGCGCACAGCCGCTCGCGCCGGCCGCCGCCGGCCTGGCCTTCGAACAGGGTGAACAGCAGGCGCGGCTTCATGGTCTTATCGATTGCCTGAATTTGGCATCAAGCATAAGACCAACGGGCCACACACTTCCGCCATCGACACCCACCTGCCCTCACCGAGGAACTTCCATGATCCAGACCGTCACGCCCGCTTCCAACGTCCTGGCCCTTCCGGCGCCCACGCCCGAGCAGTCGTGCGACTTCATGGCCGCCAAGCTCAGCTACCACGCCGACGCCTGGGACGTGGCCGAAGACCTGCGCAACGGCATCGACGCCATCGTCGTCATCGACACCCGCTCGCCAGCGCACTACGCCGTCGGTCACGTGCCCGGGGCCCTGAGCTTTCCGCACCGGACCATGGACGCGCAAAGCACTGCCCACCTCGATCGCAGCAAGGTGTACGTGACCTATTGCGACGGCATCGGTTGCAACGGCTCCACCAAGGGCGCCTACAAGCTGGCGCGCCTGGGCTTTCAGGTCAAGGAGATGCTGGGTGGCCTGGACTTCTGGGTGCGCGACGGCCAACCGGTGGCCACCGGCCCCGAGCGCGGCAGCATGCCGGCGGCCCGCCCGGCCATCGAGTGCGCATGCTGATGGCGGCGGCCGACGTTGTGGCGGATGTGGTGGAGGACGTGGTGGCGAATATGGTGGTAAGGGCCGCCGGCCCGGCGGATGCCGCCGTGCTGTCGCGCCTCTGTGCGGCCCATGCCGCCCACGAGCACATCCGCCACGAGGGTGAAGGCCATGCCGAGCGGCTGGCACAGGCGCTGCAAACGCATCGTCTGCGGATATGGCTGGGCCTGATGGGCGGAGAGCCGGTGGGCTACGCCAGCACCACGCTCGACTTTTCGACGCTGGACGCGCAATCCTTCGTGCATCTGGACTGCCTGTACCTCGAACCCGGGGCGCGTGGCCTGGGCCTGGGCCGGGCCCTGATGGCCACCGTGGCGCAGTACGCCCGCGACATCGGTGCGCGGCAGCTGCAATGGCAGACGCCGGTGTGGAACGGGCAGGCCGTCGGCTTCTACGACGCGCTAGGTGCCTGCCGGTTGGACAAGTGCCGCTACACATTGGCGGTCTGACCAGGAGGCTGCACGTTCGGCGCTAGCATCGGCGCCCCGTGCCCACGCGCACGCCGCTGATGTCCTGATCGTGCACATCCTCCTGGTCGAAGACGACGCTCCCCTGGCCGAATCCATCGCCGCCGCGATGCGGGCCCAGGGTTGGCGGGCCGACGTCAGCCCGCGTGGCGAGCCGGTGCCGGCCTCGCTCAAGCAGGACCCGTACGACGTGCTGGTGCTCGACATCAACCTGCAGGGCATCGACGGGCTGGAGACGCTGCGCCGCGTGCGCGAGCAGGGCTCCTTCCTGCCGGTGCTGATGCTCACCGCCCGCGACGGCGTGGAAGACCGGGTGCGCGGGCTGGAGCTGGGCGCCGACGACTACCTGGTCAAGCCTTTTGCGCTGACCGAGCTGCTGGCGCGCCTGAAGGCCCTGGTGCGCCGGCATGAGCTGCGCCGCAGCGAACACCTGGTGGTGGCCGCGTTGCACTACGACGGCCTGACGCGCGAGGCCCGCATCGGCGACAAGCCGGTCAAGCTCACGGCCCGCGAAGGCATCGTGCTGCAGTACCTGATGACCAAGACCGGCCAGATCGTGCAGCGCGAGCAGCTGGCCGCGCTGGTGCCCGGCTGGGATGCCGGCACCAGCGACAACGCGCTGGAGCTGCTGATCTCGCGCCTGCGCAGCAAGATCGAGCCCGGCGGCGTGAAGCTGCGCACCGTGCGCGGCCTGGGCTACCGGCTGGAGCCCGATGCCGCCGAATGAGGCCCAGCCCACGCTGCGCCGCACCCTGCTGGTCGGCCTGCTGGTGCCGCTGCTGGTGCTGGTGCCGCTGACCGCGGCGGTGATCTACCGCCTGGCGCTGATCCCCGCGCTCGACGGCCTGGACCGTGCGTTGACCGACACCGCGGTGGCCTTGTCGCGCATCGTGCAGCTGGATGCCGACGGCGTCACGCTGCCGCTGTCGGCGCAGACCGCACGCGCGCTGCAGGCCGACCTGGTCGACCGCACGGTGTTTGCAGTCGGCGGGCCGGATGGCCGCGCGCTGGGCGGTGAGCCCGCGCTGCTGGCCTTGGCGCCGCCCTTGCCGGCCGGCCAGTGGTCGTTCTTCGATGCGCAGTTCGGGGCGGACAGCGTGCGCGTGGCCGCCCATGCCATCGCCTGCGGCAGCCCCGAGCGGGTGTGCGCCATCGTGGTGGCCGAAACCCTGGGCAAGCGCCACCAGGCCGAACGCGCGGTGGTGCTGGCTTCACTGGCCGGTGCCACGGTGCTGGCGCTGGTGCTGGTGGCGCTGGCCATGCTGGCGGTGGCGCGGGGCCTGCGCCCGCTGCAGCGGGCGGCCGCGCAGGTGGCCTCCTTGTCGCCCGCGGCGCTGGCCCCGGTGGACACCCGCGGCGTGCCGCGCGAGGTGGTGGGCTTCGTGCATGCGCTCAACGGCCTGCTGGCCCGCATCCGCGATGCGGGCATCGCGCAGCGCGCCTTCATCGCCGATGCGGCCCACCAGCTGCGCACGCCGCTGGCGGTGATGCGGGTGGAAGCGGCGCAGGCCCTGAGCACGCCGCACCCCGAGGCGCAGCAGCCGATGCTCGAGCGCCTGCATGCGGCCGCCGAGCGCGGCGCGCGGCTGGCGCAGCAGCTGCTGTCGATGGCCCGCACCGAGAGCTTTGCGCTCGACCCGCAGCAGCAGCCGGTGCAGCCGGTGGACCTGCGCCCCTTGATCGCCGATGCGGCCGACCGCTGGCTGGAGCCGTCGATCGAAGCCGGCCAGGACCTGGGCTTCGAGCTGCAACACGCGGTGGTGCAAGGCCACCCGGTACTGCTGGAAGAACTGGTGGGCAACCTCGTGCACAACGCGGTGGCCCATGCCGGCCGCGGCGCGCGCATCACCGTGGCCTGCGGCGTGGACGGCGACATGCCGTGGCTGTCGGTGGAAGACGACGGCCCCGGCGTGCCGGAAGACGAGCGCCCGCTGCTGTGGCAGCGCTTTCGGCGGGGGCGCGAGGCCGGCGGCACCGGCAGCGGCCTGGGCCTGGCCATCGTGGCCGACATCGCGCGGCTGCATGGCGCGCAGGCCGAGCTGCAGGCTGGTGCGGGTGGGCGAGGGCTGAAGGTGCTGGTGCGCTTTCCGGCACCGGGCGCCTGAAAAGGGCCACGCCCTGTCGCCATCGCCAGATGGGCTGGCGGGGCGACAGGGCGTGGCGAGACTGCTGGCGGGGCAGTCAGCGGTCAGGCTGCCGTGGCGGTCGAGGCCGTCGGCAAGGCCGCCTGCATCCGCGCCTTGCGCGACTTCTGGAAAAAGACCACCAGCTGCCAGATCACGAAGGCGGCGATCAGGCCCAGCAGCGTGCCGCTGATGGGGCGCTCGACGAACACCGAGAAGTGGCCGCGGCTGATCAGCATCGCGCGCCGGAAGTTCTCTTCCAGCATGGGGCCGAGGATGAAGCCCAGCATCAGCGGCGCGGCGTCCAGGCCCAGGCGCATGAACACGTAGCCGGCCAGGCCGAAGGCCGCGGTCACGAAGATCTCGTCCAGGTTGTTGTTGACGCTGTAGGTGCCGATGCAGCAGAAGAACAGGATCGACGGGAAGAGCACCGCGTACGGGATCTTGAACACCGACAGCCAGTAGCGCACCAGCGGCACGTTCAGCAGCAGCAGGAAGCAGTTGCCCACCCACATCGAAGCCACCAGGCCCCAGAACAGCTCGGGGTGGCCCGAGATCATGTTGGGGCCGGGCTGGATGCCCTTGATGATGAAGGCGGCCATCATCAGCGCCATCACCGCGTTCTCCGGGATGCCGATGCTCATCAGCGGGATGAAGCTGGTGCGGGCGGCGGCTTCGTCGGCGGCGGCCTGGCCGGCCACGCCTTCGATGGCGCCCTGGCCGATCTCGTCCTTGTACTTGCTGACCTTCTTGTCCAGCGCGTAGGCCGCGAACTGGGCGATCACCGGGCCGCCACCGGGCAGGATGCCCAGGAACGAACCCACCACCGAGCCGCGCAGCGCGCTGGGGATGATGCGCTTGAATTCGGCCCAGGTCGGGATCAGGTTGATCTTGCCGTTGAAGGGCGTGCGCTCTTCGCGGGCGTCCAGGTTCTTGGTGATCTCGGCGATGCCGAAGCAGCCCAGCGCGATGCTGACCAGGCCCACGCCGTCGGCCAGGAAGGGCAGGTCGAAGGTGTAGCGCGTCTGGCCGCTGGTCACGTCGGTGCCGATCTGGCCGAGCAGCACGCCGATCAGGCACATGGCCAGGCCGTTGAGCAGGCTGCCGGTGGTCACGAAGCTCACGCAGACGAAGCCCACCAGCATCAGCGCGCAGTAGTCGGTGGGGCCGAACAGCAGCGCCACCTCGCCCAGCGTGGGCGCCAGGCAGGACAGCACCACGATGGCCACCGTGCCGCCGATGAAGCTGGAAAAGCCCGCGGTGAACAAGGCCAGGCCGGTCTGGCCCTTGAGCGTCATGGCATACCCGTCTATACAAGCCACGATGCTGCTGGCGTGCGGGATCTTCATCGTGATCGCACTCACACTGTCGCCGTACTGCGCCCCGTAGTAGATGCCGGCCAGCATGATGAGTGCGCCGGTGGTCGGGATGGAGTAGGTCAGCGGCAGCAGCAGGCTGATGGTGGCCAGCGGGCCCAGGCCGGGCAGCAGGCCCACCAGGGTACCCACGGTGCAGCCGATGGCGCAGAACAGCAGGTTCTGCCAGGTCAGCGCATGGCTGAACCCGAAAGCAAGGTTGTGCAGGATGTCCATGGCGTCAGAACAGCGGCAGGTTGAGGCCCAGCAGGTGCTGGAAGCCGAAGGCGACGAGGATCAGGCAGGCCGAGACGATGGCGTTGCGCTTGATCGAGTACGAGGTGCCGGCGAACGCCGAGATGAACACCATGACGACGATGCCCACCGCCATGTCCAGGTACAACGAGGCCAGCGCCATGCCGGCCAGCGAGGCCATGATGAGCGCGATGTTCTTGACGTTGAAGTCCATCGGCACCGGCGGCACCAAGCGCGATTGCACCAGCATCGCAATGGCGATCAGCCCCAGCAGGCTGCTGATCATCAGCGGGAACAGGCCCGCGCCGGCACGGCTGAAATTGCCGATGGGAAAGTTGAGCAGTGCACCCAGGCCGAAGCCGAGCGATACCGCGAGGAGGAAGAGTCCTCGGACCAGGTTCTGGTTCATGGTGGTGGCGGAAGAAGTGGACGCGAATCACTCTAGGACTGCGTCTTCCGCACACCACGACGGTTTCCACGTAGGACAGGAAACCGACAGCTTTCAGGGCCCCGCGCGGGGGCCCGGGCCGGGCGTCAGGCGAAGGCCAAGGGCATGGCCTGCGGCCAGTGACGGCGCACGGCTTCCAGCATCGTCTGCTCGCCGTCGCTCAGGTGCGCATCGGCCGCGGCGGCCGCCAGGGCGAGCTGCACCACCTTGCGCTGCAGCGGCAGGTCGGTCACGTCGCGCATCAAGGCGCCCAGCAGTTCGGCATCGACGCTGCCGGCCAGCCCGGCGCCGTGGGGCGCGGCCATCAGCAGGTCTTCGCACAGCGCCTGCACGATGGCCGGCATCGCGTCGGCAGGCAGGCCCAGTTCACCGGGCAGGTCCTTCTCTTCCAGCAGGGCCAGTTCCGACCGGCAGACATGGCCGTCGGAGATCAGGACCAGCGCGACGATGCGGGCGGCGGCTTCCGGGCTGTTGGCGGGGTAGTGGCGCATGGAACACTCCAGGTGCAGTGATGAAGGAAGCTGCACTGTGCCGGTTGGATGCTTCGGTAAAAACAGGGGTTTGGTTGACGGATGCATCGGCAAAACTGAAGTGTTGGCAGGCGGCAATGCACAGGTTCTTCCTTCGTCAACCTCAGCATCAGCCTGATTTTTCCAGGCGGCTCCGCGGGCTACGGTGGGGGCCTGTGCAACCCCTTTGGAGAGCCACGATGCAAGTCGTCTTCACCTCCCGCGATCCTCAGGCCGCCGGCCTGCGCCAGCTGGCCGAGCAACGCCTGCGCTTTGCGCTGCGCCGCCTGAAGACGCGGGTGCCGCGCGCCGAAGTGGAGCTGTCGGACGTGAACGGTCCCCGCGGCGGCGTCGACAAGCGCTGCCAGCTGGCCCTGCGCACCGACGGCGGCGGCCCGGTGGTCGTCAGCTCCGTGGCCGGCGACTGGCGCAGCGCCCTCGACCGCGCGCTGGCCCGTGCCACGCGCTTCCTGCTGCGGCAGGCGCGGCGCGGCCAGGACTTCCGCAAGCTGCGCCAGCGCGCCCGGGCGCAGGAGACCGAAGCCGCCTAGTCTGGCGCGGCGCAGGCTGCGGGCTCGCATACTCCCGGTGTCCGGCCACGCGGCCGGCCGACGTTCATCGACCCAGGGAGACCGCATCACGATGAGCCTGCGCCAGACCTCACCACCGCTGCCGGCGTGCACCCCTCCCGGGCCTGCACGCCGTCTTTCAACGGCCTGGCGCCGGGTGGCGGCGCTGTGCGCGACCCCGGTGCTGGCGCTGGCCCTGGCAGCCCCGCCTGCGCACGCGGCCGGCCCCGCAGCGGCCACCGAACTGCTGTGCAGCGCCCGCACCGGTGAAGAGACGGCCACCTTGCGCGTGCCCGCCGGCCGTGATGCCTGGGCGCCCGCCGTGGCCGCCGTTGGCGAACGCTTCGAGCTGCGGGTGCAGGCGCTGGCCGACGGGGCCGACACGCAGCAGGTGGGTCGCGTGGTGGTGACGGTGGTGGACACCGACGAGCCCCAGCGGCCGCAGGTGCTGGCGCAAGGCCGCTGGTCAACCGTGGGCCAGCCGGCGCTGGATGCCGCCGCGCCCTGGCAGCCCACGCTCACCGGCTGGCAGCGCAGCTATTCGCCCGCGCTGGGCCGCGAGCTGGCCTGGGGCTGCGCCGTGGTGCAGGCCGGTGCCACGCCAGCGGGCTGGACCGATGCCGACGCCACGCAGCCGCTGCCTCGGCAGCCGGCGGTGGCCAGGGCTGCACCCGATGCAGGCCAGCCCACCGGCACCCGCACCGTGCGCCTGGCCTGGATGGGCGACGTGATGCTGGCCGACGGCCCGGGCCGGGTGATCGCCCGCGGCCAGGACCCCTTCGCCGCCATGGCGGCCGACCTGAAGCAGGCCGACCTGCGCATCGCCAACCTCGAATGCGTGATCGCCGACAACGGCCGCGCGCTGCGCAAGCCCTGGACCTTCCGCGCGCATCCGCGCACGCTCAAGGTGCTGCAGCGGCATGTGGATGCGGTGTCCCTGGCCAACAACCATTCGGGCGACTACGGGCCGCAGGCCTTGGCGCAGATGCTGGGCCGCCTGCAGCAGGCCGGGCTGCCGCACTTCGGCGGTGGCGACAACCAGCGCCAGGCGCACCAGCCGCTGATCCTGCAGCGCAACGGGCTGCGCATCGCGCTGCTGGGCTACAACGAGATGTTCCCGCGTGAGTTCGAGGCGGGGCCGCGGCGCCCCGGCATCGCCTGGGCGAACGACGAGCAGATCGTGGCCGCCATCCAGGCGGCACGCCAGCAGGCCGACGTGGTGATTCCGTACATGCACTGGGGCCAGGAACACAGCACCACGGCCCATGCGCGGCAGCGGGCGCTGGCGCGGCTGATGATCGCGGCCGGCGCCGATGCGGTGGTGGGCACCCACCCGCATGTGCGGCAGGACACCGAGCTGATCGACGGCAAGCCGGTGATCTACAGCCTGGGCAACTTCGTGTTCGACGGTTTCAGCGATGCCGAGAACAACACCGGCAGCCTGCTGTGGATGACGGTGGGCGCCCGGGGCGTGGTGGACTGGCAGCTGCAGACGGTGCGCATCGACCCTGAAGGCCGGCCGCACCCGGGGCGTTGAAGCTCAGGCCAGGGCCTAGAACACGACGCCGGCGTACAGCACCACATTGCGGTAGGGCGTGAATTCGCCGGTGCGCACCACGGCGCGGGCGCTGCGGGTGGCCTGCTTCAGCTCGTCGTGGCTCACCGCGGTGACGCTGGCGTCGATGGGCGCCACCCAGGCGGGCAGGGCGCCGCCGGCTTCGCAGGCTTCGGTGGCAATCAGCGCCCGCTCCACCTGCATCTCGCTAAGCACCGCGGCCAGCACGTCGTCAAACGCCGGCACACCGCGGCTGACGGCCAGGTCGATGCGCTGCGGGCCGCCGTGGCCCTGCGGCGCATCGGGGATGGGCAGGCCGGCATCGCCGATCACCAGCGCATCACCATGGCCCAACGAAGCGATCACGCGGGACAGTTCGGCATGCAGCAGGCGGTTGCGCTTCATAGGGCACTCCAGGGCGGGGGTTCGGGCATGGCATCCACTTCGGACGCCTGCGGGATGGAAG
>CAKZXL010000331.1 GCA_937883885.1 uncultured Aquincola sp. | reverse complement strand
GGAGCTGGCCGATCCGCAGGTGCGGGCCGCGCTCAGCGACGAGGCTTTGCGCACGCTGGCCGAGCCGCGCCCGCACTTCGCCGGCTGGTTCAACCTGATGCGCATGGCCGACGATCCGTCGCGCATCGAGATCGGCTGCCGGCTGCTGCCCGCCCACTGGGGCAGCGGCCTGGTGCACGAAGGTGGCGAACTGCTGCTGGCCCGCGCTTTCGAGCAGCTGCAGTTGCCTGAGCTGTGGGCCGCCTGCCATCCGCAGCACCGCGCGGTGCAGCATGTGCTGCGCACGCTGGGCTTTGCCGACGATGGCGAGCGGCCTTGCGACGGCACGCCAGCGCGCTGGTTCGTGATGCCGGCCGCGGCCTGGCCGGGCGTCAAGGCCACGCCCCGGCGCACGCGCCTGCGCCAGGCGCTGCAGGCGGGCTGAACGCCTCAGGCGCTCAAGGTCTCGATCGGCTGGTTGCCGAAGATGGATTGCTCCCACGCGCTGCGGCGCGCCAGGGTCTGGCCGGCATCGCTGACGTCGCCGTGGTGCACGTCGAGGTGGAAGCGGCCGTCGCCATGCAGCGTGAACACCGCGGTGGAAAAAGCCGGCTGGCCGCTGGCGGCCCAGGCCTGGCGCAGCGCCGACAGCGCATCGGCCAGGTCGGCGTCCAGCATCATGTCGTCCAGCCGCGCGGCATGGCCGGGGCCGCTGCTCACGTAGGCGGTGGCGGTGGCGGTGTCGTCCATCAATTCGCCGTAGACGAAGGCGCGGTCGAAGGACTCGGGCAGCGCGGGCACCAGCACGTCGGCGATGCCCTGGTAGGCGGTTTCGATCTCGGGTGTCATGGGGGCAGTTTGCGGTGGGCGGCCGGCTTGGGGGCGGCGTACGGGTTCAGCGCCCGCCCGGCACGTTGTTGAAGACCCGCGTGACCGGGTTGCCGTCCACAGCGTAGCGCACAACCAGGCTGTCGGGCCGCAGCGAGTCGCCCTTGTAGCGCGGCACGATGGTCACGTGCACCTGCTGCCCGGCCTGCAGCGCGCGGTCCCACTCCTTCTCCAGGCTGCGGTACGCCCCCATGTTGAAGTTGCCGTTCTGGGCAAAGTGGTTGATGGCCTCGCGCGGGCCGTCGAACTGGCGGGCGATGAAGTGGCCGCCCTGGTCGGTGGGCAGGCGGTCGGCGCCGCCGGCTTCCAGCTGGGCGCGCTGGTTGCGCGTCTGCCCCTTGTTGAGCGTGAGCTGGCCGCTGACCTGGTTGACGCGGCCTTGCGCATCGGTCTTGTAGGTGTAGCCGTTGTGGCTGATGTTCAGGTTCGGCGTGTGGGCGCCGGTCACCGGCGGCGTGTCGGCCGCGCGGCGGGCGGCCTGGGCAGCGTCTGCCGCTTCGTCGGCCTGGCGCGCGGCCGTGGCCGCATGGTCGGCCTGCCGGGCCAGGCTGGCCGCCTCGTCGCCATGCCGGGCCACCTGACCCGCCGCCGCGCGCGTGCCGCGCACCGCCAGGCTGGCGCCCTTGGCGGCATCGCCGAAGGCGGGCACCGCGGCCACGGCCGACATCGCGGCATTGCCCATGTCGCCTTCGGCCGCGTAGATGCCGGCGTTCAGCAGGTCGGGGATGGCACCCAGCCCGGGCACGAAGCCGGCCACGTCCAGCGCGCCATGCACCCAGCCCGAAGCGGCCGACCACCAGCCGCCGCCGGCCTGCGCATCGGGCGCCTTCAGGCGTTCCACCAGGCCGGCCCGGTCGTCGGCCTTGACGGCACCGACCGCCTCGCGCACCAGTTGCGCGGCGTCAGCGGGGCGGGCTTGCGCGGCGGCCTTCAGGTCACGCGCCACCGCATCCAGGTCGGTCGTCAGGCCGCGGGTGTGCGCCTCGACGATCTCGCGGCCGCTGGGCGCATCGGCCTGCGCGGCACGCGCAGCGGCCTGGGCGGCCTGGCTGGCTGTGGCGCCGGAGGCGCCGTGGGTGGCAGAGGAGGCTTGCATGGGGCTTCACAGGGGCTGCGATGCCGGCCACTGTGCCGGCCGCGCCCCCGGGCCACGAGTCGGTGGGCGCCCCAGCTGGGGTGCGCCCTAGCTGCAGGCGCTCAGCCCAGGTGCGCCAGCACCATCAACACCGTGGTCACCGTGACGGCCCCGCCGATGCGGGTGGCCAACTGCGCGAAGGGCATCAGTGCCATGCGGTTAGCGGCGGTGAGGATGGCCACGTCGCCGGTGCCGCCCTGGCCACTGTGGCAGGCGTTCACGATGGCCGCTTCGATCGGGTACATCTTCAGCCAGCGGCCCACCAGCGCGCCCACCGCCATCAGCGTGGACACGGTGGCCACGATGGTCACGAGCGTGGGCAGGTTGAACGAGGCCACCAGCTTGTCCCAGGGCGTGAGCGAGACGCCGATGGCGAACAGCAGCGGGTAGGTGACCGCGGTGGAAAAGAACTTGTAGACCACGAAGGCGCCTTCCTGCAGCTGGGGCGACACCGCCTGCGTGAGCTTGACCAGCACCGCCAGGAACAGCATGGCCACCGGCGCCGGCAGGCCGAACAGGCGGTGGCACAGGATGCCCAGGAGGTACAGCGTGAGCGCGGTGACACCGGCGGCGGCGATCTGGTTCACGTCCACGCCGGCCCCGGTCAGTTCTCGGGCGGCGGGCATGTCGCCATGCTCACCGGGCTGCAGGCGGCCTTCGCCCGTCAGGTGCGGGTAGCGCTTGCCCACGAAGTTGAGGAGGCCCGACAGGATGATGGCCGTCAGGCTGCCAAGCATCACCGGCGGCAGCACGGTGGCAAACAGCTGGCCCTGGTCCTGGTGCAGGATCTCGGCATAGCCGATGGACAGCGGAATGGCGCCTTCGCCCACGCCGCCGGCCATGATGGGCACCACGATGAAAAAGAAGCTGTGGTACGCGCCCAGGCCCAGCAGCGTGCCCACCGCGGTGCCCACCGCGCCGGCCGCCACCGTGCCCGCGGCCAGCGGCACGAAGATCTTGAGAAAGCCCTTGACCAGCACCGTGCGGTCCATGCTCAGGATGCTGCCCACGATGATGGACGCGATGAACAGGTACAGGAAGTTGGACGCCTTGGTGAAGTCGGTCGTCATCTTCACGATGGGCTCGGGCAGCACCTTGTAGTACACCAGCGCCGAGGGCACGAAGGTGGCGAAGATGGCCGCCGCGCCGATGTGGCGCACCAGCGGCAGCCGCTTGCCGATCTCGGCCAGTGTGAAGCCGAAGAAGGCGAACACCACGATGGCCACCGAGATCTCGTTGGGCAGCTTGCCGGTGGCCAGCAGGCCTGCGATCAGCGCGCCGGCCACCACGTAGATGGGCAGCGGGATGATGCCGATGCGAATGTCCATCAGCCGCCACCAGCCCTCGGGCCAGAAGCGGCGGCGGGCCGTGGCGGGTCGCTCGACGGGCGCGGCCAGGGTGGCGGTGGTCTTCATGGGTCTCCTTGTCGGTCTTCGGGCAATGGCGTGCCGCATGTTCCCTACAGCCGGCTTTCGGTCCGCTTTCGGTGCGACTCG
>CAKZXL010000330.1 GCA_937883885.1 uncultured Aquincola sp. | reverse complement strand
TGACCATGGCCGCCACTGCAACCCCCCGCACCGCCCGCGTCGAAGCCCGCATCGCCCCCGATGCGCTGGCCGTCGTTCGCCGTGCGGCGGAGCTTCAGGGCCGCAGCGTCAGCGACTTTCTCGTGGCGGCCGCCTTGAAGGACGCCCAACGCACGATAGAAGACGCTCAGCTCATCCGCCTGAGCGTGCAGGACCAGGAGCGCTTTGCCGCCCTGCTGTTGAATCCGCCGCCGCTTGCACCGGCCATGAAGCGCGCTTTGAAGGCCCGCCAGCGCCTGCTCGACGGCGCCAAGTGACCGCGCCGTTCCGCCTGGAGCCGTTGGCGCCAGGCCATGCGCGAGCTTCTTTTGCGTGTGGTGTGGCGGCGTTGGATCACTACCTGGCCGCCCAGGCCGGACAGGATGTCCGCCGCCGCGTCAGTGCCTGCTATGTGGCCCTGGAGTCGGTGTCAGGCGCGGTGGCCGGCTACTACACGCTGGCGGCCTGCGGCGTTGCGCTGACCGACCTGCCCGCAGACTGGGCCAAGCGGCTTCCCCGCTACCCCAGCGTGCCCGTGGCGCGTGTCGGCCGGCTGGCCATCGACCAGCGTTTCCAGGGCAGGCAGCTGGGCAGCGCCTTGCTGGCGGACGCGGCTGTTCGCGCCGCACGCTCCGAAGTGGCCGTGTTCGCGTTGGTCGTCGACGCCAAGGATGACCGGGCAGCCCGCTTCTACCGGCACCATGGCTTCGAGCCTTTCGGTGCGCATGGACTGCAGCTGGCCGTCCCGCTCAAGCGCTTCATCACATCCCGCACAACTTCCTGAACGGCCCCAGCACCGCCTCGCCGCGGAAGGGCTTGACGATCCAGCCGGTGATGCCGATCTCCTTGCCGCGGGCGCGCATGCTGGCGTTGTCTTCGGTGGTCAGCATCACGATGCGCACCGCGGTGTTGCCCAGCTCGGTGCGGATCTTGTCGGCCATGGTCAGGCCGTCCATGTTGGGCATGTTGATGTCGCTGACCACCAGCTTGATGCCGTTGTCTTCCTGCAGCAGCTGCAGGCCGGCGCGGCCGTCGTTGGCCACGGCCACGTCGAAGCCGTTTTGGGTGAGAAAACCGGAGACGATCTCGCGCATCGTGCTCGAGTCGTCCACCACCAGGATCTGGGCCATTCAGAAAACTCCGTGAATCAGAAGAACTCGAGTTCGCCGGTGGCGGCGGTGCTGTTGCCTGCCGAGAACTCGACGAAGGCTTCCGGCACGAACAGGAGGTTGAAGATGAAGCGCTGCACGATGGTCACCGGCGGCTGGCGCGGCCGGCGCGGATCGGTCAGCAGGTAGCGGATGCACAGCTGCGGGTCCTGCGACCCGAACGAGATGTACTTCTGCTCATGGTTGATGACGATGGGCACCTGCGTCTGCTGGTTGGCAAACGCCTCGGGCGGGATGTAGCGGTTCTTGAAGGCGCCCCACACCAGGTTGGTAGTCTCGCCCAGCAGGTTGTTCAGTTCGCGAAAGCCCAGGTCGCCGCCCACGCCTTCGTAGCCCATGCCCTGGGCCATGCCCTGGCGCAGCGCGCCTTCTTCGGTCTGCAGCATCATGTAGCCGCGGCACCAGGTGCTTTCCAGCGCAATCAGCGTCGACACCTGGCCGTAGATGATGCGGTCGTGCACCACGTAGGGCGGCTCGGCCACCACCTCGGCATTCGGGAACATCGAGCGGATGGCGTTGCAGCTCAGCTCCACCACGCCGCCCACCAGCGTGGTGGGGTAGCGCAGCCCGAACAGGCTGTGGTCGATCAGCTCGCGCAGCGCGGCCATGTCGCCGCTGGGCCAGGGGTGGGTGACGGCGCGGGCTTCGTCGTCGGTCAGCGGCCGGCTGCTGGTGCGGCGCAGGAAGATGGGCAGCTCGGGCCGCTGGCGGTGCAGCGCGATGGCCAGTGGCAGGCTGTCGCTGCCGTCTTCGTGCAGGTCCTCGGCCAGCAGCACGCCGCCCAGGTCCTTGTGCTGCTTGAGCGCGTCCAACGCGTCGGCCGCGGCACGCGGCACGGTGATGAGACCCAGGTTCTCGCAGAACTCCAGCAGGCTGGCGTAGTGCACGGGGTCGTGTTCCAGCAGCAGCACCTTGGCAGCCAGGAAGGTTGTCTCGCTCATCGTGTACCTCTACAAATGTGGCAGCGCGGCGCCGGCGAGGGGCGCGCCTTTCCCCTTATCGGCGGCTGCACGGCGCACTGAAACGCGGCCGAGGTGCCTGCCGTGGCGCCCGTCACTCGCCTGAACAGGTGGTGCGCCGGCCCCGGGGGGCGCGCCGCATGTGCGAACATCTCGGCCCCCGCGGCCCGGTGCCGCACGGTGCGCCCGCCGCCCGTGCCAACCCCGGCCGCTTGTTCTTTTTGATGCCGTCCGTCACGCATGCCCGCATGCGGGCCCTGGTCGGCCCCTGCCCGCACCATGCCCGCCCTGCGCCCCACGTCACGTACCGCTTCCACCAGCCCGGCCATCGACCTGGCCAAGGTGCTCGCCGCGCACCTGATCCTGTTCCACCACCTGTTTCTGTACGGCCCGGTGCCGGCCGGGCCGCTGGGCTGGATCGTGGCCGACGGCCGGCTGGCGGTGCAGGTGTTCCTGGTGATCGGCGGCTACCTGGGCGCCGCCTCCATGCTGGGCAAGCTGCACAAGCCCACCACGGCGCCGCTGACCCGCCAGACCTGGCAGCTGATCGTGCAGCGCGCGCGCCGGCTGCTGCCCACCTACTGGCTGGCCGCCTTCGCGATGCTGGCCGTGCTGGGCTGGCTGCGCTGGGGCCCGCTGCCGGCCGAGCTGCCGCTGGACGTCGATCCGCGAGCGCTGGACCTGCCGCAGGTGGCGGCCAACCTGCTGCTGCTGCAGGACGTGCTGGGCCAGGAGGGGCTGTCGGCCGGCTTCTGGTACGTGGCCATCGACCTGCAGCTGTACATCGGCCTGGTGCTGCTGGCCATGCTGTGCCGGGCGCTGCCGCTGAGCGTGCGCGGCCGGCTGGCGGTGTTCGGCGGGTTGACGCTGGGCATCAGCCTGCTGTCGTTGCTGCGCTGGAACCTCGACCCCCGGCTGGACGCCTGGGCGCCGTACTTTGCCGGCTCCTATGCGCTGGGCATGCTGGCCTGCGTGCTGCGGCGCGGCGCGCGGCTGCCTTCGCCGCTGGCGCTGGGGACCGTGGGCGCCATCGGCCTGCTGGCGCTGGTGCTGGCCTGGCGCTCGCGCATCGCGGTGGCCACGCTCACCGCCATGGGCCTGTGCGCCCACGGCTGGCTGGACGAGTGGCTGCGCCGGCTGCCCGCTCGGTGGCTGCGGGCGCTGGGCGAGCTGGCTTCGGCCAGCTACCCGATGTTCCTGCTGCACTACCCGCTGCTGGTGCTGGTGTGCGCCAGCGTGGCCGGCCTGACCGACGCGCCGATGGCGCTGGCTGTGGCGGTGCTGGCCTGCTGGCCACTGAGCGTGGCGCTGGGCCTGCTGGTGCAGCGCTGGATGGAAGCGCCGCAACCGCTGCCGCTGCGCGCGGCTTCAGCCGCCGCCTGAAGCAGGGGCGGGGGCGGCCAGGTCGAACAGGCTGGTGGCTTCCAGGTTCAGCACTTCCACCCCTTGCTGGTTGTGCAGCTGCCAGCGCCAGCGCAGGATGCCCAGCCCCGGCTGGCTGCGTGAGCGGCGGGTCTCGATCACCGTGGCCCGCAGCCGCAGCGCATCACCCGGCCGCACCGGGGCCGGCCACTTCACGTACTGCAGCCCGGGCGAGGCATACGACTCAGATCCGTCCAGCGCCGCCTCGGTGACCAGCCGCATCGCGATGCCGCAGGTGTGCCAGCCGCTGGCAATCAGCCCGCCGAAGCGACCTTGCGCGGCGGCGGCCGGGTCGGTGTGGAACCACTGCGGGTCATAGGCGCCGGCAAACTGCAGCACCTCGGCCTCGGTCACGGCGTAGGGCCCGGCCTCGATCAGCTGGCCGGGCTGGAAGTCGGCGAACTTCAATACGTCTCCAGGTGCAGCCGGCCTTCGGCCTTGAGCACCGGGCCCAGCGTGTCCCAGGCCAGGCCGGCCTGCTCGGCCACGTCGCGCAGGGCCAGCACCACGCCTTCTTCCATGCTCTTGAGGCCGCACACATAAAAGTGCGTGTGGCCGTCCTTCAGCAGCGCGGCTAGGTCGGCGGCGCGTTCGCGCATCAGGTCCTGCACGTAGCGGCGGGGCTGGTCGCTCTGGCGCGAGAAGGCCAGGTTGATGTCGATGAAGTCCTTGGGCAGGGTTTGCAGCGGGCCGAAGTACGGCAGCTCCTGCGGCGTGCGGGCACCGAAGAAAAGCATCAGCTTGCCACCCTCGAAGCGGCCGCTCTTGCGCAGCCGGCGCCGCCATTCGGTCATCGCGCGCATCGGCGCGCTGCCGGTGCCGGTGCAGATCATCACGATGTGCGAGCGCGGGTGGTTGGGCATCAAAAAGCTGTGGCCGAAGGGCCCCACCACCTGCACCGTGTCGCCCACCTTCAGGTCGCACACATAGTTGGACGCCACACCGCGCACCGGCTGGCCCTGGTGGTCCTCGGTCACGCGTTTGACGGTCAGCGCCACGTTGTTGTAGCCCGGCCGCTCGCCGTTGCGCGGGCTGGCCACGCTGTACTGGCGCGCCACGTGCGGCTTGCCGTTCGCATCCACGCCGGGCGGAATGATGCCGATGCTCTGCCCCTCCAGCACCGGGAACGGCATGCCGCCGAAGTCCAGCACCACATGGTGGGTTTCGCTGGCAAAGCCGCTTTCGGTGCAGTTGATGTTGCCCACCACGGTGGCGGTGGTGGGCTTCTTCGGCGGGTACAGGTTGGTGTACGCATGCGCGGCCGACCACGGCGGCGTGGTGGCGCCGTAGGCCGCGCTGTTGAACGGCGCTTCGGCCAGCGTGGCCGCGGCGGCGGCCGGTGCCTGGGCCAGCACCGGCACCGCCGCTGCGGCCTGCGCATCGGTTGACACGCCGGCTTCGGCCAGTTGCTCGGGCGTCAGCTCGGGCGGCAGCTCGTCCCACAGCAGCT
>CAKZXL010000329.1 GCA_937883885.1 uncultured Aquincola sp. | reverse complement strand
TCGCTGCGGTGGTGCCAGTAGCCGATGAGCAGGAAGGAGAACAGGCTGGTGAGTTCCCAGAACAGCACCAGCTGCACCAGGTTGCCCGACAGCACCACGCCCATCATCGAGCCCATGAAGCCGAGCAGGAACGAGAAAAAGCGCGGCACCGGATCGGCCGGGTTCATGTAGTAGCGGGCGTACAGCACCACCAGCGTGCCCACGCCCATCACCAGCATCGTGAACATCCACGCAAAGCCGTCCATGCGCAGCACGATGTCCACGCCCAGGCTGGGTATCCAGGCGATCTGGTGCCGCACCACGCCGCCCGCCGCCACCTGCGGGTAGAGCCAGGCCACCTGGGCCAGACCGATCAAAGCGACGATGCCCGCGAGCGTCGACTCGGTGTTGCGGGCATTGCTGGGAAGCAGCGCGGCAAGGGCGCTGCCGAGGAAGGGGAGGAAGACGAGAAGGGTCAGCGCATCAGGCATTGGCCAGCTCATTCTAGGGGGCGGCCTTTGCCGGACGAGACCCGTAGGCACCGGCCTACAGCATCAGCCGGCCGAGGCTGCGTGCGCAGCGCCAGGGCCCGGCCGATCATTTGCTGCAGACGTGCTTGAGGAGCAACGAGATGAACCATCACCTGCCAGACCAGGACGCGGACGAAGGGTTCCAGCGCTGGTACGTGGGCGGTGCACCGGCGGCCGACGACGTGGACCTGCCGGCGCTGATGGCCGCGCAGGCCGACGACCGCCCGCTGATGCCGATGCCTCCGGCGCCTGCCCCCGCCCCGCAGCGCATGGAAGGCTGGGTGGCCGCCGTCGGCAGCATCGCTGCACTGGGCATGCTGTGGGGCTTTTACGGCGTGGTGGACGACGCCGTGGCGCGCGCCGCGCACCGCCAGCTGCAACCCACCGAGACCACCACCGACGTGGCACGCGCCGGGCAGCTGCCGGCCACGCCGGCCGATGGCTCCCGCCAGGACGCCGACCGCATGCATGCCGTCTACGAGCTGCCGGCCGCGGGTGCCACGCTGCATGACACGCGCTGGCCCTGAGGCTGCGGCACCGCGCCCCGGCGCAGCGCACCGATTTCCACCGCCACGGCGGCGCCCATCAAGAAGATCTGGCTCGACCAGTACACCCACACCAGCAGCGCCGCGAACGAGCCTGCGGCGCCCAGCGCCGATTGCGTGGCCGTCGTCGCCACGTACAGGCTGATGGCATAACGCCCCAGCATGAAGAGCCCAGCCGCCACCGCGGCGCCGATCAGCGCATCGCGCTTGGGCAGGCGGGTGACGGGCAGCCAGCGGATCATCGCCGCGAACAGCAGCGTGATCACCGCCCAGGACCACAGGCCTTCCACCACCGCCAGCAAGGGGGCCAGCAGGGGCCAGCGGGTCGACACCCACTTCAGCGCCACCAGCGCCGCGGTTTGCACCAGCAGCGCCACCGACAGCAGGAAGCCGCAGCCCAGCACCATGCCGGCGGCCAGCAGGCGCACCCGCAGCAGCCGCCACCAGGCCGCGCCGCTGGGCTTTTCGCCCAGCATCGACTGCAGCGCGGCGCGCATTTCCACGAACACCGCGGTGGCGCCGATCAAGGTGGTGCCCAGGGCCAGCCAGGAACCCCAGGCGGTGTTTTCGGACGACAGCCGGCCCGAGGCCTGTTCCAGCAGCTGCTGCAGCACCTGCGTTTCGCGCGGGCCGATGAGCCGCGACATCGTCTGCAGCAGTGAGGCCTGGGCGTTCTGGTCGCCCAGCAACCACACCATCACGCTGGTGACCACCACCAGCATCGGCGCGATGGAGAAGGCGGCATAAAAGGCCACCGCGCCGCCGTGGCTCGGGCCCTTGGCGTCGCTGAAGCGTTCGGCGGCGGCCAGGCCGACGCGAACGGGCAGCCAGTCGGTGATGCGTTGGATGAGGCGCTTGATCAATTCCATGCAGTGAGTGTCATCCCTTGAGCAGATGGGCCAGGCGCACGCCACGGCGGGTGTGGCCGGCCACCGTCTTGAGCAGCGCGATGAGCACCGGCCCCAGGAACAGGCCCCACACGCCCCACAAGGCGCCCCAGAACACGATGCCGATGAACACCGCCGCCGGGTTCATCTTGGCCGCCCGGCCTTGCAGCCAGGCCGTCACCAGCATGCCGATGATGGTGGACAGCGCCACCACGAAGGCGGCCATGCCGATCATCGCCGTCCAGGTGCCATGGGCCAGGAAGGCTTCGGCCCCGGCCAGCGCGGTCATCAGCGCCATGCCGATGTAGGGCACCATGTGCAGCACCCCGGCCGTCAGGCCCCAGCCGCCCGCATCGGGCAGGCCGGCCGCCAGAAAGGCCACCCACACCGCCACGCCGGTGAGGATGTTGGTGATCATCAGCACCACGATGTAGCGCCGCACCTGCTGGGCGCATTCCACCATCGCGATCTCCACCCGCCGCCGCACCACGGGGTGGTCGCCCCACAGGTCGACCAGCCGCAGCCGCATGCGGCGCCCGCCCGACAGCACGAAGAAGGCGGTGAAGAAGATGATGAGCAGGTCGGCCACGAACTCGAGCACCACGCCCGATCCGCTGACCGCGGTTTCCTGCAGCGCCGCCGCCGCCCGGTCGGACAAGGCGGGCGCCGACGCGCTGGCTTCGGGCACGCTGGCCGCGGCAGCGGCCGCAGGCCGTGTGCGGGTGGGCCGCGGTGCCGCTTCGGGGGCGGGCGGCGAAGCACCCATTGCCCGGTTGGCCGCACGGTCCAGGTCGCGCAGCGCGCGGCGGGCGCGGCTGAACAAGGTGTCCTGCGCCGGCTCCATCTCGGCCACGCGCTGGGCGGCCAGCGAGATCATCTCGGGCACCCGTTCGCCCATGCGCACCAGCTGCCCGCCAAAGGCGCCCACCGCCACGCCCAGCACCGCCAGGCACAGCGTCAGGGCCACCGCGGCGGCCACCGCCTGCTGGCGCAGCAGCCGCGCCAGCACGCCCACCGCCGGCATCAGCAGCATGGCCAGCAGCAGCCCGGTGACCACCGGGATCATGAAGCGCTGGCCCCACCACAGCGCGGCCACCACGGCCACCGACGCCAGCACCACCGTGGCCACGCTCGAGCGTGCGCGCGGTCGGTAGGCCTGCGGTGCGGGCGTGGCACGGTCCTGCGCCGGCAGCGCGGGCCACGGCGGGTCGGCGGACTTCATCTTGGGGGGCATGGCACCTCGAACAAAAGCCCGATGTCCGGCAGGAGCATCGGGCCCGGGCGGGCTGCGATCAGGCAGGCCCGCGGTGGATGACGTCTCGGCTTACGGGCGGACGACGATCGAGTTGCGCACGCCCTTCACATGCTTGACGCCGGCGGCGATGCTTTCGGCGGCGGCCTTCTCGGTCGCGCTCTTGGCGAAGCCCGACAGCTGCACGGTGCCGTTCAGCGTCTCGACGCTGATGGCGGCGGCGTCCACCGTCTTGTTCTCCACGAACTTGGCCTTCACCGCGGTGGTGATGGCGGCGTCGTCCACGTAGGCGCCGGCGGTCTGCTGGTCGCGGATGACGGCACAGCCGCCCATGGTGGTCAGGGCAACGGCGGTGATGGCGGCGGCAAGGGTGGTACGAACATTCAGCATGGAGGTTCTCCTTCTCTTCAACGGGTCTGGTGTGGTGGTTGTGGTGGGGTGGATCAGCCTGCCAGGGTCACTGGTCCAGCAGGTCGGCCAGCTCGTCGGCGTGCTCTTCTTCATCGCGCAGCACGTCTTCGAGCAGCCTGCGGGTGGTCGGGTCCTTGTCGCCGATGAGGTCGATCATCTGGCGGTAGGTTTCGACCGCAACGCGTTCGGCGACGAGGTTGGCGCGGACCATCGCCTTGAGGTCCTTGCTCTCGTCATAGTCGGCGTGGCTGCGCTGCAGCAGCGTGGCCGGCGAAAAGTCGGGCTCGCCACCCAGTTGCACGATGCGCTCGGCCAGCTTTTCGCTGTGGGCGGTTTCTTCGTTGGCGTGCACCAGGAATTCATCGGCAATCGCCGGCGAGTTCATGCCCTTGGCGGTGAAGTGATGGCGCTTGTAGCGCAGCACGCACACCAGCTCGGTGGCCAGCGCGTCGTTGAGCAGCTTGACGATCTGGTCGCGCCAGGGTCCGTAGCTGGGCGTCACCGCGCCTTCGTCCAGGCTGCGCTTGGCGGCCTCGATGGCTTCTTCGTTGAGCTTGAGCTGCGGAGCAGCGGACGGATCGCGGTCTTTGTTCATGGGTCTTGCCTTGTGGGTGGGACGGGTGCGGGGTGGGGGATCAAAGGCGCTTCTTGACAGCGCCGATGCCCATCAGGCCCAGCGCCAGCACCACGACGAAGAGCACGAGGAACACGAAGAACAGGATCTTGGCAATGCCTGCTGCGCCAGCAGCCACGCCCGTGAAGCCGAGCAGGCCTGCCACTAAAGAAATCACCGCAAAGATAATGGCCCACTTCAACATCGCGCTGTCCTTGGGTTGCCAGGGCCGGTGGTGCAAGCGCACCGTTGGCCGATGAAGCAACTCTAGGTGGCGGCCTGTCCGCATCGAATCGGAGGCCGGGCTTTTGCGATGTAGGACGGAACCCCGTGTCTGGTTACGTTTGAATCAGACAGCGAGCGCGCGAGCTTGGGGGCAAAAAAAAGCGCGCCGAAGCGCGCCTGGAAAGTCCGTCGCCATGTGACCGAAGTGCTGAGGGAGGAGGGAGAGATGCACTTCGAACGACGGACGTTGGGGTCGGGGTCGTCAGGGCGGCGGTGTCGCCTCGCTCGGCGCCTCCCGCCGCCCGCCTGCAAACTTCATCAGGGTGCCGATGACGGTGTCGATCGGCACCGCCGCAATCACGCGCGAGATCACCTGCGAGGCCAGGCCGGCGAACAGGGCCGACTTGATCACCAGGCGCCAGGGCCGCATGCGCATGAGCACCGCGCCGGCCAGCACCGCAGCACCCACCATGGCCACCGGATGACGGCGCACCAGCGGGCCGGCCGCATCACGCAAGGCCGAGCCGGCGATCACGCCGAAGGCATGCACCGGGTGGCTCTTCCACCAGTTGCTCACCGCATCCATCACGGCCGCAGCCATCGGGTGTTCGTGCAGCTTGGCCATCAGCAGATCGATGCCGGGCAGCGATGACGCATCGCCCACCGTGGCCTTGCGGCGCCGCCGGCCCCCGTCGGCTTCCACCAGGAAGCCGCGGATGCGGGCCCGCGACAGCGCCAGGCGTTCGGCCGGCGACATCAGGGCGCGTTCGGCCGCGGCCATGGCCGCCAGCTGCTCGTCCAGCGCGGCGGTGTCGTCCGGGCTCGGGGGGGTGTTCAGGCCGGTCGTCATGGCGCACTCACTTCACGCAGCATGGCGGCATCGGCGGCCAGCTGCTCGCGCAGGCTGGCAAAGCCGCCCCCCTTGGCCTGGCCGGAGAGTGCAGACAGGCAGCCGATGGCCACCACCGCCGGCACCGCGGGCACCACCCACAGCAGCCAGGGCGCCCGCATCGAGGCATCCGGCGTCACGGCCCACAGCATCAAGGCCGTGCCCAGCATCAGCAGCGCCACCAGCGCCGACACGCCGCCCACCGCGCCCAGCATCAGGCTGCGCTTCCAACGCGCGCTGGCCGCCTGCACTTCCTGGGCGATGAGGTCGGCATAGCCTTCGGCATGCTCGGCCAGCAGCTGCGGCCGCGATGCGATCAGGCGGAACAAGGCATGGAACATGAGGGGGAGGTCAAGGCCGGGAGAAGGGGCCTGGCGCCAGGGCCAGGCGGCTCAACGACGACGGGCACTGCAGTCATGCTGCAGTGCCCGTGAAGGGGCGCTGACGATCAGTCGTCGCGCGAAGAGCGGCTCAGCAGCGACACCAGCGCCATCAGCGCGGCGCCGGTGGCGGCAGCGATGAGCATCGACTTGACCGGCTCGTCTTTGATGTAGCCGACGGTGTTGTCGGACACGCGCACCGCACGCTCACGGATCTGGGCGCTGCGCTCACGCACGGTGTCCAGGCCGCGGCGGGCCAGGGTCTCGGCTTCGCTGGCCAGCCGGTTGATCGCCGGCACGGCGGTGTCGCGCAGCTCGTGGATCTTGTCCGACAGCTGGTCCAGCGACTCGTTGGCCATGCGTTGGGTCGAACGGATGGCGCTGTCGGCAGACTTGGCTGCCTGATCGGCGACGTCGTTCGCGCTCTTGCTGGCCTGGGCTGCAGACGTGGAGGAGACCATGGTGGATCCTTTCTTTCAGTTCTGTGGGAAGTGGAGTCGACCGCCAACCGCACGCGGTGCAGCATTAGGTTAACGGCTGACCGGGGAGCGTCAACCCTTTCGGATCGCACCCATGATGAAGCTGGCCACGGCCAGGATCACGAACACGAAGAACAGGATCTTCGCGATGCCCGCGGCACCGGCCGCAATGCCACCAAAGCCGAACAGCGCTGCGACCAGCGCAATGACGAAGAAGACAACGGCATAGTGCAACATCAGGTTCTCCTAAAGGGGCATCGCCCTCCTGTGATTGATGGACAAAGCTTAGAACCGGCCCTTGGCCCTGCCCATGAGAGGGTGGGCCGCCAGGGTGTCGGTGGAGCCGGTGGCCGGCTGTAGGACGCGGCCCACAGGCCTCACCGGCCGCGCATCAGCTGCCAGGCTTGGGGCAGCGTGCGTGCTTCGGGCAGCCAGTGGCCGATCAACAGGCCTGCCATCACCGTGCACACCAGCACCACGGCCATCGGTCCTGCGGTGCGTCGCACCACATGGGCCAGCCAGCCTTCGCGCCGGGCTCGCAGGGCCAGGGCTCCGCCCAAGGAGGCGAAGGCGATCTCCACCGCCACGCCCAGCAGGATGTCAATCCCGAAGAGGCCGAACACGGCGAAGCCCAGGGCCGCGGCCAGCAGGAGGGCGATGGCGGCCACCAGCGCCAGCGGCACGGCGACCAGCGCGCCTTCGTCGAGCGCGGCGGCGCCTTCCACCAGGTGGGCCATGCCACGCCCGCTCGCGGGGGCGTGCGGCGGCGCCAGGTCGGCCAGCTCGAAGGGGATGTCGGCCGGCCCGGGAC
>CAKZXL010000328.1 GCA_937883885.1 uncultured Aquincola sp. | reverse complement strand
GCGGGTGGGCGCCATGCTCAAGAGCCTGGGCCGCGAAGAGATCGACAGCATCCTGGCCGAGCGGGGCACGAACGTGGAAGTGGGCTGCGAGTTCTGCGGCCTGCAGTACCACTTCGACCGGGTGGATGTGGGCGGCCTGTTCACGCCCGAGCGCGACCAGCTGCCGCCCAACTCATCGGTGCACTGATCGGTGCACTGATCCGGCGAGCACCCGCTCGCAATCCGGGTCCAGGCAATCGAGGCAGCGGCTGCGCCAGCGCACGCGGCTGCCGCTGGTGGCGTCTTCGTCAGGGCTGGCTTCCAGCGCGGCCGCCAGCCGGGGCTGCCAGCGCACCACCGCGCGCAAGGCGGCTTCCACCCGGCGCGGGCCTTCGCCGTGCACCACGCCATAAGCGATGCCGGCCGAGGCCAGCGCGCCGCGGATCAAGGCATCCACCGGCTCACGCACCTGTGGGCCGTCGCGCTGCAGGCCGTCGGGCAACCAGGGCAGGTCCAGCGCGGTCAGCAGGGTCAGGCCCACGGCCTGCTGCTGCCAGCGCAGTGCATCGGCATACAGGCTGCGGTCGTCGAACACGAAGTCGCTGTAGACCGCCGTCATCAGCGGCGTGGTGTCGGCCACCACCAGCATGTCGGGCGCCTGGGCCAGTGCGGCTTCGATGCGCCGGCGCTGCTCGGCCGCGATGTGATGCTGCTCCTGCGGGTCGGGCGTGCGGCCCTGGGTGTCGCACCATTCGCGCAGGTACTCGGGCACCGCGGTGCACGGCTGCACCGCGCGCAGCCGCCGGCACAGCACTTCGGCCAGGTCGGACTTGCCGGTGCTTTCCGCACCCAGCAGGGCGATGACCCGCGAAGGATGGCTCAGGCTCACGACGGCGCCTTTTGTGCTCAGGCGCGGGCCGTGGCCGCACGCGCGGCCCAGCTGCGCCAGCCCAGCAGGGCCATGGCCGCGAACAGGGCGTACAGCAGCACCGTCAGCCACAGGCCCTTGACCGCGAACAGCGCCACGCTGACCACGTTGACCACCACCCAGGCGGGCCAGTTCTCCACGTACTGGCGGCCCAGCAGCCACTGGCCCAGCAGGCTGCCGACGGTGGGAAACGCGTCCAGCCAGGGCACGGTGCTGTCGGTGTAGCGGGCCAGCAGCCAGCCCATGGCGGGCCAGGCGGCCAGGGTGGCCAGCACCGCCGTCCAGCGGCCGCGCGGGCCCAGGTGGCGCACCTGCAAGGCGCCACCATCGGCCTGGCGGCCATGCAGCCATTCCCACCAGCCCCAGGCCGCCACCAGCACGAAGACCACCTGCAGGCCGGCTTCGCCATACAGGCCGTATTCGATGAAGAGGGCGCCATACAGCACCGAGCTGGCCATGGCCAGCGGCCACGCCAGCGGATTGACGCGGATGTTGAGCACCACCATCCACACCGCCAGCACGAAGGCGACGATCTCGGCCCAGGTGACGGGACTGCCCCAAGCGCTGAAAGCGGGCGAAAAAGCGGCGGCCCAGGCCGCCTGCAGTGCACTCATCGTGGCGGGTGAGGGGCTAGCGGCGCTGCGAAGCCACCTGCACCAGGATCTCGTCGGGCTTGACCATGCCCAGCTCGGCGCGGGCCTTTTCCTCGACCATCTCCAGGCCGTCCTTCAGGTCGCTGACCTCGGCGGCCAGCTGCTCGTTGCGCAGCGTGGCGGCCTTGTTGGCGGCCTGCTGCGTCTCGAGCTGGGTCTGCAGCGCCACCGCATACGGCATGCCCCCCTTGCCGAACCAGAGTTCGGCCTGCACCAGCGCCAGCAGTGCCAGCAGGGCCAGGGTGATCCACCTCATGATGCGGTGCGCTGCAGCGTCCGGTCAGCGCACGTTGTAGAACGCGGCCTTGCCGGGGTAGGCGGCCACGTCGCCCAGGTCTTCTTCGATGCGCAGCAGCTGGTTGTACTTGGCCATGCGGTCGCTGCGGCTCATCGAGCCGGTCTTGATCTGGCCGGCGTTGGTGCCCACGGCGATGTCGGCGATGGTCGAGTCTTCGGTCTCGCCCGAGCGGTGGCTGATGACGGCGGTGTAGCCGGCGCGCTTGGCCATCTCGATGGCAGCGAAGGTCTCGGTCAGCGTGCCGATCTGGTTGATCTTGATGAGGATCGAGTTGGCGATGCCCTTGTCGATGCCTTCCTTCAGGATCTTGGTGTTGGTGACGAACAGGTCGTCGCCCACCAGCTGCACCTTCTTGCCCAGCCGCTCGGTCAGCAGCTTCCAGCCATCCCAGTCGCCTTCGTGCATGCCGTCCTCGATCGAGACGATCGGGTACTTGTCGCACCAGGTGGCCAGCATGTCGGTCCATTCGGCCGCGGCCAGCTGGATGCCGCCTTCACCTTCCAGCACGTACTTGCCGTCGCGGTAGAACTCGCTGGCGGCGCAGTCCAGGCCCAGCGCGATCTGCTCGCCCGGCTTGTAGCCGGCCTTTTCGATGGCCTGCAGGATCATCTGGATCGCGGCCTCATGGCTTTCGACGCTGGGCGCGAAGCCGCCTTCGTCGCCCACGGCGGTGGGCAGGCCCTTGTCGCCGATGATCTTCTTGAGCGCGTGGAAGGTCTCGGCACCCCAGCGCACGGCCTCGCGGAAGCTGGGCGCGCCCACCGGGATGATCATCAGCTCCTGCAGGTCGAGGCTGTTGTTGGCGTGTGCGCCACCGTTGATGACGTTCATCATCGGCACCGGCAGGCTCATGCCGCCCATGCCGCCGAAGTAGCGGTACAGCGGCAGGCCCGATTCTTCGGCGGCGGCGCGGGCCACGGCCATGCTCACGGCCAGCATCGCGTTGGCGCCCAGGCGGCTCTTGTTGTCGGTGCCGTCGAGGTCGATCAGGGTCTTGTCCAGGAAGGCCTGCTCGGAGGCGTCCAGGCCCAGCACGGCTTCGCTGATCTCGGTGTTGACGTGCTCCACGGCCTTGAGCACGCCCTTGCCCAGGTAGCGGCCCTTGTCGCCATCACGCAGCTCGATGGCTTCGCGCGAGCCGGTCGAGGCACCGCTGGGCACGGCCGCGCGGCCCATCGTGCCGCTTTCCAGCAGCACGTCGCATTCGACCGTCGGGTTGCCGCGGCTGTCCAGGATCTCGCGTCCGACGATGTCGACGATGGCACTCATGGGGATCTCCTCAAGAACGATGGATGGGAATACTGCTTGTGGTACTTCAGACGCCTTCGACCACCAGCATGCGCATCACGGCGGCGCCTTCGCGCGCGGCGCGGGCCTGGCTGTATTCGGTCGAGTCGTAGAAGGCCCGCGCGGCCTGCGTGCTGGGAAACTTCAGCACCACCAGGCGGGTGGGCGACCAGTCGCCTTCCAGCACCTCGACGGCGCCGCCACGCACGCACACCTCGGCGCCGTGGGCCTGCATCGCCAGGGTGGACAGTTGGCGGTACTGCTCGTACTGCGCAGGATCGGTGACGTCGACGTTGGCGATGATGTAGGCGCTGGGCATGCGAAGGTGGGTGCGGTGGAAGAGGTCAGCAGCTGAAGTCGTTTTCCAGCAGCGGCTGGGCCTTGACCACGCGGTCCAGCGCGACCAGCTGCTCCAGCAGCGCCTTCATGTGCCTGAGCGGCACGGCATTGGGGCCGTCGCTCATCGCCTTGGCGGGGTCGGGGTGGGTTTCCATGAACAGGCCCGCGATGCCCACGGCCACGGCCGCGCGCGACAGCACCGGCACGAACTCGCGCTGGCCGCCGCTGCTGGTGCCCTGGCCACCCGGCAGCTGCACGCTGTGGGTCGCGTCGAAGACCACCGGCGCGCCGGTGTCGCGCATGATGGCCAGGCTGCGCATGTCCGACACCAGGTTGTTGTAGCCGAAGCTCACGCCCCGTTCGCAGGCCAGGAAGTTGTCTTCCGGCAAGCCCTTTTCTCGGGCGGCGTCGCGGGCCTTCTGGATCACGTTCTTCATGTCGGCCGGCGCCAGGAACTGGCCCTTCTTGATGTTCACCGGCTTGCCGCTTTGTGCGACGGCGCGGATGAAGTCGGTCTGGCGGCACAGGAAGGCGGGCGTCTGCAGCACGTCGACCACCGCGGCCACGGCGGGCACTTCGGCTTCGGTGTGCACGTCGGTGATCACCGGCACGCCCAGCTGCTGCTTCACCTTGGCCAGGATCTCCAGGCCCTTGTCCATGCCCGGGCCGCGGAAGGTGTTGCCGCTGGAGCGGTTGGCCTTGTCGAAGCTGGACTTGAAGATGAAGGGAATGCCCAGCGCGGCGGTCATCTCCTTCAACTGGCCGGCGACGTCGATCTGGAGCTGCTCGCTCTCGATCACGCAAGGGCCGGCGATCAGGAAGAAGGGCCGGTCCAGGCCGACGTCGAAGCCACAGAGCTTCATGCGGTTTCCTTCTGCGCTTCGCCGGCGGGGGCGACGCGGTCGGTCTTGTGCTCGAGCGCGGCCTTGACGTAGCTGGTGAACAGCGGGTGGCCGTCCCAGGGCGTGCTCTTGAACTCGGGGTGGAACTGCACACCGACGAACCAGGGGTGCACGTCCTGCGGCAGCTCGACGATCTCGGTGAGCTTCTCGCGCTGGGTGATGGCCGAGATCACCAGGCCGGCGTTGCGCAGTCGGTCGAGGTAATGCTCGTTGGCTTCATAGCGGTGGCGGTGGCGCTCGGTGACCACCGGGCCGTAGATCTGCCAGGCCAGCGTGCCGGGCGCCACGTCGGAGCTTTGTGCGCCCAGACGCATGGTGCCGCCCAGGTCGGAGTTGGCATCGCGCTTCTGGATGGTGCCGTCGCTGTCCTGCCATTCGTCGATCAGCGCGATCACCGGATGCGGCGTGCTGGCGTCGAACTCGGTGCTGTTGGCGTTGTCGAGACCGGCCAGGTGGCGGGCCACCTCGATGGTGGCCACCTGCATGCCCAGGCAGATGCCCAGGTAGGGGATCTTGTGCTCGCGGGCGTACTGGGCGGCCAGGATCTTGCCTTCCACGCCGCGCTTGCCGAAGCCGCCGGGCACCAGGATGGCGTCGTACTGCGACAGCACGTCGGCCTTGCCTTCTTCCAGACTCTCGGCGTCGACGTACTCGATCTTCACGCGGGCATGGTTGTGGATGCCGGCATGGCGCAGCGCTTCGTTGAGCGACTTGTACGAGTCGGACAGCTCGGTGTACTTGCCGCACATCGCGATGGTGACCTCGTGCTTGGGATGCGTCACCTCGTTGACCAGGTGGTCCCAGCGGCGCAGGTCGGCCGGCTTGGTCAGCAGCTGCAGCTTCATGCAGATCAGCTCGTCCAGGCCTTGCTCGTGCAGGATGCGCGGCACCTTGTAGATGGTGTCCACGTCCCACATCGAGATGACGCCGGCCGGTGCCACGTTGGTGAAGAGCGAGATCTTGTCGCGCTCTTCATCGGGCACCGCACGGTCGGCACGGCACAGCAGCGCATCGGGCTGGATGCCGATGGCGCGCATCTTCTCGACCGTGTGCTGCGTGGGCTTGGTCTTGAGCTCACCGGCGGCCGCGATGTACGGCACGTAGGTCAGGTGCACGAAGGCCGAGTTGTTGGCGCCCGAGCGCAGGCTCAACTGGCGCACCGCCTCCAGGAAGGGCAGCGACTCGATGTCGCCCACGGTGCCGCCGATCTCGACGATGGCGACATCGACATTCGCGGCGCCACGGCGCACGAAGTCCTGGATCTCGTTGGTGACGTGCGGGATCACCTGCACCGTCTTGCCAAGGTAGTCGCCGCGGCGCTCCTTCTCGAGCACGGTCTTGTAGATCTGGCCGGCGGTGAAGTTGTTGGCCCGCTTCATCCGCGTGCTGATGAAGCGCTCGTAGTGGCCGAGGTCGAGGTCGGTTTCCGCCCCGTCGTCGGTGACGAACACTTCGCCGTGCTGGAAGGGGCTCATCGTGCCTGGATCGACGTTCAGGTACGGGTCGAGCTTGATGAGGGTCACCTTGAGGCCGCGCGATTCGAGGATCGCAGCCAGGGAGGCCGAAGCGATGCCCTTGCCGAGCGAGGACACCACGCCACCGGTGACGAAGACGAACTTGGTCATGTCGTGCTGCATTCGGCCGACGACGCCGCGCGAATGCCTTGCTGGTAAAGCGCGATTGTAGGCGAACAGGCTGACGCTTCCGGCCTGGGGTCCGTCATGCGAAGGCCTGGATGAGGCGCAGCACCTCGTCGGCCGTGGCCTCGGGCTTTTCCATCGGGTACAGGTGCGTGCCTTCGGTCCACACGAAGCGCTCACCGGCCAGGGCGCGGGCCGCGTCACTGCCGCCCTGTCGCATCTCGGCCGATTGCGTGCCGGCGATGAAGCCCACCGGGCAGCGCACCGGATGCCGGCGCAGCACCGCGCCCAGGTGATGCGGCAAGGTGTTGTAGATGCGGGTCTCGATCTCGCGCTGGAAGGCCAGCACCGTCTTGCCGCCTGATTCGGTGAAGCCGCTGGCCACGTAGTCGGCCAGCACCCGCGGGTCCCAGCGCGCGAACACCGGCTTGCCCGCGAAATGCTGGTGCACCGCCTCGCGGCTGGGCCATTCGCAGCGCCGCCGCTGGGCCACGCGCCCGGGCGAGATGCGCGGCATCAGCCGGGCCGCCTTGACGACGCGCAGGCTGTGCGCCCGCCATCCGGTGACCACCGGCGAATCCAGCATCACCAGGCCGCCGGCCAGGTCGGGGCGGCGGCTGGCCGCCAGCAGGCTGAGCATGCCGCCCAGCGAATGGCCCACCAGCACCGGCGGCCGTTCAGCGGCCGGCACCTCGCGCTCGATGAAGTGGATGAGCTGGTCGCGCAGGTGCGGCCAGTTGTTGTTCACCGGATAGGCCGGGTCGTGGCCGAAGCGGTCCACCGCCACCACCTGCCAGCCGGCGGCGCGCCAGCGCTCGAACATCAACCGGTAGGTGCCGGCCGGAAAGCTGTTGCCGTGCGAAAAGACGATGGTGCGCGACATGCGGGCGGCAGCGGCAAGTGCCGTCAGAGGATGCGTTCGCCCGGGTGGGTGATCTTGCGCATCGGCTCATAACGGGCGCTGCGCACCATCATCGGATGGGGCGTGTCGCCACCGTCCCAGCGCGGGTCGTCGATACCCTGGAACACCTCGTGCAGCCGCTGGCCCCAGGTCTCGTGGATCATGCGGAAGTAGGGGTTCTTGTCGTCGATGCAGATGATGTCGTTGCTCTTGAACTCACCTTCGCGGTAGACCAGCAGGTCCAGCGGCAGGCCCACCGAGAGGTTGCTCTTGAGCGTCGAGTCCATCGACACCAGCGCGCACTTGGCGGCCTGGTTCAGCGGCGTGTTGGGCGTGATCACGCGGTCGAGGATGGGCTTGCCGTACTTGCTTTCGCCCACCTGGTAGTAGCAGGTCTCGCCGGTGGCTTCGATGAAGTTGCCAGCCGAATACACCAGGAACAGGCGCATCGCCTCGCCCTTGATCTGGCCACCGAAGATGAAGCTGGCGTTGAAGTCGATGCCCGCGGCCTTGAGGGCGCGGCCGTCCTGCTCGAACACGCGGCGCACGGTGGCGCCCAGCACGCGGGCGGCGTCGAACATGCTCTTGGCGTTCCAGATGGTGATGGGCTCGGATTCCTTGCCGTCGACCACCGGGCCGTCGATCTTCTCGACCTGCAGCATCTCGCGCACCGATTGCGAGATGCTGAGGTTGCCGGCCGACAGCAGCACCATGAAGCGGTCGTCGGCCTTTTCGTAGACGATCATCTTGCGGTAGGTGCTGATGTGGTCCAGGCCCGCATTGGTGCGGGAGTCGGACAGGAAGACCAGGCCGGCGTTGAGCCGGATGCCGACGCAGTAAGTCATGGCGTGTTGTCGGTGAGGGGGTTCAGTAGAGCCTTGAGCCGGTACAGCGCGTCCAGGGCTTCGCGGGGCGACAGGGTATCAGGCTGCAGATCGGCCAGTGCCTCTTCCACCGCGCTGGCGGCGGCGGGCGCCGGCGGGGCGGGCGGCGGTGCGAACAGGTCCACCTGTGCGTTGCCGGCCTGCTGCTGCGCCTCCAACGCCTCCAGCGCGGCGCGCGCCTGGCGGATCAGCGACTTGGGCATGCCGGCCAGCTGCGCCACCTGCACGCCGTAGCTGCGGCTGGCGGGGCCGGACTCGATCTCGTGCAGGAACACGATGTCGCGCCCGCTCTCCACCGCGCTCACGTGAACGTTGATGGCCTGCGGATGCCGGGCCGGGAAGGCCGTCAGCTCGAAGTAGTGGGTGGCGAACAGCGTGAAGGCGCGGTTGCGGTCGTGCAGGTGGCTGGCGATGGCGCCGGCCAGGGCCAGGCCGTCGAAGGTGCTGGTGCCGCGGCCGATCTCGTCCATCAGCACCAGGCTGTGCTCGGTGGCGCCGTGCACGATGGCGGCGGCCTCGGTCATCTCCAGCATGAAGGTGGACTGCGCATTGGCCAGGTCGTCGGCCGCGCCGATGCGGGTGTGGATGGCGTCGATCGGCCCCAGCCGGCAGGCGGTGGCAGGCACGTAGGAGCCCATGGCCGCCAGCAGCGCGATCAAGGCCACCTGGCGCATGAAGGTGCTCTTGCCGCCCATGTTGGGGCCGGTGATCACCAGCATGCGGGTGCGGGCGTCGAGCCGGCAGTGGTTGGCGATGAATTCGCCGCCGCCGATTTCGCGCAGCCGGGCTTCCACCACCGGGTGACGGCCGGCCTCGATCTCCAGGCAGGGGTGGCTGACGAACTGCGGCCGGCACCAGCCCAGCGTGGTGGCGCGCTCGGCCAGCGCGGCCAGCGCGTCCAGGCCGCTCAAGGCCTGCGCCAGCGCGGCCAGCGTGGCCAGGTGCGGCTGCAACGCATTCAGCAGCTGGTCGTACAGCCACTTCTCGCGGGCCAGCGCGCGGTCTTGCGCCGACAGCGCTTTGTCCTCGAAGGCCTTCAGCTCGGGCGTGATGTAGCGCTCGGCGTTTTTCAGCGTCTGGCGGCGCTGGTAGTCGGGCGGCACCCGGTCGATGAAGCTGCTGGTGACCTCGATGTAGAAGCCATGCACCTTGTTGTACTGCACCCGCAGGTTGCCGATGCCGCTGCGGCTGCGCTCGCGTGCTTCCAGGTCCAGCAAAAAGGCGTCGCAGTTCTGGCTGATGGCGCGCAGCTCGTCCAGCTCGGCATCGAAGCCGGGGGCGATCACGCCGCCGTCGCGCAGCAGCACGGCGGGCTCTTCCGCCACCGCCTGGGTCAGCAGCGCGGCCAGCGCTTCGTCGGGCGACAAGGCTTGCCGCAGCTCGTCCAGCAGCGGTGCGGCGCCTTCGGGCACCACGGCGCGCAAGGCGGGCAGGCCGGCCAACGTGGACCGCAGGCCCGACAGCTCACGCGGGCGCACCTGGCGCAGCGCCACCCGGCTGGTGATGCGCTCGACATCGCAGATGTGGCGCAGCGCCTCGCGCAGCGGCTCGAAGGCGTCGCGCTCGATCAGCGCCGCAATCGCCTGGTGGCGCGCCGTCGCTACGCTGCGCTCACGCAGCGGATGGGTGAGCCAGTGCCGCAGTGCGCGGCTGCCCATGCCGCTCTTGCAGCTGTCCAGCAGCGACAGCAGCGTGGGACTGGTTTCGCCGCGCAGCGTTTGCGTCAGCTCCAGGTTGCGGTGGGTGGCGGGCGGCAGGTCCAGCAGGTCGGTGGCGCTTTCCACCTGCAGCGTTTGCACGTGCGCCAATGACTGGCTTTGCGTGTGCTCGGCAAAGCTCAGCAGCGCGGCGGCGGCGGCGTGGGCCGCGCTCAAGGCCTGGGCATTGAAGCCGGCCAGGCTGGCCACCTGCAGCTGCGCGCACAGCTTGCGCTGGCCCAGCGTGGCATCGAACTGCCAGGCCGGGCGCTGGGTGAGGGCGGCGCCGCTGGCGCGCACGCAGGGCGGCAGCTCGCTGCCGTCGACCAGCACCTCGGCGGCATCCAGCCGCGCGAGCCAGGCCGGCAGCTCGCGCTCGGCGCATTCGGTCAGGCCCAGGCGGCCGCTGCTCAGGCCCAGCCAGGCCAGGCCGAAGCGGCTGCCCTGGCGGGCGATGGCCAGCAGCAGGCTGTCCACCCGCTCGCTCAGCAGCTCGGTGTCGGTCACCGTGCCGGGCGTGACCACCCGCACCACCTTGCGCTCCACCGGCCCCTTGGCGGTGGCCACGTCGCCCACCTG
>CAKZXL010000327.1 GCA_937883885.1 uncultured Aquincola sp. | reverse complement strand
CCATGCCGGTAGGTGAAGGTGGTGGCGATCTTGCCGTCGGGCCGGCGTTCGTAGCGTTCCACCGCGTCGTAGGCCTCGCGCTCGGGCCAGGTCGGGATCACCGCGATCACATACCAATCGCCCATGTAGCGGTCGATGTCCAGCCGCTCGGCCACGGCCAGCGGCGGTCGGGTGGGGGCGCTCTGGCAGGCGGTCAACAGCACGGCCGCGCCCAGCACCAGGCCGGCGGCGGCCAGGTGGCGCTTGCGCAGCGCGGGGCGGCGGTGAGAAGTCAGCAGGGTTTTGGGGATCTTCATCGTCGCGGCTTTCATCGCAGGCGGCGTGGCGCCAGACCATACCGGCGCCTGCGGTGATGCTCGTCGCAGGCCGCACGTGCTGCAACCGCCCCCGTCCGATAAGCCTGTAGGCGGTGGGCGCATGCGCGCGCTTCAGTCGTCCTGCGCCACCGCCACCACGCCGCCTTGTTCGATGGAGCGCTGCAGCGCCCGGATGATGCGCACGTCGGCCAGGCCCATGGGGCCATCGGTGGGCACCGGCTGGCCGCTGTGGATTGCCTCGCAGAAGGCATCCATCTCGGCCGCGAAATGGTTCACCGGCCGGATCAGCAGCTCCTCGGTGCTGGCCGGGCCGGTGCTGGGGCTGCCGCGGCGCAAAAACATCTGCTGGCCGCGGTACGAGAAGGCGGCTTCCAGATCGATGAAGCCCTCGGCGCAATGCACCCGCAGGTGGCGGCTTTCGGCGGCGCCGAAGCTGGTTTCGCAATGCGCCACCATGCCCGACGGGTAGCGCAGCAGAAAGGCCACGCTCTCGGGCACCTCGGCAAAGTCGGGGTTGTTGGCGGGATGGTGCGCAAAGGCCACGACCTCGGTGGGTTCTTCGCCCGTCACCATGCGGGCGGCGTTGATGCAGTAGATGCCGGTATCGCTGATCGGGCCACCGCCCTTGTCGGCCTGCAGCCGGATGTCGGGCGCGGTGGTCACCTGGCAGTTGCTGGCCATCAACGTCTTCACCGCGCCGAGGGTCTTGTCGCGGCACAGCGCCGTCAGCCGCTGGCTGAAGGGCTCGAAGTGCAGGCGGTAGGCGATCATCAGCTGCCGGTCGGCGGCGCGGGCCGCGTCCATCATGCGGTGGCATTCCTCGGGCGTCACCGCCATTGGCTTTTCGCACAGCACATGCTTGCCGGCCGCAAAGGCCTTGAGGGTGTACTCGGCATGCAGGTGGTTGGGCAGCACGATGTACACCACGTCCACCTCGGGCATGTCGCGCAGGCGGTCGAAGTGGTCGTAGTCCAGCACCCGGTCTTCCCCGATGCCATGCGCCCGCGCCACCGGCAGCGCCTTGTCGCGGCTGCCGCTCACCAGCGCCACCGGCCGCGCCCACTGGCACTGCGCGAACGCCGACATGATTTCCTCCAACGTCAGCTGCCCCAGGCCGACGATGGCGAAACCGAGGGGGCGTTGGGAGGGGGCTTGAATGGGGGAGGTCGAGGCGGGCATGGGGGCTCCTGCAGAAGGCAGCCCGTCATGGCAAGCAGCGGACCCGGCCTCGCTGCGTGCGGCCGTCAGCGCGCCCGCTCGCCCCGATCGAAGTAGTGCAGCACTGCGGGGCCCACCTGCAGAGTGGCGAGGAAGTCCAGCGTGCTGCCTGCTTCCGCCGCCACATCGTCGCCGGTGCCGAAGGCCTCGATCCGCCGCAACACCTGCGGCGCGCCGGTATCGCACAGCGCCCACAGCTGGGGCAGGCCGTCCTGCAATTGCACGCTCAGCAGCCGGGCGCCGGCCGGCATGGGCACATGCTGCGGGCCGGTGCCCACGCCGATGTCGAACTTCCAGATGTTCAAGGTCATGTCCTTCCTGCGTCGTGCAGGCGGCGGCGATTCTGCAATGCCCCGCTGCGGCTTCAGCCCGCCCCCCGCTCCCGCTCCTGCAACATCCGCCACTGCACCTTGCCCGTGCCCGACTTGGGCAGGGACTCGACGAATTCGATCAGCTTGGGGGCCTTGTAGGCGGCCATGTGCTGGCGGCACCAGTCGGCCACTGCCTGCTCGGTGACCTGGCCGATGGCGCCGGGCTTGAGCACTACCAGGGCCTTGACGGTTTCGCCGCGGCGTTCGTCCAGGGTGCCGATGACGCAGGCTTCCTGGATGGCGGGGTGCTGGTACATCAGCGCCTCCACCTCGGCCGGCCATACCTTGAAACCGGCTGCATTGATCATGCGCTTCAGCCGGTCGACCATGAACCAGTAGCCTTCGTCGTCCACTCGCGCCAGGTCGCCGGTGCGCAGGAAGCGCTTGCCGTCGATCTGCAGGAAGCTGCTGTCGTTGGCCTGCGGCGCGCGCCAGTAGCCCTGCATCACCTGCGGGCCGTGGATCACGATCTCGCCCACTTCGCCGGGCGCCACCGGCGCCAGCGTGCCGGGGTCGATCAGCCGCGCATCGACGTCGAACACCGGAATGCCCAGGCATTGCGGCTTGGGCCGGTGCGGCGGGTTGATGTGGGTGGCGGCGATGGTCTCGGACATGCCGTAGCCCTCGACATAGTCCAGCCCGGTGAGCGACTTGAGCTTGGCCACGATGGCCGCCGGCATCGCGGCGCCGCCGCCGCGCACGGCCTGCAGGCTGCTGAGGTCGAAGCGCTCCACGTCAGGCTGCGACAGGAAGTCGATCATCATCGTGGAGATGACCTGCCACACCGAGACGCGGTAGCGCTCGATGCAGCGGCCCACCGCCTCGCGGTCCCAGCGCGGCAGCACCACCACGGTGGCGCCGCTGAACATCGGGCCGTTGAGCCCGCCCGACATGCCGGTGACGTGGAAGAAGGGCAGCACGCCCAGGTACACCGTGTCTTGTGTGCGGTTGAACCATTGCACGCTGCCCACCAGCGTGGTCATCACCGTGGCATGGGTGTGCATGCAGCCCTTGGGGTGGCCGGTGGTGCCCGAGGTGTACGGCATCACGCACAGGTCGTCCGGCCCGCCCTGCAGCGGCCCGGGCGCATGGCCGGCCTGCACCACCGCCTGCCAGGCATGCACGCCGGCACGCGTGGGCACCGCGCGCGTCGCGCTGACGAAGGCGGGCACCGCCAGGTCGGTGGGCTGCTTCAGGTGGTCGGCATAGGTGGCCACCACGATGTGCTGCAGGCCATCCGGCACGCCCAGGTGGGGCAGCAGTTCGTCCAGCAGGTCTTGCGCGACGAAGGCGACACGGGCACCGCTGTCGTGCACGTAGTGGCGCAGCTCTTCGCTGCGGTTCATCGGGTTGACCGGCACCACCACCGCATCGGCCCGCAGGATGGCGTAGAAGGCCAGCGCCCATTGCGGGCTGTTCTGCATCTGCAGCAGCACACGGTCGCCACGCTGCACGCCGCACACCTGCTGCAGGTGGCCGGCCAGTGCTTCGGCCTCGGCCTTGAAGTCGGCAAAGCTCAGCGGCGTGTCGTAGAACAGCAGGAAGGGCTTGTCGGGGTAGCGGGTGGCCGATACCTCGACGTTGAACCACAGGTGGGTGCGCGGCAGCGTGAGGTGGTGGGCCAGGCCTGGCGGCCAGTGGGGGTGGGGTGCAGCCATCTTCACCCCCGCCCCGCGTCCAGTTGCTGCGCCATCGCCCAGGCCTGCTCGGCCAGCGGGCGGGCGCGGCGCCCGGCCTCCAGCGCGCGGGCGTTGGAGGCATTGCCCTGCAGCGCACGCGCCATCACGCCCTGCAGAATGCCCACCAGCCGGAACATGTTGAACACCAGGTAGTAGCCCCAGTCGGCCGGGCTCACGGCCTGCGGCTGGCCGGTACGCTGCAGGTAGCGCTGCAGGTACTCGGCTTCGGTGGGAATGCCCAGCGCAGCCAGGTCGGCACCGGCCAGGCCGCGGGTGGCGCCTTGCGGCATGTGCCAGGTCATGCAGTGGTAGGCGAAGTCGGCCAGCGGGTCGCCCAGCGTGCTCAGCTCCCAGTCCAGCACGGCCAGGATGCGCGGCTCGGTGGGGTGGAAGATCACGTTGTCGATGCGGTAGTCGCCATGCACGATGCGCGGCGTGGCCTGCTCGGGCGGCAGGTGGCGCGGCAGCCAGTCGATCAGCGCATCGGCAGCCTCGATCTTCTCGGTCTCAGACGCGCGGTACTGCCGGGTCCAGCGGTCGATCTGCCGCGCCATGTAGGCGCCGGGCTTGCCATGGTCGGCCAGACCCACGGCGATGGGGTCGACCCGGTGCAGCGCGGCCATCACGCGGTTGAGTTCGTCGTACAGCGCGCCGCGTTCGGCCGCGCTCATGCCGGGCAGCTGCGGGTCCCAGAAGATGCGGCCTTCCACGCAGTCCATCACGTAGAACATCGAGCCGATGATCGAGTCGTCTTCGCACAGCAGGTGGGCCTGGGCCACCGGCACTTCGGTGCCCGCCAGCGCGCGGATGACGCGGTATTCGCGGTCCACCGCATGGGCCGAAGGCAGCAGCACGCCGGGCGGCTTGCGGCGCAGCACGTATTGGCGCCCGCCGGAGGTCAGCTTGAAGGTGGGGTTGCTCTGCCCGCCGTTGAATTGCGCCACCTGCGTGCCGCCCGCATAGCCGGGCAGGTGCTCACGCAGGTAGGCGTCCAGCCGGTCCACGTCGAAGGCATGGGCAGGGGCCACGGGCCGCGTGCCGTTGAAGGAATGCTGAGGTTCGCTCATCAAGCCAGTGTGCCAGCCATCCGGCGTTTTGGAATGGGTGGTATTTCCCAATGCGCTTGTCGCGCAGCGGACATTCAGAAACTGCGGTATGTTCGGTGGCCCACCCGGCGCGGCCCCTTCCGTACCATGGTGGCCCCCGATTGCAGCCTCCAGTTCACCAGCATGTCCCAGCCCGAAGACGACCTCCCGGTTCCGCCCGGTTTCCAGACCATCCACCACGGCGGACCTTACTTTGCGGCGCTGGGCCCGGTGTACGGCAAGCCGGCCGAAGACGGCAGCGGCACCCAGGTGGTGGCGCTGCGGGTGCAGCACAAGCACACCAATGTGCTGGGCGTCACCCATGGCGGCATGCTGGCCACGCTGGCCGATTGCGCGCTGGGCATGAACGTGGTGCTGCAGCGCGACCCGCCGCAGTCGATGGTGACGGTGAGCCTGACCAGCGACTTCCTGTCGTCGGCCAAGCCCGGCGAGTGGCTGGAAGCGCACGTCACCATCCGCCGCCAGGGCGCGCGGCTGGCGTTTGCCGAATGCCTGCTGCAGGTGGAAGACCGCGTGATCCTGCGCGCCAGCGGCGTGTTCTCGGTCACCGGGCGTGAGCCGGTGAAGCCGCGCGTCAAGCTGTAAGCCGCCCCGCGCAGGCGGCGCTATATTGAGCCGGCGCACGCCGCGCACCTGCGCCCGCGCTGTCATGGGCCTGCCCACCCTTGCCGGGAGCCGCCGTGTCAGAGCTGGTCTTCGACCGATTCGTGCTGGATGTAGACCGCCGCCTGCTGCTGTGCGACGGGCAGCCCGT
>CAKZXL010000326.1 GCA_937883885.1 uncultured Aquincola sp. | reverse complement strand
TGTCCACCAGGCTGGCGGCGGCCTCCACGTCCAGGCTGTGCAGCAGCCCCAAGCCCAGGTCGGTGTCGATGAACAGCCGGCCCGCTTCATCCATCCACGCGCTGGTGTAAGCGGCCGGCGCGCCGGTGTGACTCAGCAGCCGGCCATCGGGCTGCAGCCGCCACACCCAGGGCGCCGCTTCAAGCGCCACATACACCCGCTGCGGCCCGTTCTGGAAGAACCAGCAGCCCGCCTCGTCGTGCTCGTAGTTGCGGCCGATGAAGGCCAGCAGCTTTTCATGCTCGAGCCGGCTGCCCTTGACGGCCGGGAAGGCGCCGGCCGCCTGCGTCGCGTCGTCGCGCAGGTACCAGTGGCCGCGGGCGTCCAGGCCCAGCCAGCCGTACACATGCGGCACGTGGGGCCACTTCTTGATCGCTTGCCTGACGATGTCATCCATCGCCCGATGCTGCCTCAGCCGTGCTGGCGCAGCCAGTCCAGCACCGCTTGCGGCAGGGTCATCACATGGCTGCGCAGGCCGCCCCCGCCCGGAAAGCCCACATGGCCGCCATGCGGCGGCTGCCACAGCGTGACGTGCCTGCCCACCTGGTGCGGGCGCGGCAGGCTGGCCGCCGGCACGAAGGGGTCGTTGAGCGCATTGACCACCAGCGCCGGCACGCGGATGCGCGCCAGGTGCGGCTTGGCCGAAGCGCGCCGCCAGTAGTCCTCCACGCCCTGGAAGCCGTGCAGCGGCGCCGTGAACACGTCGTCGAAGGTGTACAGGTCGGTGGCCGCCACCAGTCGCTGCTCGTCGAACAGCCCGGGGTGCTGGGCCAGCTTGGCCAGCGCCTTGGGCTTCATCGTCTGCAGGAACATGCGGGTGTAGACCAGCTTGTTGAAGCCGCGGCCGATGGCATGGCCGCCCGCGGCCAGGTCCAGCGGCGCCGAGACGGCGGCGATCGCCCGCACGGTGCGGGCGGCGCTGTCGCCGGCTTCTTCGGCCCAGCGCAGCAGCGCATTGCCGCCCAGCGAGACGCCGGCCGCGAACAGCGGCGCGCCGGCCCGCTCGCGCAGGCGCTGCAGCATCCAGCCGACTTCTTCGTGGTCGCCAGAGTGGTAGGCCCGTGGCGCCAGGTTGATCTCGCCCGAGCAGCCGCGGAAATGCGGCACCGCGTACGACAGGCCCGCCAGCCGGGCCACATGCGCAAAGGCCTCGGCATAGTGGCTGCGCGATGTGCCTTCCAGGCCGTGGAACAGCACCAGCCAGCCGGCGCCCGGTTGCGGGTTCAGCTGGAAATCGACGTCGATGAAGTCGCCGTCCGGCGTGGTCCAGCGTTCGCGGGTGTACTGCGGTGCCGACCCTTCGAAGCGCCGGCCCCAAAGGGCCGGCAGGATGGTTTGTGCATTGCCGCCCAGCAACCAACGGGGCGCGCGGTAGTCGTGCATCGTGTCGATGGTGGGCGCGGCTGCGGCCGCGCGGGCTCAGTGCAGGGTGGTGGGGTTGTCGTGCGGCTCGGGCACGTCGTGCGGCAGGCCGGCAGTGGCATGGTGCGCCGCCAGCCGCCAGCCCAGCGCGGTCTTGAGGTACACGTTGGTGGCCAGCACCCAGGCGGTCTGGTTGCCTTCGGCGGTGTTGGCGTCGATGCGTTCCAGCACGCTGTGCACCGCGCAGCCGGGGGTTTCCAGCCGCCGCACGCGGGCCGGCTGCACCGGCAGCACGCCGTTGGCGAAGATCGCCTCGAACGAGGCGCGGATGGCCGCGGCGCCCATCACCCGCAGGCCGCCGGGGTGCACGCAGACGATCTCGTCCTCGTCGCTCCACAGCGCCATCAGGCGTTCGATGTCGCCCTGCTGCAGGGCTTCGTAGAACTGGGCTTCGGTGTCTTCGGCGGTGGCCAGCAGCACCGAAGCGGGCGCCTTGGGCTTCACTGGAACACCACGGTCTTGTGGCCGTTGGTCAGCACCCGGTGCTCCACATGCCAGCGCACCGCGCGGGCCAGCACCACGCACTCCACGTCGCGGCCCACGGCGGTCAGGTCTTCGGCCGACAGCGAATGGTTCACCCGTTCCACGTCCTGTTCGATGATGGGGCCTTCGTCCAGGTCGGCCGTCACGTAGTGGGCGGTGGCCCCGATCAGCTTGACGCCGCGCGCATGCGCCTGGAAGTACGGCTTGGCGCCCTTGAAGCTGGGCAAAAAGCTGTGGTGGATGTTGATGGCGCGGCCCGACAGCACGCCGCAGAACTCGGGGCTGAGGATCTGCATGTAGCGCGCCAGCACCACCAGGTCGATGCGCTCGCGCTCGATCAGCGCTTCCACCTGCTGCTCCTGCTCGCGCTTGGCGGCGGCGCTGCTGCCGGTGGGCAGCGGCAGGTGGTGGAACGGGATGCCGTAGCTGGCGGCCAGCTCCGCAAAGTCGGGGTGGTTGGACACGATGGCCGGAATCTCCACGTCCAGCAGGCCGCTCTTCCAGCGGAACAGCAGATCGTTCAGGCAATGGCCTTGCTTGCTCACCATCAGGAGCAGGCGCGACCGCTGCCCCAGGGCATGCAGACGCGCATCCATTTCAAACTGGCCGCGTACATGCTGGATCAACCGGTCGAGCGTGGCCACGTCGGCCAGGTGCGGCGGTGCCTCGAAGTGCACACGCATGAAAAACAGGCCCGTGGCGTCTTCGCCGGTGAGGTCACCGAACTGCTGCGAGTCGATGATGTTGCAGCCGGCCTGGTAAAGCAGGCCCGACACCGCATGGACAATGCCCTTGGTGTCGCGGCAGGAGAGGGTGAGAACGAACTGGTCTTGGCGCGGCATGATGTCGCAGATTGTAGGAGTCGCGTGTGTCCAATACGGCCCAGCAGGACTGGAGCGAGCGCAGCCGCGAGCTGGCGCAGTTGTTGTCCCGCACGGGGCTGGGTGATCGGCAGGCCTTTGCCCGGCTGTACCAGCTCAGCAGCGCGCATCTCTTCGGCGTGATCCTGCGCATCCAGCGTGAACGTGCGCTGGCCGAAGAGCTGCTGCAGGAGGTGTACGTGAAGGTCTGGCGCGCCGCGGCGGACTTTGATGCCGCGCAGAGCCAGCCCCTGACCTGGCTCACCAGCATCGCCCGCCACTGCGCCATCGACAGCCTGCGCCGCGCGCAGGCCCAGGTGGTGGTGGCGCGCCCGCGCGGTGCGGCCGGGGACGACGACGGCGGCCCCGATGCCGCCGAGCTGCTGCCCGACGAAGCGCCCGGCCCGGTCGAGTTGCTGGGCCGCGCCAGCGAAGCCCGCCAGCTGTCGGCCTGCATGGAGCACCTGAGCCCTTCGCAGCGGCAGAGCGTGGCGCTGGCCTTTTTCGATGGCCTCAGCCATGCCGAGGTGGCCGAGCACCTGGCCCAGCCGCTGGGCACGGTCAAGTCGTGGGTGCGGCGCGCGCTGGCCACGCTCAAGCAGTGCCTGGAGCGTGCGGTGCAGCGTGACGGCCGCGCCGAGGGGGCCTGACCATGGACTACGGCAAACCCGATCGTGCCGACGCCCTGGGCGCCCAGTACGTGGCCGGCACCTTGCGCGGCGCCGCCCGCCGCCGCTTCGAGGCACTGCTGCCCGGCCACCCCGCCCTGCGCGCCGCCGTCCAGGCCTGGACCGAGCGCCTGATGCCGCTGACCAGCGCCGTGACACCGCAGCAGCCGCCCGCCTCGGTGTGGCAGGCGATCGAGCGCCGCCTGTTCGGCGGCTCGGCGCCCGCACAGGCGCCCGCGCCGCTGCCTTTGTGGCGCCGGCTGGCGCCGTGGCGCGCCCTCAGCGCGGCCGGCGCCCTGGCCACGCTGGTGCTGGCGGTCATGCTCACGCAACCGTCGGCGACCCAGCCGCCGGTGCTGGTGGTGCTGCAAGGCACTGGCGGGGCCGCGCAGGGCGTCAACACCTTCGTGGCCAGCGTCAGCGGCGATGGGCGCTCGCTGGTGACGCGGGCGCTGCTGCCGGTGGACCTGCAGGCCGACCGGGTGCTGGAGCTGTGGTCGGTGCCGCCCGAAGGCGCGCCGCGGTCGCTGGGTCTGATCCGCGCCGACGGCTCCACCGTGGTGCCGCGCGAGCGCCTGCCCCAGGGCCTGCTCAAGGGCGACACCGCCGCGCTGGCCGTCAGCCTGGAGCCGCCGGGCGGCTCACCCACCGGCACGCCGACCGGGCCGGTGCTGTACGCGGGCAAGCTGCAGCTGTGACCATTGAAAAGGCCGCCCCGTGGGCGGCCTTCGGCAGGAACTTCGGGTTCAGTGTCCGTGGAGGACCGTGCCCGGCGCCAGCTTGTAGACGGTGCCGCAATACGGGCACTTGCCTTCGCCGGTAGAGGCCACGTCGATGAAGACGCGCGGGTGGCCGCTCCACAGCTTCATCTTGGGGTTGGGGCAGAACACCACGCCATGACCCTTGAGGTCTTGCGCGGTGACTTCGACGGCTGCGGGGGCGGCAGCGGCAGCGCTTTGGCTCACGGTTCTCTCCTGATCAGGCAGTGAGGGGTCAGACCTTGGTCAGCCACTCGGCGTACTTCGGGTTGCGGCCGTTGACGATGTCGAAGAAGGCGGCCTGGATCTTTTCGGTGATCGGGCCCCGGCTGCCGATGCCGATCTCGATGCGGTCGAGCTCGCGGATCGGCGTCACTTCGGCGGCGGTGCCGGTGAAGAAGGCCTCGTCGGCGATGTAAACCTCGTCGCGGGTGATGCGCTTTTCCACCAGCTTCAGGCCCAGGTCCTGGCAGATCGCGAAGATGGTGTTGCGGGTGA
>CAKZXL010000325.1 GCA_937883885.1 uncultured Aquincola sp. | reverse complement strand
TGACCCGATGCAACTGCTGCAGCGGCCACTACGTCAGCCACCCGCACGAGATCGCCAAGCACTTCACCTGCGGCCTGTGCAACCCGCCGGCCCGCGCCGGCAAGGGCAAGGCGGCCGGCGCGCTGTCCACCGCGGCCGAAGCCCTCGCGTGATCATTGCCGGCGCGGCTTGATCTGCCGCGCCGCAGCCCCCAGTTTTGTGTTGTCTCCTCCTGGCGCCGTCAAACGTGCTTTCAGCGGCCCTTGTGGCCGCTTTCTTTTTGGGCGCGGGGCGGGGCACTGTAGGGGACTGGCATTCAAGAAACTGGGACGCGTTGATGTGTTGCGGTGAACCGTATGTAAGCACGGTCGTCATACGAAATCTGCCCGGTGCCAAGGCCTTTCGGTCCAGCGTTTTCACCGATGCACAGAGGATCGACCGTTAAAAGGCGGGAAAGCTGCGCCTCCGACAGGCCGAGTGTCCTCATCAGGACCGGATAACCGTCGGTGGCCAACACGATTTCAGTCGCGTCGGTCTCGATCTTCGTGATTCGCACAAACTTGTCGGGCAAATGGCCGTCGTTTACCACGCCGTAGCCAAGCGGATGGTTCTCGTCATTGGCGAGCCGCCTTTGCAGCGTCAGCAGATGCCGCAACATGGACCTCTCCAAATCTTCGCATGTCTGATCGCAGACGCCCGCCATGGCGCGACAAGCGGTCAACAAAGACTGCCTTGCTCGTGTGACGAGAGATTCGGCCGCCACGGGCTGAGTCATCAGCACACCGTCTACAAGGCATTGGCAATCGCCCACCGACCAAATCTCCGAACGGTGATGGTGATAAGCCGCAAAAAACAGACCGGCGTCACGGCCAGGCAAACGGCGATCGACAAAGAGCTGGGTCAGCCCCTTGATCAGTTGCGCCGGCTGGGTATTGGGACCTACCTGCAATAGCAACTCCGAGGCATCGTTCAAAAGGTGCTGGAAGGCGGACTCCGAATCCCTCGCACAGGCCGAGGCACCGTCGATGACGGCCACCACATGGGGCGAGCACACGATCCGGTCTTCACTTGCGGTCGCGGCGCCGAATTTGCTGATATCAAATTGCTCAATGATTTTGATCATAGTTCGAGCATAAGGGGTGTACGAGGGGAGCCGGACTTTGAAATATCCTCCACGATATTGGTATAGGCGTAATCAACCCAGCCGTGTTCACCGGCTCTCAGGATACGGCAGGTTTTGAAAAGTGGGACCAGTTTGAGTGAATGCGCCGCGCGCAACGACCTTGCCGCCTCAGGGTCACCGCGCAGGCCATCGACGATGTTTTCCGGATGCAGCGACAAGCAGATGTGGCTGACCGGCGAAAGATCCCGGGCTGACAGCCCCTCCAACAGCCCGTACTCGCCCCCCTCGACATCGACTTTCAGAAAAAGGCGCGCATGATGGCGCGCTATGCGCTGCAGCGTCTGCTGCAGAGCCACGCTGGTCGCCGTGCAAACAGGAAGTGCCTTGATGACTTTGCCACCACGCTCTCTCAGGTTGAATGTGCTGGACTGGCTGTCGCCGGCTGCTTCGGAATACAGCGTGACCGCGGCACCGAGGCGGGTGACGGCTTTCTCCTGTATTTCCACGTTCAGTGTCGGATTTGCCGCGACGTTGAGCTTGAGTTTGTGACAGGCCGCAGGGTCTGGCTCGAAACTGTAGACAGCCGCCCCTCGCGCCGCTGCGTACAAGGACAGCGGACCGATCCACGCGCCGAGGTCGATGAATGCGGCATCCGGCGGGCAGAATCGATCGATGGCCGCGAAGGATTCCGATTCCCACGCACCGCTGCAGGCATGTTCCCAGAATGAGCGAATTCTTTTGCCACGGATATCGCTGAAGCTCGCGTCGCCGCCAGCGTCCACGTTGAAGCTGGCGCCGCGGATGGTGATCCTTCTGGACACGGAACAGCCAGCCTCAAGCGGCGGGGGGCCGCGTGGTTTCGCCCAGATCGGGCCAGGAATCCTGCGGCGACACCAGCGCCAGGCAGACATAAAGTGTGCAGACCAAATCAATGACGACCGCAATCGCCCTTGCTACACGGTGCACCTGCACCGCCGGCGCTGCCAGATAAACGACGTACACCAACACCAGGCCCGACATCAGCAGCATGGGCAGGAAAATGAACATCGGTGTCTGGCTGAACAGCAACTCGCGGCGCCCCTTGGCGGGCCGTCGCAACAAAAAGCGCACCAGACCCTTACGCAGCAGCGCAGGCGTGCTGCTGTCTAGCTGGCGACGAAACGGCGTGTCATAGTTCTCCGAAAAATTTTCTCCGTAGGCGCGGGCCAAAATATTCTGAATCAAAAATCCATGCGCAGAGCGCGCGGCCTGCAGTTTGATGACAGCAAAGTATGCAAATACGCCGTAAAGCACCACTATATTGCTGGCACACACCGCAATGGTGGCAATCTGGTCCGTGGTGGCCGAATCCTTGAAGTTGGCCAGAAATCCCAGGCCTGTTACCAGCGTCGCGATCAATGTGTAGTAAAAGGTGGTTGTCTTTTGGCGTATGTTCTCAAGATGTCGATAGTGCTCCCACGACTGATTGAATACTTCCTTGTCGATTTCGTTCATACAGGGGGCCGCTGGCAACAGGTGATGATTGACGGGCTCGATGACTCGATGCATCGCCCGACAGTGGATGGTGCGCGGTTACATGTTGGCCCGCAAGTGCTGATCAACCGCACGCGGTGACCACCGATCCAGCGGCCTGACTCGCGCGATGGATTGACATGCGACAAACCGACAGCCGCCCGTTGGTTCTAAGGTGCGAACCAGCACACGGCACAGCCGTACGCCGTGCGACCGCACAACCTGCCAAAGAGGTGCTCCATGGCGCTCCCTGCCGACACGCTGACGGTCGACAACTGCGCGCGGGAGCCCATCCACACGCCGGGGTCGATCCAGCCGCACGGGGCGCTGGTGGCGTTCGAGGCGGTCACCTCGGTGATCCGCCATGCGTCCGACAACCTGCCGGACTGGCTGCCCACCGGTTCCCTGCCCTTGCGGGGCCGGCCGCTGGCCAGCCTGATCGACCGCGCGTCCTGGGAACGCATCGACCGTGCGGCACGGACCGCGGGCACGGGGGACGTGCGCCATGCCATCCTCCAGGTGCGGTCCAGCGAACTGAGCGAGCCGGCCGTGGCGCTGCAGGGGCTGGTGCACCGCCACCAGGGGCAGTGCATCCTGGAGCTGGAGCGCCTGCCCGCGCGCGACGCCGACTGGCTGCAGGCGCATGCCGACATCCTGTCGACGCTGCGCGCTGCGCTGGATCTCGACGACCTGCTGATGCGCCTGACCTCCCAGGTCAAGCGCTTTTGCGGCTTCGACCGGGTGATGGCCTACCGCTTCCATGACGACTGGCATGGCGAGGTGGTGGCCGAATCGCACGCGCCTGGCATGGCGCCCTTCCTGCACCTGCACTATCCGGCCAGCGACATTCCGGCCCAGGCCCGCGCGCTGTACCAGTCGAACCTGGTGCGCTACGTGCCCCAGGTGGATTACCAGCCGGTGCCGGTGTCGCCCTGGCTCGACCTCACCCACCAGCAGCCGCTGGACCTGAGCCATGCGGCCCTGCGCAGCGTCTCGCCCATCCACCTGCAGTACCTGAAGAACATGGGCGTTGCTTCGACCTTGACGCTGTCGATCATCGTCGACGGCCAGCTGTGGGGGCTGGTGGCCTGCCACCACCGCCAGCCCACGCAGGTGAGCCTGCGCATGCGCCAGACCCTGGAAGCCCTGGCCATCGGCGCGGGTTCTCTGGTGGCCTGGCAGAGCCAGCGCCACCGCATCGAGGCCTCGCGCCACACCGAGCTGCTGCAGCAGCATGTGATGGCGGCCTTCAGCCAGGTGGAGGTGCCGCTGCCCGACGTGGTCGAGGCCTCCACCACCGCCTTGCTGCGGCTGCTGGGGGCCACCGGTGGCGCGCTGTGGCACCGGGGCGAGGTACTGCCCTTCGGCGCCTGGCCGCAGGGCGAAGCGGGCGCCCAGCTGCTGGCCGCGGCCACGCGCCTGCTGGACGATGGCCAGGCCGAGCTGCAGGCGCTGGAAACGCTGCCTGCCGGGTTGCCGCCCGCGGCGCCGCAGGCACATGCCGCCAGCGGCCTGCTGGCGCTGCGCCTGGCTGAACAGGCCGGCTCGGGCCTGGTGTGGATGCGCCCCGAACACCGGCGCGAAGTGACCTGGGGCGGCAACCCCGACAAGCCGGTGGCCCTGGTGCGCAGCGAGGGCGGCGCGCCGGTGCTCACGCCCCGCGCCTCCTTCGAGCGCTGGACGACGCTGGTGCAGGGCCGCTGCCGGCCCTGGACGCAGGCCGACCTGGCCGCCGCCCGCTCGCTGCTGCCGCTGCGCCAGGTGCTGGCCATGCGCGACGCGCTGCGCGATGTGCACGAAAGCGACCTGCGCTTTCGCGCCCTGCTGGAGCTGCAGTCCGACGCCTACTGGCAGCTGGACGCCGCTGGCCGCATCGTCACGCTGAGCAAGCCGCTGCCGATGAAGCTGGGCCCGGTGCGTGAACAGCGCCTGGTCGACCTGTTCGAGCCCTGCTGTTCGGCCGAGACGGTGGACGCCTTGCGGCAGGCGCTGGCGACCGGCGAGCCCTTTCGCGACGTGCGGGTGACCTCGCGCGCCCGCGACGTGGAGGACGAGTTCGAACTGCTGCTCAGCGGCGACCCGCTGCGCGACACGCACTTCCGCGTGATCGGCTTCCACGGCACCTTGACCGACGTGACCCAGGCCTTGAAGGTGGGCCGTGAACTGCGCCGCCGCGAAGCCGCCGAGATGGCCAACCGCACCAAGTCCACCTTCCTGTCGCACGTCAGCCATGAGCTGCGCACGCCGCTCAATGCCGTGCTGGGTTTTTCGCAGATGCTGGCCGACGACGCGGGCGCCTCACCCGAGCAGCGCAAGCAGGCGGCCAGCATCCTCAAGGCCGGCCGGTGGCTGCTGGCGATGATCACCGACCTGCTGGACCTGGCCCGCATCGAGGCCGGCAACCCCGCGGTGCACCTGCAGCCCACCGAGGTGGTGGGCCTGATCGACCAGGCGATGGAGCACCTGCACCCCGACGCGCAGGCGATGTCGGTGGCCATCAGCATGGCCGCACGGCCGGGCCCGTGCTGGGTGACGGCCGACCCCAAGCGCCTGAAGCAGGTGCTGGTGAACCTGATGAGCAATGCCATCAAGTACAACCGCACCGGCGGCGCCGTGTCGATCTCGGTGCGCCGGCACGAGGACACGCAGCAGGTGGCCATCGCCGTGCGCGATTCGGGCGGTGGCCTGGCGGGCGAGCAGATCGGCCATCTGTTCGAGCCCTTCAACCGGCTGGGCCGCGAAAGCCAGGACATCCACGGATCGGGCCTGGGGCTGGTGATCTCGCGCCGGCTGGTCGAAGCGATGGTGGGCCGCATCGAGGTGGACAGCCAGCCCGGCATCGGCAGCTGCTTCACCGTGCTGCTGCCCGCGGCCCAGCCCACCGAAGGCTC
>CAKZXL010000324.1 GCA_937883885.1 uncultured Aquincola sp. | reverse complement strand
GGCATAGCCGATGCGCTCCGGCCGCCGCGCCGGCGGCGCAGGAATCGAGGGAAGTGCTCGCACGGCGGGCTCCCAGGAAGTCAGGGAGGGATTGCAGCGAGTGGGGTGGGGGGAGTCAAGGGGGAATGCCCGGCGGGGGAGGGGTGCGGGAGGAGGCTGTTTCAGGTAACGGCAGGGTCATCAGGCGCGGCCGGCCACCCGGTGGCCACCCCATTGGCAGCGACCACGACGAACCCGCGAAACGCGCGGTCGGCGATTCGGATGTTGCCCTTGCCGATGTGGGCAGCGACGTAGCCCACGACTTGCTGCCTTGGTAAGCAGTCGCCCAGCTTGCGGTGAACCTCTACCAGCAGATCGCCGGGTGGGACGTGCTGGTCCAGCAAATCGGCCAGGACGATTGCTCGTAGGCCATCCTCATCCGCAGCCACGATCCAGGAGCGGCTGGCTGCCTGCACCTCGAGGAAATGTTTGACCATCAACTCGTGAACACGGCGGGGGTTCATTCGTCCGATTCTGTCCGGTGCGGCTGTGTTTGGCCCCTGCACGTTGGCTGGCCGTTTTGCAGCGGGTGCTGCCGGTCAAGTTTCCAACCCTAGCGCTGCTGTCAGCCATAACCAGCCGGTCGCGAAGGTCGGATCTGGTGCAGAACGTGCTGGCTGACGCCGAGCCGCGCTGATACGTCGACCAGCTCGTGGCGCGATTCGGTAAGCGGAGCGCCGGAACAAACAGAACGCGTGATTCTTCATCCTATGGGCCGTCCTGCTGATCTTCGACCAGCGCAAAGCCCTACAACCCCATCTGCGCCAGCGCTGGCGCCGCCCCAGGGGTCTACGGGCGAGTATTGCCCGTGCCTTCCTACGGTACCTTGCCCTGCGCTAGCCTGCGCGCTACCGCGCCGACGCGGATCTCTGCGGTCGCGAAAGAACCTCACGGTTCGTTGTTGTCCTCTTCCATCGGAGCCTCGATATAGCGAATTTCCGGCTCGACGCCAAAGTATTCGACCGGGTCGTCATATGCGGTCGAGGTGTAGGTGTCGCCCAAACCGCAGGCGTTTAGCTTTGAAAAGCCGCTAATCTTCAACCGGCAAGCCATGCATTCAAAGTGCGACGGCAGCATCGGGGTCCTGGTGACAATCAGTTCATCCTGCATGCTGGTGACACTGGGGCCGGCAGGGGTGCCTTGAAGAAGTGCCGTCGAGGTGCAGGCCGGGCATGGCACGCGATGGCCCGCCGATCGACTTGCCCAGGCCGTGGCTTGTTCCGACAAGCCGGTGCGTTCCTCGTCATCCTTGCCTTGCCAGACGGTTTGATGCGCGTTGATGGTGCCCTTCACGGCCTTGGCGGCATCGTCCCTGAGCGCCTTGACGAGAGTGCTCGCCGTGGCCGCCTCCTCCAACCCAACGAGGTCGGTCAGGGTCGCCCCGGAGACCTCCAGCAAGACCTCGCAGCACGCGTAGAACTGCGGAAGCCAAGAAGTGCCAAGTTCATCGAACGCCAGGGCTCCGCTATGCAGTTCTGCATTGCGCCTCTGGAAATGGACGGCGCAGAAGTTAACCATTTCTCGCGTGAAGGCTGGGTACAGCGCCTCGGCTCGGGCTGCTGCTTCCGTCACATCGATGGATTTCGGCGACTGCTTGTTCCCGGCCGCCCGCATGCCAAGCGAAAAGGCCACGTTGTTCCAGTCTTTGGCGTCAGCTAACAGCGCTGGCGACGCCGCAGCCACGGCGGCCCGAACAAGCATCTCTAGGCACAGAGAAGACCAAAAACCGAATTGCCAGTCTTCGCGCGACTGCTCCAGCATTTTCGTTGCGAAGCGCTGCGCCTTCGCCATCAACGCGTCCGACGACCACTCATGCGGCATCTTGCTAGTCATGCCCACCCCCTGAGAAATATGCCCGCTCGATTCGCCGATGTAGCGAACTCCGTTCTACTGGGCCGCGACCATGCAGCATTGCCCAGTTGTCGATGACAATGGTTCGCCCTGGTTTGTCGAGTATCACCGCCTCGCCACGGTCGTTCATGCCGGGCTCGAGGAAAGCCGCACGAACCTCCTGCGCTTCGGCATTGTCTGGCGTCAAAAACAACTGATCCCACCTGAAGACCCCCCGATGCCTGAGGCGTACGAGGAACATTCGGCCGTCCAATCGCCGCCGAGGCCGAAACAGCGCGCGATCGATCGTTGACGCTGGCAGGCCGCGCAACGCATCCTCGTGGTGGAGTAGGCGTGTCTGCACATTCGGGTCCCCGACAGCGCATCGCAGCATGAGGTAGCGCGGCGGGATGTGCCAATGGGCGAGATCAGTATGTAGCGGCAGCAGGCCCAAGCCGTAGTTCCCAGCGTACGTGTTCAGCGGCTTTGAGGTGATTGGGTTCGCAGAGAGCGTTTCCGGCGTCCGCCAGATTGAAGCCGAGAGCACGGCAGCTACCTGCTGGGCCGCTTCGGCAGCGCTGGCTCCCGGGCAGAAATCCCCCAGGTCTGCGAAGCCGCTGGAGGAAAGTGCTGCAAGCAGGTCCATGCAGAAATTCTGCCGCACGACGGTCATGAGGACTCTGGCACCCTTATGCAGAAGACTCGGGCGGCACGCCTTGAGTGGAGCGGCGCCAGTCGGCCAGAAGCAGAGGCTGGCGAACGACGGCTATCGATCCTCAATCTACGGCCCTCGCGCCCTGAGCCAAAGGGCCGGTGATGCTTGGCAGCCATCGCCCCTATTCGGAGTCGTCTGCTTTTTCCCGACGAACCATTTGATGGGTGGGATGTTGATCTGCTTGAAGCTGGTACAGCACATGAATGGACTCAGGCACCCGTAAGCCTGCTTCATATTGCTCCCATCGGTCTCGCGATAAGAAAACTAAGCTTGCTGCCTGTTGGGTGGTGTGCCCCGCCCGTTCTCGCAAGGCGCGCAGGTCTGTGCCTGAAGGCTCGCCTCCTCGCTGTCGCGGCCATAGGTCGACCGGTGCGATGTTCTTGCTCGCAAGCTTGATGCGCACATCGTCCCATTCGGTCAAGACAGGGATGTCTTGCGGCTCTTTGCCCAATCTACGAGCGCCAAGTCCAATTGTGGGATGTGCGCCGCCATCGCTATAAGTAGCGATCGTCGTGTCCAGCAACGTTCGTGCCTCGGTCACCATCGGCTGGATCAACGCGCGTAGAGCCATGTGAATCCTGCCTAGGCCCCGAACATAGCTACGGCCATAGTGCCGAAGGTCGATCTTCTCGGGCAGCGCCTCCAAGAACTTTCGCTTGAACTTCTTGTCTTTGAACAGCGCAGCCTTGTCGGCGCTAATGGACAAGCTCTCCACCCAGCCGTTCGCATCATGGTCCGTCACGAGTGCGCCCGAGAAGCCCGTAGCCGGAAAAGCGCAATGCTGTGTGTAGTTGCGCAAAGCCTCCATGAATCGGTACTCGAGCGAGCCGTCGTACTCTTGATGCATCAAGTCCGCTGCCGACTCAAGAAAAGTCGGAATCAGTGGGAGTGTCTTGAAGTCCTGCTTGACTTGATCGATGTAGCTCCTTGCCGCAGTCAGTAGGTTGACGATGTGTCGGTTCGTCTCCTGAATGGATCTTGCTATGTCAGAGTAGGCGTACTGGGGCTCAATGGACGAGCGCAGGCACAACTCCGTGATTGAGAGCTCCATCGCAATGAAATTCCCGATCAGTAGCTCATAGCGCTGCTCGAACTCAAGCGCGTCTGAAAGAACCTGCCTTGCCTCCTTCAGCGCAAGAAACTCGTCCTCCGTGATGGCCACTGTTTTCTTGGTACCAATGATTCGCTGTTCCAAAACATAGGTCGGGGCAGGTTGCTCTTCAATGTCCATAAGTTTCACTCCTCCGCGGCTATGCGCAGGCACGCATCCTGACCCCGGAGCGGGGCACCATCTTGGCAGACAGACAGCGTGTGTCCGCTTCCTGGATGCCAGGTGGCACCGGCGAGGTCTCCTCAGGGTCGATAGCACCGCTGGGGGGTCGTGCTGCGAAGGCCTGGACCCAGTCTCATGCAGAGGCCTGTCGAGGGCAAGGTAGCTCGCTCTGCCGGACTGAAGGCCATCGAGCATTCAGAGGAAATTGCGCCAAAGCTCATTCGAAAACTTCCCCGCCGGATCAACCGCCGTCTTCACCCGCCTCAACTCCGCGACCTCCGGATACCCCCTCCCAAACTGCCCCACCGTCGCATGCAGCTGATACGGCAGGTAGTAGCGCCCGCCGTGCTCCAGCGCCGCATCGATCAGCGCCCGCGTCCACTGGCCCACCCGCTCCCGCGCGCTGGCCCAGGTGCGCTGCTTGTAGTACAGGACGAAGGAAAACACCGGCTCCTTGGCCCAGGGCAGCGCCGATACGCGGTCCGCCGGTGAATGCCGGATCGAGACGTTCAGTGCTTCCACCTCGTTCTGGCGCAGCACCTTGGCCATGGCCTTCGCAAAGCTCAGGAACGCCGGCTCGGGGATGAAGTACTCCTGCAGCACATAGGTCGACACGGCCCGGGTGCGGGGTTCCAGTTCGGCCACGTCCAGGCTGGCTTCGTGGTTCAGCCATTTCACGACCTTGGGTCGCATCAACGCCGGGTGAATCACCTTCTCGCGCAGCAGCGCGCCGCCCGGCAGTTCGGTCATCACGAAGATGGCGTTTTGCTCCAGCGCGTAGCTGGCGCCCCTGGGCACCAGCCGGCGCGGCTCGGTCAACGGCGTGTCGTCGGCCACGCGGTGCCAGGTCACGCTCACGGGCGCATTGAAGTGGGGCGACAGCAGGTCGGCGTTGTGCAGCACGGCGGTCGGGTCGGGCTTCACCGTCTGCAGGAAGAAGTCTGCATAGCCTTCCAGCGGCACCTGCTGCACCCGGCGCTCGATGCGCACGTTGGGCACCACGTCCAGTTCCACTTCGGTGATCACGCCCACCGCGCCGTAGCCGCCGATGGCCGCCGCAAAAAGCTCCGGCCTGTGCTCAGGGGTCACTTCCAGCACCGCGCCATCGGCCGTCACCAGTTGCAGCGCCCGCACCGAATGCCCCACCGGCCCCAGGCCGACGTAGCGGCCGTGGCAGTTCACCGAGACAGAGCCGCCGATCGTGAAGTTGCTGTAGCTCTGCATGATCTTCACGGCCAGGCCCAGCGGGTCGAGCACGTCTTGCAGGTCGCGCCAGCGCATGCCGGCTTGCACGCGCACGGCGCGGTCAGCAGGCCTGATCCACACCAGCTGGTTCATGGCCCGCATGTCGATGTGCAGGCCGCCCTTCACGCCGATCTGCCCGCCCATGCTGTAGCGGCCACCGCCCACGGCCACCTGGCCGGGCCAACGGGTGATGGCTGCCGCCACATCGGCCGCGCTGTGAACCACCTCGATGCGCGCAACCTCGACAGGGTAGAGGCGGGTGACGTTTTCCACCAGCAGCGGCGCGGGCGTTGCCGCCGAGCCGTGGCCGGTGGCCAGTGCGCCCGCAGCGCCGAGTGATCCCACCAGCAGGCGGCGTCTGTCGATCGATGGCGGCGTGGGCATGCGGCCGAGTATCTGACGCCCCGGCCGCTGTGTTGCGGCTTACCCGCAGCGCATCAGCCTCAGTGCAGCTGGGCTGGCGCGCCGCAGCACTTCTTGAACTTCTTGCCGCTGCCACATGGGCAGGGTTCGTTGCGGCCCACCTTGGGGCTCAAGCGGCGCGCGCGCTCGCGCTCCGCCACCGCCTGGCGCAGCGGCAGCCAGAAGGCATGCATGTTCAGCAGCATGCCGCCGATCTGCGCCGTGAGTGCCGCGCGTTGCGCCGGGGTGCGTGTCAACGCCTCCATGTCAGCCGTGGCCTGCGCTGCGCCCAGGAGATGGATGGGCCGGTACCACTGCGCGCCGTCCGGGTGATCGAACAGCGGCTGCCATGCGGCCTTGTTGAGCCTGACCGCCTCGACGAAGCCGCGGGCCCACATTTCAGCGTCTTCGAACTCACCCTCGGCGTAGGGCGTGGTGGGCCATGTCGGGTGCACCGCAGGAGGGTCCTGCGCCAGACCCTCCACGATGCCGTTGAAATGGCGCATGACCAGCCCCAGCAGATGGTTGGCTTCGTCCAGGTCGGCCACGGGTGGCAACAGAGAACCTTTGCTTCTTCCCCACACCTTGGGCAGCCAGCGGCTGGGCATCACCGTCTCCGGACCCAGGGCCAAGGCGTGCAGAAAGCCGTCGAGCATGTCCAGCGTCATGCCCTCGTCGGAATCCAGGTCCAGCAGGAAGTCGTCCAGCGTGTTCAGCTCCTCGTCCGACAGCGGCGCCATGGGGTCGGCGGCAGCGTTGGGCGCCTGCGGGCGCGCCGGCTCCTCAAGCCGGCGCATCAGCTCGGCCTCGGCCAGCTCCGCCTCCTCTTGCGCTGTGGTCACGAAGTGGCGAATGCCGTCCTTTTCAATCGCCTCCAGGGCCGCGGCCAGTGCGGCCGTGTCGGTCTCGAACGGGTCGTCCCACACGGTGGACGTGCCCAGCTCATCCACCACTTCCAGCACCCATGAACCGCCCTCAAGGCGATAAATCTCGATCTGCAGTGTCTGGCCGTCCGCGGTGTAGGTCTGGGTGAGTGGCGAGTGGATAAGGGTGATGTCTTCGTCGCTCATGCGCTTGTGTTCTTCGATGGTGGATGCCGGGATGGCCGCCAGCCGATCAGGTCGGATTGTGGCCGTCGCCTCCTCGCACGCGTTGCAGCGCCAGATCGCCTCCCCCGGGAAATCCCCAATCCCACCCTGAAACCGGTTTCCTACACTGAACCCATCAAGAAACCGGTTTCACTGGCGCCGCTCCAGAGGCCACCCGAAGCCGCCAGACACCCCCAAGCCGACCCCCACCCACCGTGAACTACACCCTCCAATTCGCCGACGTGCTGGCCGCCTGGCCGCTGTTGCTCAAGGGCACGTGGATCACCGTGCAGCTGTCGCTCACCGCCACAGTGTT
>CAKZXL010000323.1 GCA_937883885.1 uncultured Aquincola sp. | reverse complement strand
GGTCCTGCGCGGAGACATGCGACAAGGGGGCTCCTCCTGTTGAGCGGCGCGCACGCCTGGCGCAATTGCAACAAGAAATGGCGACCGCTGCCGGACAGCTCTGACGACGAACTAGGGGGATGTGACGTCGCGGTCGCGCAGCACGGACCGCGACCGCGACGCCAGGCCACCGGTACCGCGGCACGCACGTTGCCCCCGGCCGGCATGACCGCCCTGATCCAGACGCCCGCCGACGCCCCCACCTCGCCCGCCGCGACGCCCGCCCTGCGGCTGCTGCCCTTTGACGAAGCCACGCTGCCTGCCGCAGCCAGCCTGCCGACGCCCCAGACGCCGCCACTGCCCGCTGCAGCGCCTGCCGTGCCGCTGCCCACCTTCGCGCAGATCGAGCCCATCGGCCTCTGCAACCTGGCCTGCGGCATGTGCACCGTCAACCACCGGGGCGACGAAGTGGCCACGCTGTCGATGGACCGCTACGCCGCGCTGCTGGACGCGATGCCGCAGCTGCAATCGCTGCACCTGCAAGGCCTGGGCGAGCCGATGCTGCATCCGCAGTTTTTCGACATGGTCAGCCTGGCGGCCCGCCGCGGCATCCGCGTGTCGGCCAACACCAATCTCACGCTGCTGACGGCCAAGCGCGCGCAGCGCTGCATCGACAGCGGCCTGGCCGCCTTGTCCGTTTCGCTCGACGGTGCCACCGCCCCCACCTTCCAGGCCATCCGCCATGGGGCCTCGTTCGACAAGGTGGTGCGCAACCTGGGCCGGCTCACCGATGCCCGCGACGCGGCCGGCAGCGCGCTGGAAGTGCGCGGCGTGATGGTGCTGATGCGCAGCAACCTCGATGAGCTGCCCGCGCTGGTGGAGTTGCTGCATGCGCACCGGGTGCACGAGCTGCTGGTGCAGCGGCTGTCCAGCGACCTGGAGCATGAGGCGCTGCCGCCGCGCTACATCCCCATCCGCGACTACAGCCGAGACGCTGAACTGCGCGCCGAAGACCTGCCGCATGCCGCCGCGGTGTTCGAGCAGGCGGCGCAGCGTGCGCGCCAGCTGGGCCTGCAGCTCAACCTGCCGGCGCTGCGGCCCGCGCCCGCCGAGGCCGCGCGCGCGCCAGGCCCGCGCTGCAGCTGGCCGTGGGAGGGGCTGTACTTCACCGCCGCCGGCGAACTGCTGCCCTGCTGCATGGCCGCCACCGCAGACCGCGCCAGCTTCGGCCGCGTGTTCGAGGCCGATGCGGCGTCAGCCCATGTGCACCTGGACGCCGCGTGGAACGGCAACACCGCCCAGCGTTTCCGCAAGGGCTTGACCGACGACCGGCCGCCTTCGCTGTGCCAGTCGTGCGCGCTGTACCACGGCACGTTCTAGGCGGGCGCCGGGCGATTGCACCGGCACCCGCGCCAGCGGCGCTTCAGCGCTGAGCCTGCGCGCGACGGCGTCGAGCCGCCAGGCCCACGCCGGCCAGGCCGGCGAGCATCAGCGCATAGGTCTCGGGCTCGGGCACCGCGGCCACGTTCAGTGCCGTGTCCAGGTGGATCTTGATGAACTCGGTGCTGTCCGGGCCCAGCAGCGTGCGGCCGCCGTTGCCGGGGTAGTTGTTGTCGTTGATCACCAGCAGCGTGTTCGCGTCCAGGATCAGCACGTCCTCGATGGTCACGAACGGAAAGTCGAAGGTGGTCTTGCCGTCGCGGTTGAGGTCGTTGGGGTCGGCGATGTTCAGCAGGTCCACCACCAGCGTCTTTTCGGCAAAGCCGTCGGCGTCCACCTTGTTCAGGTCGATCTTGTAGATGCGCTTGAACATGTCGGCCGCGTTCGGGCTGGTGCCCTGGATGCCATTGCGCTCGATGACCAGGAACTCATGGTCGTTGATCGCCGTCATGTCGCCGATGTTGGTGCCCGCCGGGTCCAGCCGGTAGCCGAAGGTCTTGCCGGTGTAGCTTTCGCTGTCGATGCTGAACTCGTTGATGATCAGCCGCTTCTGGTTCGGGTCCTGGATGATCGGGCCTTCCAGCAGCGTGTACAGCTTGTCGCCGTTGGGGTTGATGGCCATGCCCTCGAAGCCGTTGGAGCCGCGCAGGTTGTTGCCGTTGGGGCCCAGGTACGGGTTCTGCGGCGACTGCACCAGCGGGTTGCTGCCGATGCCCAGCGAGTTGGGCAGCGCCACTTCCTGCTTCAGCACCTTGCCGGTGGCGTCGGTCTTGATGAGGAAGGGACCGAACTCTTCACCGAACCACAGGTTGCCGTTCTTGTCGCGGCGCACCGACTCGATGTCCAGGTCGCCGCCGGTCAGCAGGCGGCCGTTGCGGATGCTGCTGTCCACCGCGATGCTGCCGTTGCCGGTGCCGCCCGAATACGGGTAGTAGGCGCCCGAGGCCACCAGCGAGAAGCCCAGCTTGTGGTCCGGGTCGCGCAGCGTGATGTAGGTGCTGGTGTCGAAGCTGTTGCGCACCGCGCCGCTGGTGTAGTCCACCGCCTTGACCACGCCGCTGCCGCCGGTGGCGGTGCGGAAATCGGGCGCCACCGCGTACATGCGCAGCAGGTAGTCCACCGAGTTGGCCTTGTTGCCGAAGCCGTTGTCCGGCATCACGTAGTAGCTGCCGGCCACCGGGCCTTGCAGCACGGCCGAGAAGCCCTGCACCGACTGCTTGTCGATGTACGGCGGCACCACGCCGTTGGCGGGGCTCTGGAACTGGCCCGAGGTGGGGCCGGGCGCGAAGGTGTCGGCCGCCAGCTCGGCAAAGCCGACCAGGGTGTTGGCCGCCTGGGCGGGCGCGGCGGCCAGCGTCATCAACGCCAGTGCGGCGGCCAGCGCGGCGGGCCGGCGCGCCAGTTGGGGGTACTTCATGTGCATTCCTCCGTGGATGTTGTCGGCCCCCGGGGGGGCTGGCCCGGTGTTCGGGGCGTCGCACATTCTTCGCGCGGGGTATGACAGGGCCGCGACGGCGGGCCCAGCGCCAGGCCGGCGTGCGGAACGCCGGTTGCCGTAGCAGCGTGCCGCGCATGTCGCGCGGTTCACCCCTCCCGGAGCAACCAGCATGGCCACCGCAAAAAAAGCTGCAGCGAAGAAGTCCACCCGATCGCGTTCCACCAGCGCCAGCAAGTCCCACGGACCTGACGCCATCAAGCTGCTCACCGCAGACCACCGCGAGGTCAAGGCGCTTTTCCAGCAGTACCAGGAGATGGTCGACCATGAGGCGGAAGACCAGGAGAAGCAGGAGATCGCCGACCAGATCTGCCTGATGCTGACGGTGCATGCGCAGATCGAGGAAGAGCTGTTTTACCCGGCCGCCAAGGAAGCCATCAAGGAGCCCGACCTGGTCAACGAGGCCAACGTCGAGCATGCCTCGGCCAAGGACCTGATTGCTCAAATCCAGGAATCCGATCCTTCCGACGAGATGTACGACGCCAAGGTCAAGGTCCTGGGCGAGTACATCGACCATCACGTCAAGGAAGAAGAAGGCGAGCTCTTCCCGCAGGTGCGCAAGGCGCGCCTCGACATGACGGCGCTGGCCGAGCAGTTGCAGGAGCGCAAGCAGGCGCTGATGACCGAGATGGGCCTGGGCATGGACGAGGAGGCCGAGGCCGAGTGACGCGCCACGGCCCCGGGCGGGGTGGGCCGCCCGTGCCCCTAGTTTGACGTGCGGCAAGCACGGCACCCACCCGGGCAGGTCACACTGCGCGCCGTGTTCTGCTTCCTGGCGGCTTCATGCAGTTGAGCAGTTCGATGCTGGCACGTGGCCTCAGCTTCCGGGTCAGGACGGGGCTTGCCTTTGCACTGCTCGCCCTCGTGGCGTTCACTGCGGTGGGCGTCGTCTCCGGCCAGCGTGTGCGCGACGAGATCACGCAGCATTCGGGCGCCAGCTTGCAGCACATGGCAAGCCGGCTGGCCGAGGCCATCGACGCCGGCCTGTTCGAGCGCTTCCGCGAGATCAGGAACCTGGCGGCCCTGCAGTCGTTGATCGGTGCGCAGGTGGACCCGCAGGACTGGCGCGCCCTGGCCGAACGGCTGCAGACCACGCTGCCCTATTACTCCTGGATCGGTGTCACCGACCTCGAAGGGCGTGTGGTGGCCGCAACCGGCGGCGTGCTGCAGGGCCGCGACGTGTCCGCCCGTCCCTGGTTTGCCCAGGGTCTGCGCGGTACCTACGTGGGCGACGTGCACGACGCCGTGCTGCTGGCCAGCCTGCTGCCCCGCGGCGCCGACCCGGAACCCCTGCGCCTGGTGGACTTCGCGGCGCCGGTGCAGCTGGCAGGCCGCACGACCGGCGTGCTGGGCGCCCATCTGGACATGCGCTGGGCCGAGGCCTTGCGCCGGGCCGCACTGTCCACCAGCAAAGTGGGCGCTGACGTGGAGGTCCTGGTGCTCAACCGCAGCGGGACCGTGTTGCTCGGCCCTTCTGCACCCCGCCCGCCGGAAACCCACGGCGAATCCCTGGGCCGATGGGCCGGTGCTGCGCCAGGCCTGCAAGGCTGGAGCGACGGCGCAGACTACCTCACTGCCGTGACCGCCACCCGCGGCCAGGCCGACTATCCAGGGCTGGGCTGGGTGGTGGTGGTGCGGCAATCCGCGCGCACCGCGTTGCAACCCGCCGTCGCGCTGCAGACGCGCATCTGGCTGTACGGCATGGCGGGCGCGCTGATGTTCGGCGTCGCCGGATGGTGGCTGGCGGGCTGGCTGACATCTCCGCTGCGCGCCGTGGCCCTGCAAGCCGCGCAGCTGGTGTCGCCGGCCGAGTCATCGAGCGCGGCCCCTGCGCCTCGGTTCTACCGGTTCAACGAGGTGGCGCAGCTGGCCACGTCGCTCTCGGCGCTCGTTCAGCAACTGCGCGAGCGCGAGCACGCGCTGCTCGAACTCACCGGGCAGCTGGAGGCCAAGGTGCAGGATAGAACGGCATCGCTTGATCAGGCAAATGCCGACCTGCGCAGCTTTGGCCGAAGCGTGGCGCACGATGTGCGGGGACCGATCGCGGCGATGGCGCAGATGCTGGAGGTCGTGCTTGGCAGTGACCGCCACCCGCTGCAATCACCGACGCGCCAGGTGCTCGACGCCCTTCAGTCGGAGTGTGGGCGCCTCACGCAGCTGGTGGACGAGCTGATGCTGCTCTCGCGCGTGGAAGACCAGCCACTGCGCGTGGCACCGGTGTGCATGCAGACCTTGGTGGAAGCCGTGCTGGCGGGCTTGCAGGACGGCCGAACGGTGGTGGAACAACCCATGTCCTGGCCCACGGTGCAGGGCGACCCAGCCTTGTTGCGCCAGGTGTGGCAGAACCTCTTGTCCAACGCCTTCAAATTCAGCTCACACAGCCACCCACCGAGGATCCAGCTGAAATGCCAACGAGAAGGGCATGATTGGATTTTTTCCGTCACGGACAACGGCACTGGTTTCGACATGGCCCAGGCCACTGACCTGTTCCAGGCCTTCAGTCGGCTGCCATCCGCCAACGGCTACCAGGGCACTGGCGTCGGCTTGTCCATCGTGCAGCGCATCCTCGCACGACATCAAGGCCGTATCTGGGCCCAAGCCATTCCTGGCCAAGGCGCCACCTTTCATTTCAGCCTGCCTGCAGCCTGATATTCACTGCAATTTCGATCCCCCAAAGGCAAAACCCCCGACCAACGTGGAGTTGATCGGGGGTCTGCGCGGGTAAATAGCCTGACGATGTCCTACTTTCACACGGGAATCCGCACTATCATCGGCGCTGAGGCGTTTC
>CAKZXL010000322.1 GCA_937883885.1 uncultured Aquincola sp. | reverse complement strand
TTGCCGATCCAGTTCTCCTGCATCAGCTTGACGCGCTCGGGCCAGCCGGGCAGGTGCTGCTGCACATGCGCCAGCAGCTCGTCGGCGTACTTGGTGATGTTGAGGTAGTAGCCCGGGATCTCGCGCTTTTCCACCAGTGCGCCCGAGCGCCAGCCGCGGCCGTCCACCACCTGCTCGTTGGCCAGCACGGTCTGGTCCACCGGGTCCCAGTTCACCACCTGGGTGCGGCGCTCGGCGATGCCGGCCTGCAGCATCTGCAGGAACAGCCACTGGTTCCACTTGTAGTAGGCGGGCGAGCAGGTGGCCACCTCGCGGCTCCAGTCGATGGCCAAGCCCATCGCCTGCATCTGCTTTTTCATGTAGGCGATGTTGGAATAGGTCCACTGCGCGGGCGGCACCTTGTTCTTCATCGCCGCGTTTTCCGCCGGCAGGCCGAAGGCGTCCCAGCCCATCGGCATCAGCACGTTCATGCCCTTCATCCGCAGCTGGCGGGCGAGCATGTCGTTGATGGTGTAGTTGCGCACATGCCCCATGTGCAGCTTGCCGCTGGGGTAGGGCAGCATCGAGCAGGCGTAGAACTTGGGCTTGCTCGCGTCTTCGGTCACGCGGTAGGCGTCGCGCGCGTTCCAGTGGTTTTGCGCCGCGGCCTCGACCTCGGCCGGCATGTACTTGTCGTTCATGCGGCCGATTGTAGGGACGGGTTGCGCCCCGGGCGTGGGCTAGGGCGTGCCCGGCTCGGTGACGAAGCCGATGCGGCTGAGCCCGGCCTTCTGCATCAGGCCGATCAGCTGCGCCACGTCGCCATAGGGCACGCGGCGGTCGGCGCGCAGCTGCACTTCCAGCTGCGGGTTGGCGCGGCCGGCATCGGCCAGGCGCTGGGCCAGCGCTTCTTGTGCCAGCGGCTGCTCGTCCAGGAACAGCCGGCCCTGCTCGTCGATGGCCACGGTGACGAAGGCCGGCGCCTCGCTGGGCTGGCCGGCATCGCTCTTGGGCAGGTCAAGCTTCAGGCTGCTGGTCATCAGCGGCGCGGTGATCATGAAGATCACCAGCAGCACCAGCATCACGTCGATCAGCGGCGTCATGTTGATGTCGCTCATCGGCTTGGCGCCGGGGTTGCGTTCGAGGCGGCCGAAAGCCATGGCGTGCGTGCCCTACGACTCGCTGCTGCGCGCCAGCATCATCTCGCGCAGGTCATGGGCGAAGCCTTCCAGCTCGGCCTCGCAGGCCGCCACCCATTTGCCGAACAGGTTGTAGGCCAGCACCGCCGGAATGGCCACGGCCAGGCCGGCCGCCGTCATCACCAGCGCCTCACCCACCGGGCCGGCGATGCGTTCGATGGTGATGCCGCCTTCGGCCGAGATGTTGGCCAGCGCGTGGTAGATGCCCCAGACCGTGCCGAAGAGGCCGATGAAGGGCGCGGTGCTGCCCACCGAGGCCAGCAGCACCTGGCCGAACTGCAGGTGCGCCAGGCCGCGGTGCAGTGCATCGCGCAGCCGCCGCGTGAGCTGGGACGAGAGGTGGGCATCGGTGGCCAGCGTGCCCGGCGCCGAGGGTGCGGTGGCCGCATCCACCAGCGGCGCCAGCAGGTTCTCGCGGTCGAGCGCAGCCAGCCGCTCGCGGCCGGCGTCCAGCCGCTGCGCGGCCCAGAAGGCCGGCACCGCGCGCTGGATGTCGCCCGTCGCGCGGCGCAGCACCCAGGCCTTCCACACGATCACCACCCAGGCGCTGACCGACATCAGCAGCAGCAGTGCCGCCACCGTGCGGCCCACGCCGTCGCTGGCGTGCCAGAACGCCCCGAATCCGCCGTCCATGCGGCGTCAGGCGTTCAGGCGCAGCACGTCTTCCATGCCGAACAGGCCTTGGGGCTTGTCGGCCAGGAAGCGGGCGGCCCGCAGGCTGCCCTGTGCGTAGGTCACGCGGCTGGCGCTCTTGTGCGTGATCTCGATGCGCTCGCCGGTGCCGGCGAACAGCACGGTGTGGTCGCCCACGATGTCACCGCCCCGCACCGTGGCAAAGCCGATGGTGCTGGGATCGCGCTCGCCGGTCACGCCTTCGCGGCCGTAGACGGCGCACTCCTTCAGGTCGCGGCCCAGCGCGGCGGCCACCACTTCGCCCATCTTCAGCGCGGTGCCGCTGGGCGCGTCGATCTTGTGGCGGTGGTGGGCTTCGATGATCTCGATGTCGTAGCCTTCGCTCAAGGCTCGGGCGGCCATGTCCAGCAGCTTGAGCACCACGTTCACGCCCACGCTCATGTTGGGCGCCATCACGATGCCGATGTGCCGGCCGTGCTCGGCGATCTCGGCCTTTTGCGCCTCATTGAAGCCGGTGGTGCCTATGACGGCACGCACGCCCAGCTCGCGGCAGACGGCCAGGTGGGCCATCGTGCCTTCGGGGCGGGTGAAGTCGATCAGCACCTGGGCGTTGGCCAGTGCGGTGCGCACGTCGGCCGTGACCTGGACGCCGCTTTCGCGGCCCAGCCAGGCGGTGGCATCGGTGCCCAGCGCGGGGCTGCCCGCCACGTCGAGGGCGCCGGCCAGCACGCAGTCGTCGGCGGCTTCCACCGCTTCGATCAGCATGCGGCCCATGCGGCCGGACGAGCCGGCGATGGCCATGCGAATCGGCGCGCTCACTTGCTGGCCTCCAGCGGCGGGTAAGGCCGGGTGGGGCCGGAGAAGTCGGGCGCCGATGCGGTCGGTTCGGGCTTGGGCGGGATGGGCAGCGCCTTGCGCTGCTCTTCCGTCAGCTCGAGCTTGGGCTCCTTGTTGCTGACCTTGATCGGGCTGATCGAGGCCACGAAATCCTGTTCACCCGGCAGGTCGGGTGCGTCGATCGACTTGAGCGTGTCGCCGTCGAACATCAGCACCACGCTGCGGCGCTGCGGCTCGGTGCCCTGGCGCTTGATGGTGAAGATGTAGTCCCAGCGGTTCTCGTGGAACAGGTCGGTGAGCAGCGGCGAGCCCAGCACGTTGCGCACCTGGGCGCGGTTCATGCCCGGCTTGACCAGCTCGATCTGCTCGCGCGTGACGACGTTGCCCTGCACCACCTCCACGCGGTAGGGCGTGATCACGCCCAGGATGTTGTCGCTGGTCTTGAGCGACTGCTGCCACGAGCTGCAGCCGCTGGCGGCCATCAGGGCCCCGAGGAGGCCGAGGTATTCGATTCGAAACATGGTGCGCCGAGGCGGGCTGGCTATCATGGCGGGATTCTAAGGTCCCCATTTGCAGGGGTCGGCCATGAACCACGTAGACGAACTCAAGAGCAGCGGCCTCAAGGCGACGCTCCCGCGCATCAAGATCCTGGAAGTGTTCCAGCGGGCCGACCAACGCCACATGACGGCCGAAGACGTGTTCAAGGCCCTGCTGGCCGAGGGCGCCGACATCGGCCTGGCCACGGTGTACCGCGTGCTCATGCAGTTCGAGCAGGCCGGCCTGCTGTCGCGCAGCCACTTCGAATCCGGCAAGTCGGTGTTCGAGCTGAACGAAGGCCAGCACCACGACCATCTGGTGTGCCTGACCTGCGGGCGGGTGGAGGAGTTCTTCGACGCCGAGATCGAAAAGCGCCAGCGCTCGGTGGC
>CAKZXL010000321.1 GCA_937883885.1 uncultured Aquincola sp. | reverse complement strand
GTGCCGGTCTCGGTGGACGGCCAGCGCAGCCGGGTGCGCAGCCCAGCCGCTCAATGAGCCGGCGACTCGATCCCGCCGCCACGCGCCGCCAGCTGCTGGTCCTGGGCCTGGGCCTGGCGGCCGCGCTGCCGCTCGCCGCGCGGGCCGCCGGGCCTGCCCACAAGCTGCGCATCGGCTTCCAGAAGTCGTCGACGCTGATGATCTTCTTGAAGTCGCGCGGCACGCTGGAAAAGGCGCTGGCGCCGCTGAACGTGGCGGTGTCGTGGCACGAATTTACCTCGGGCCTGCCGCTGCTGGAGGCGCTCAACATCGGCGCCATCGACCTCAGCGCCGACGTGGCCGATGCGGTGCCGCCTTTTGCGCTGGCGGCCGGGGCCAAGCTCACTTACGTGGCCATCGAAACCCCGTCGCCGCAGGCGCAGGCCATCGTGGTGCGCAGCAACTCGCCCATCACCAGCGTGGCCCAGCTGAAGGGCCAGAAGGTGGCTTTCGCCAAGGGCGCCGGCGCGCACTTCTTGCTGCTGGAAGCGCTAGCGGCCCACGGCCTCAGCGTGCGCGACATCGAGCCGGCCTACCTGAGCCCGGCCGATGGCCGCGCGGCCTTTGAAGGCGGCAACGTGGCCGCCTGGGTGATCTGGGACCCGTTCCTGGCGGCGGTGCAGCGCCAGGCCGGCGCCCGCATCCTGGTCGATGGCACGCGCCTGTCGGCCTACCGGCGCTTCTACCTGGCCGCCACGCCGTATGCACAGCGGCGCGGTGACGTGCTGGCCACGGTGTATGCCGAGCTGCAGCGCGCCGGCGAGTGGATCAAGCAGAACCCGGGGCCGGCGGCCGAATGGCATGCACCGGTGATCGGCCTGGACGCCGCCACCGTGGAGGCCGCCAACCTGCGCCGCAGCTACCGCGTGCAGCCGGTGGATGGCGAGGCGCTGGCCGAGCAGCAGCGCATCGCCGATGCCTTCGTGCAAGCGCAGATCCTGCCGTGCAAGCTGTTGATCGCCGAGTCTCCGGTGTGGCGACCGGCGTGATCATCGCTGTGCCTGGGCGGCACACTGTGAATGCCACCGAATGCGAGGCCCTTGGCCGCAATCGCCATTGGTATGACTTTGGGCTTGGTCCGGGCGATGGTGTTACCGCCGGCTCCGCTCGCGAGCGCAAGGGTTGTCTGAGCCTCGCGTGTGAGAGATGAGGTTGCGTTGCTCGAGCATTGCTGCCGGGCTCCCAGCGTTCGAAGATCAGACCCATGAGTAGGAGGAGATGAAAAAGCATCACTTCATATTTGGTCTTCCAGAGCGGCGCCTTTTCTGCCATGAGTGAACAGCCGTCTTCTTGCTGACTAACTTCGCGATGAGTTCAACCGCCGATCTGCGGGAACTGATCGACAGAATTGTTTATTCGAGCTACCCTGTAGCTGCATCGAGAGTTGGCTTCACGGACCAAGTTCGGCGACGTGCGGCGCATCGCGAAACCCCTGGAAAGGCCAGTGATGAAGTTATTTATAGATGGTGCTGAGCGCGATCGCCGAGAGCGTAAGCTCGGCGCCGTTGTTGGTGGTTGCGCAGCGATTTTTGGGCTGGGAATCCCGCTACTCGGTTGGCTAATTGCTCTGATGATTACCGGACGAATGTGCGCCCAGGCGTACATCAACTCATCTAGCCGAGCGTTGGACATCCTCTTGTCATTGTTTGGCTTCCTGGCCTATGGCGCGATAGTTGTGTTGACCTTTTTCATTCCGGGAAAGAACTCTTTCCTGATGTGCGTTCTCCCCGCTGCTTGGGGCGCAATTTGGCTTTGGATTGCGCAGGCACGCTTCTCCTTTTTTGATTGAGTGGCCCTCTCCTTGGCATCGCTTGTGGCTCGGAGGCACTCAGGCCACCGCTCCGGTGCAGGGGACGTCGGCGCATGCCTCGTCAGTCTGCTTTGTTGCCTTGAAGGCGCTAACAAGTGTCTGGGTGTGCTCCTTGGTGGGACTGCGGCGTGATCCTCACACTGTGTGAAGCCGGCTGAGCAGAGCTTGGCAAGTGAGGTCATCGATGTACCTCGGCGTGTGATGGCGGGTGGGTGTTGATGTGAACCTACCGTCGCTTTGGTGCATGGTGCGCGTCTGCCCCAACACGAGCAGCGTGCGCTCGTTCAGAGCTTGAAAGTTCGCGTCTTGTCTACTTTTTTCAGGGGGCTGGTGACGCGTGGGGCGACGTTCCTGTTTGCCAACGTTGCGCCAGCGATGCTGCTACCGAGACTGCTGGGCAACACGCTCTACATCGGCAGCTCTGTGGCGCGATTTCGTCAATTGGTGCTGGCCTTGCTGACCCGTTCGGGCCTGGCGCTGCGGATGTCTTTCATTCTTTTGTTGCTCGGGCCGTAGATTTGCCTGATCGATCAGTCGATGCGCGTGTAGCGCAGCTCCAGCTGGTTGTTGGCGCGGTGCACGGTGTTGACGTTGTCGCGCACCGCCCAGGGCGTGACCTGGTGGTGCAGCGGGATCAGCGCCACATCGTCCTGCGCCAGCTTCAGGGCCTGCCGCAGGGTGTCCGTGCGGCGCTGCGGGTCGGCCTCGGTCTTCAGCCGGTCGATCAGCGTGTCCAGCGCTGGGTTGCTGTAGCGGCCGTAGTTCCAGTTGCCGTCGGCGCCCGTGCCCACGGTGCGCACCAGCGACTGCAGCGTGTACAGCGCATCGAAGGTGGGCACGCCCCAGCCGAACAGGTACAGGCTGGTGTCGTTGCGGGCGATCTTCTGGAAGAAGGTGGTGGCCGGCTGCGCATTCAGCCGCGCGGTGATGCCCACGCGCGCGAAGTAGCTGGTCAGCGCCTTGCAGATCTCTTCGTCGTTCACGTAGCGGTTGTTGGGGCAGTCCAGCGTCACTTCAAAGCCGTTGGGGTAACCCGCTTCGGCCAGCAGCGCCTTGGCCTTGGCCGGGTCGTAGGGCAGGCGGCGGTCGCCCTCGGCCGTCCAGCCTGCCACCTGCGGCGCCACGTAGGCACCCGCCGGTTGTGAGAGGCCGCGCATCACCACACGCTGCAGCGTGAAGGCATCGATGGCGTGGTACAGCGCCTGCCGCACCCGCAGGTCCTTGAAGGGGTTGCGGCCCTTCACGCTGGCGTAGGCCAGCTCGTCGCGCTGCTGGTCCATGCCCAGGAAGATGGTGCGGAACTCGGGCCCTTCGATCAGCTTGACGCCCGGCGTGTTGCGCAGCTTCTGAATGTCTTGCGTGGCGGGGTCGAGCACGAAGTCCACCTCGCCCGACAGCAGCGCCGCCAGCCGGGTGGCGTCGGACGCGATGGGCTGGAACACCACCTCGGTGACGTTGCCCTGCATCTTGCCCCACCAGTTCGGGTTGGCCACCAGCACGGTGCGTGCATCGGCCTGCGTGCTCTTGAGCATGTAGGGGCCGGTGCCGTTGGCATTGCGCACCGCGAAGGTCTCTTCGCGCTGGGCGAAGTTCTGCGGCTTGTCCACCTTGTTCTTCAGCGCCCAGGCGCGGCTCATGATGCGCACCATGGTCAGCTGGCGCAGCAGCACCGGGTTGGGTGCGGCCAGGCGCAGCTCCACCGTGCTGTCGTCGATGCGCTGGATGCTCTCCACGCCCGCCAGGTAGGCCTTGATGCCCGAGCTGGGCGCCTGCGCCCGCTCCAGCGAAAACACCACGTCGTCGGCGGTGAAGGGCGTGCCGTCGTGAAAGCGCACGCCGCTGCGCAGCTTGAAGCGCCAGGTGCGTGCATCGGGCTGGCTCCATTGCGTGGCCAGGCCCGGTTCGATGTTGAAGCCCTGGTCGTAGTGCACCAGCGCATCGTGGGTATAGGCGGCAAAGGCCGTGGCCGGCCCGACGTTCAACGCATGCGGATCGAAGGTCAGCACGTCTCCCTGGGCGGTCCAGCGGAAGGTCTTGGCCTGCAGCGGCAGCGCAGCGGCCAGGGCGATGCCGCAGGCCAGCAGGCCGGCGCGCAGGGCGGAGGTCTTGAAGAGGTGTCGCATGAGATCGCGCAGCGATGGGAAGAGGGCGCGCATTGTGGCCAATGCGCGCGGCATGCCCAACGGCGCTTTGTGCATGACCTCATGCGGGGGCACGGTCATATCGACATGCCAACAAAGCGCAAGGCCAAACGGGCCGGGACTTCCAGAATTTGCCGACCCCCCTCATGAGCCTGGATGCTCGCCGCGACCGTGACCTACCGACTGTCCCTGCTCGACAAGAGCCCCATCCCCGAAGGCGCGCATGCGGCGGCGGCCTTGCGCCACACCGTGGCCCAGGCGCAGCGGGCCGAGGCGCTGGGCTACCACCGCTACTGGCTGGCCGAGCACCATGCCTCGCCGCTGCTCGCCGGCTCGGCGCCCGAGGTGCTGGTGGCCTACCTGCTGGCGCGCACCTCGCGCATCCGCATCGGCTCGGGCGGCGTGATGCTGCAGCACTACAGTGCCTACAAGGTGGCCGAGGTGTTCAAGGTGCTGGCCGCGCTGGCACCCGGCCGTGTCGATCTGGGCGTGGGCAAGGCGCCGGGCGGGCTGCCGCTGTCCACCCGCGCGCTGCAGGCCTACCACGATGCGGCGCGCAAGCCCGGCTTTGAAGAGCAACTGATGGAGCTGGCCGGCTTCTTGCGCAACCAGCTGCTGGCCGCGCATCCGCTGGCCGAGGCGGTGGCCACGCCGGTGCCGCCGCTGGCGCCTTCGCGCTTTCTGCTGGGCGGCAGCGTGCAAAGCGCCCAACTGGCCGCGCGCCATGGCTGGCAGTTCGTCTACGCCGGGCACTTCAATGGCGACCCGGTCAACATCGAGCAATCGCTGCGCGCCTATGCCGATGCCAGCGGCCGCAAGGGCCTGCTGGCGGTGTATGCCTTCGCCGCCGACACCGAAGAGGCCGCGCAGGCCCAGGTGGGCGCCTTGCGCAGCTACCGGCTGCACCTGCCCGATGGCCGCAGCGTCAAACTGGCCACGCTGGAAGCAGCCGCCGAGTTCGCCCGCCAGGCCGGCCACACCGACTACCGCACCGAAGAGCGCCTGCCGCAGGTGATCGCCGGCACGCCCGAGCAGGTGCGTGCAGAGCTGGATGCGCTGAGCCGCCGCCACGGCGTCGACGAATTCGTGATCGACACCCCGGTGCCCGGCTTTGCCGAGCGCCGTGCCTCCATCGAGCTGCTGGCCGGCGCCACGCAGACGGTGGAAGCCTGAAAGCCCCGAGGAGCCCCGATGAGCCACACCCCCATCCCCTTCGGTCTGATGCTGCAAGGCGCGGGCGGCCACATGAACGCCTGGAAGCACCCCAGCGGCCCGGCCGATGCCAGCGTCAACCTGCAGCACTACCTGCGCATCACCCAGCAGGCCGAGGCCGCCGGCATCGCCTTCGCGTTCGTCGCCGACGGCCTCTACATCAACGAGAAGTCGATCCCGCATTTCCTCAACCGCTTCGAGCCGCTGACGCTGCTGTCGGCGCTGGCCGTGGCCACCACGCGCATCGGCCTGGCGGGCACCGTCAGCACCTCGTACAGCGACCCCTTCACCGTGGCGCGGCAGTTCGCTTCGCTCGACCTGCTGAGCGGCGGGCGAGCGGGCTGGAACGTGGTCACTTCGCCGCTGGAAGGCAGCGGCCTCAACTACAGCCGCCCGCACCCCGAGCATGCGCTGCGCTACGAGATCGCCGACGAGTACCTGGCTGTCACCCAGGGCCTGTGGGACAGCTGGGACGACGATGCCTTCGTGCGCGACCGCGCCACGGGCCGCTTCTTCGACCCCGCCAAGCTGCACACGCTGAACCACCGCGGCCGCTTCTTCCAGGTGGCCGGGCCGCTGAACATCCAGCGCTCGGCCCAGGGCCAGCCGGTGATTTTCCAGGCCGGCTCGTCCGATGCCGGCATCGGCCTGGCGGGCAAATACGCCGATGCGGTGTTCACCCATTCGCCCAACCTGGACGACACCCGCAGCTTCCTGCGCCAGGTCAAGGCCAGTGCGGTGGCCCAGGGCCGGCAGGCCGAGGACGTGAAGGTGTTCCCCGGCATCGGCCCCATCGTGGCCGCCACGCGGGCCGAGGCCGAGGCCAAGTTCGAGGCCATCCGCCAGCTCATCACCATCGACGAGGCGCTGGCCTACCTGGGCCGCTACTTCGACCACCACGACTTCAGCCAGTACCCGCTGGACGAACCCTTCCACGAGCTGGGTGAGATCGGCCGCAACAGCTTCCGCTCCACCACCGACCGCATCAAGGCCGATGCCCGTGCCCATGGCAAGACGCTGCGCCAGGTGGCGCTGGAGCAGGCCACGCCGCGGCCGCAGTTCGTGGGCACCGGGCCCGAGGTGGCCGATGCCTTGATCCGCTGGGTGGACGAAGGGGCGGCGGATGGCTTCATCCTCGGCTTTCCGGTGCTGGCCCAGGGCCTGGCCGACTTCATCGAGTTCGTGATCCCGGCGCTGGAAGCGCGCGGCCGCTGGCAGCGTACGCTCCCCGGCCACACGCTGCGCGACCATCTGGGCCTGCCGCGCAAGGCCAGCCGGCATGCGGCCGGCAGCCAGGCCGCAGCGGCGCAACAGGCGGCGTGATGGGCAGCTCCTTGCGACAGACGCTGGCGCGCGGCGAAGCGCTGCGCGTGGCCACCCAGCTGCAGGACTGGGCCGATGAGTTCATCGCGCTGCGCCGCGACATCCACCGCCACCCCGAGCTGGCCTACCAGGAGCACCGCACCGCCGAGCTGGTGGCCGACCGCCTGCGCGCCTGGGGCTACGAGGTGGCCACCGGCATCGCCGGCACCGGCGTGGTGGGCACGCTGCGGCGGGGCGATGGCCCGCAGCGCCTGGGCCTGCGCGCCGACATGGATGCACTGCCCATCACCGAGGCCACCGGCCTGCCCTACGCCAGCCTGCGGCCCGGCGTGATGCATGCCTGCGGCCATGACGGACACACTGCGGTGCTGCTGGCGGCGGCCCGCTACCTGGCGGAGCAGGGCTGCTTCAGCGGCACGCTGCAGCTGATCTTCCAGCCCGCCGAGGAGATGGGCGCAGGCGCCCAGCGCATGATCGACGAGGGCCTGTTCGAGCGCTTTCCGGTGGATGCGGTGTTCGGCCTGCACAACTGGCCCTGCGTGGCGGCGGGTCACATCGGCTGCGTCAACGGGCCGGCCATGGCCTCGGTCGACCAGGCCACCATCACCGTGCGTGGCCGCGGCGGCCACGGCGCCATGCCGCACGAAGCCGTGGACCCGGTGGTGGCCACCGCCCATGTGATCACCGCGCTGCAAAGCGTGGTCTCGCGCAACGTCGATCCGCTGGACATGGGCGTGGTGACGGTGGGCATGCTGCAAGGCGGCATCGCGCCCAACGTCATCCCCGACAGCGTGGAACTCAAGCTCACCACCCGGGCCTTCCGGCCCGAGGTGCGGGCGCTGCTGCAGCAGCGGGTGCCGGCGCTGGCCCGTGCGCAGGCCGAGAGCTTCGGCGCCACCGCCGAGGTGGTGTTGCGGCCCGGCTACCCGCCGGTGATCAACCACGACGCCGAGACCGACCTGGCCCGCCGCGTGGCCGAGCAGACCTTCGGCCCCGGCGTGGTGGAAGCCGGCTTCAAGCCCCGCACCGCCAGCGAAGACTTCGCCTACATGCTGCAGGCGCGGCCGGGCGCCTACCTCTTCTTCGGCAACGGCGACGGCCCGCCGCTGCACAGCCCCAGCTACGACTTCAACGACGGCGTGCTCGTGCCCGCGGCCACCTACTGGGTGCGCCTGGCCGAGACCTTTCTGCAGGAGCCAGAACAATGAGCACCCCCGCCGATGCCTTCCTCTACACCACGCTGCGCGATCCGCTGGCCTGGCCGCTGATCGACGAGCTGAGCCACGAGTACCAGAGCCGCTACGGCGACTTCTACGAACGCAGCGGCGAGCCGCGCGAGATGGAGAAGTACCCGCCCGAGGTGTTCACACCGGCGCAGGGCGGCAACTTCCTGCTGCTGCTGCGCGGCGGTCAGGCGGTGGCCGGAGGCGCCTTCAAGCGTCTGGACGAGACCACCGCCGAGTTCAAGCGCATCTGGACGCGCCACGACCTGCGCCGCCAGGGCCTGGCGCGGCGGGTGCTGATCGAGCTGGAGGCGCAGGCCGCGCGCCAGGGCTATGAGCGGGTGTACCTCACCACCGGCTTCCGCCAGCCCGAAGCCACGGGCCTTTACCTCACGCACGGCTACACCGGGCTCTTCGATCCCGATGCCGACCTGGAGGCGCTGCGCCGCCTGCCCTTTGAAAAGTTCATCACGGCCGCCGTCCCGGGCCTGGTTCAACGAGCCACTGCCGCGGCCTGAGCGCCGCAGGAGACCTGCCATGACCACGCTGCCTTCCCCCGGCCTGCCGCCGCCGGCCTTGCCCGCCCGCGGCGACTTCCATCATCTGCGCGTGGTGCCGGCGCGCTACCCGGCGCGCACCATCGGCACCCTCGTGGCCGCGGCCATCATCGTGCTGGTGCTGCACTCGGTGTTCACCAATGAGCGCTGGGGCTGGGGCGTGTTCGCCGAATGGTTCTTTGCCGAGCCGGTGCTGGTGGGCCTGGGCCGCACGCTGCTGCTCACCGCGCTGGGCGCGCTGTTCGGCTTTTTCCTGGGCACGCTGCTGGCGCTGGCGCGGGTGTCGCGCTCGCCGCTGCTGTCGGGGCTGAGCTGGGTGTACGTGTGGATCTTCCGGTCCATCCCGCTCATCGTGCTGCTACTCATCATCAACAACCTGGGCTACCTGTACGCCACCATCACGCTGGGCATCCCGGGCACACCCTTCACCTTCTTCAGCTGGCCCACCACGCAGCTCATCAGCCCCTTCGTGGCGGCGCTGCTGGGGCTCACGCTCAACCAGGCGGCGTTTTCGTCCGAGATCATCCGCGGCGGCATCCTGTCGGTGGACCAGGGCCAGCTGGAGGCCGCAGCCGCGCTGGGCCTGTCGCGCCGGCGGCAAATCTCGCGCATCGTGCTGCCGCAGGCCATGCGCTCCATCCTGCCGCCGGCCTTCAACGACATCATCGGCCTCGCCAAGGGCACCTCCAACGTCTACATCCTGGCGCTGCCCGAGCTGTTCTACACCATCCAGATCATCTACCGGCGCAACCTGGAAGTGATTCCGCTGCTGATGGTGGCCACCGTGTGGTACCTGGCCATCCTGACGGTGTTGTCGGTGGTGCAGCACCAGGTGGAGCGGCACTATGCCAAGGGCGCGCTGCGCAATCCGCCGCCTTCGCTGTTCTCCAGGCTGGCGGCCCGCTGGGCGCGGCGCGGCGCGGGCAGTGCACCGGCCACGGACGCTGCTGAAGTCGCCAACGCCGCCGCCGGGCCGTCGCCCACCGCGCGCCGCTGGACCGGCAGCCGCACCACCGGTGGCGAGGTGACGCTGCACGGCGTCAGCAAGCGCTACGGCGCGCTGAAGGTGCTGGACGACGTCAACCTCACCATTCCGCGCGGCAGCGTGACGGTGATCCTGGGCCCCAGCGGATCGGGCAAGAGCACGCTGCTGCGCAGCATCAACCACCTGGAGCGGGTGGACGCCGGCTTCATCGCCATCGACGGCCAGCTGATCGGCTACCGCCAGGAGGCTGACGCGCTGCACGAGCTGTCGGAACCGCAGATCCTGCAACGCCGGGTCGACGTGGGCATGGTGTTCCAGAACTTCAACCTGTTCCCGCACCTCACGGTGCTGGAGAACCTGGTGGAAGCACCGGTGTCGGTGCGCGGCGTGCCGCGCGCGCAGGCCGAGGCCGAAGCCCATGAACTGCTGGCCCGCGTGGGTCTGGCCGACAAGGCGCAGGCTTATCCGCGCCAGCTGTCGGGCGGCCAGCAGCAGCGGGTGGCCATCGCGCGGGCGCTGGCCCTCAAGCCCAAGGTGCTGCTGTTCGACGAGCCCACCTCGGCGTTGGACCCCGAGCTGGTGAACGAGGTGCTGGACGTGATCAAGGAGCTGGCCCGCAGCGGCGCCACCCTGGTCATCGTCACCCACGAGATCGGCTTTGCGCAGGAGGTGGCCGACACCGTGGTCTTCATGGAGCAGGGCCGTGTGCTGGAGGTGGGTTCGCCGGCCCAGGTGTTCCACACGCCCAGCCATGCGCGTACCGCGGCCTTCCTGGCCAAGGTGCTGTAAACCTCAATTTCAACTGAACTTGAACATGATGCTTTCCCTCGTTCGTCGTGGCCTGTCGGCCGCTCTCCTGGCCCTGCCGCTGCTGGGCCTGCACTTGCCCGCCGCCGCGCAATCGCCCGACTTAAGCCCCGAGCAGGCCGGCCGCCCCCGTTCACAGCCCGTGCCCGAGGCCCTCAAGCTGCTGCCCAAGGACTTCAAGTTCGTCAAGGACGGCGTGCTGACCGTAGGCACCACCACCGGCCGGCTGCCTTTCGGCGCCTATGCGCTGGACAACAAGACGCCGGTGGGCAATGCGCCAGACATCGCGCAGCTGGTGGCCGACAGCCTGGGCCGCAAGCTCGAGCTGGTGAGCGTGGCGTGGGCCGACTGGCCGCTGGGCCTGCAAAGCGGCAAGTTCGACGTGGTCATCTCCAACGTCACGGTCACCGAAGAGCGCAAGGAGAAGTTCGACTTCTCCACCTACCGCAACGACACGCTGGGCTTTTACGTGCCCGCCAACAGCAAGATCGCCGCGATCAAGGAGCCCAAGGACGTGGCCGGCCTGCGGGTGATCGTGGGCTCGGCCACCAACCAGGAGCAGATCCTGCTGCGCTGGAACCAGCAGAACGTGGCCGCCGGCCTGAAGCCGGTGGAGGTGCAGTACTACGACGACGACGTGGTGCTGTACCTGGCGCTGCTGTCGGGCCGCGCCGACGCCTACCTGGCGCCCAACGGCATCGCCGCCCACAACGCGCGCGACGGCCGTACCAAGCTGGTGGGCACCTTCTCGGGCGGCTGGCCGCAGACGGCCGAGATCGCGGTGACGTCCCGCAAGGGCTCGGGCATCGCCGAGGCCATCACCGCCGCGCTGAACGCGCAGATCGCCAACGGCAACTACAACAAGGCGCTGGTGCGCTGGAACCTGCAGTCCGAGGCCATCGCCCTGGCACGCACCAACCCGCCCGGGCTGCCGCGCAAATGAACGTGCTCACTCGCCGCCGCTGGAAGTCCTGGGCAGCGGCTGTGGCCGCGGGGCTGTGCTTGTTCCTGGCCGGGGCCGCGGGGGCCGCGGCCACTGCCGACCTGTCGCCCGAGCAGGCCGGCCGCGTGCGGGCCGAGCGCGATGCCCAGGCCGTGGCCGCGCTGCCGCCGGGCTGGCAACCGGTGCAGCCCGGCGCCTTCACTGTGGCCATCCATCCGGCCGCGCCGCCTGTGTCCACCTATGCCACCGATGCACGCACGGTCGTCGGTGCCGACGTGGACATCGCGCAGCTGGTGGCCGATGCGCTGGGCCTGAAGCTGGTGCTGCAGCCGGTGGCCTGGGCCGACTGGCCGCTGGGCCTGGCGTCGGGCCGCTACGACGCGGTGATCAGCAACGTCGGCGTGACCGAGCAGCGCAAGGAGAAGTTCGACTTCAGCACCTACCGGCAGGGCCTGCACGGCTTCTACGTGCCGGTGGGCAGCCCGATCCAGCGGTTGGCCCAACCCAAGGACGTCGCCGGTCTGCGCATCATCACCAGCAGCGGCACGATCCAGGAGCGCATCCTGCTGGAGTGGAACCGGCAGAACCAGGCCGCCGGCTTGGCGGCGCTGACGCTGCAGTACCACGACGACGACGCCGCCCGCACGCTGGCCCTGGTGTCCGGCCGCGCCGATGCCAGCTTCAACCCCAACGCTGCCCAGGCCTGGGCTGCCGCGCGCGACGGCCGCATGCGCCGCGTGGGTCTGGTGAACGCCGGCTGGCCGCTGAAGGCGGACGTGGCCATCACCACCCGCAAGGGCAGCGGCCTGGTGCCGGCCGTCACCGCGGCGCTCAACCGCTTGATCGACAACGGTAAGTACGCCCAGGCGCTGGCGCGCTGGGGCCTGGAGGCCGAAGCGCTGACCAAGGCGGAGACCAACCCGCCCGGTCTGCCGAAGTTCTGAACCGCACTTTCAGCGCCGCCGGCGCTGGCGGCGCAACAGCGCGCCCAGCGCCAGCAGCCCGGCCAGGCTCATGGCCCAGGTGGCCGGCTCGGGTACGGCCGCGACCGGCACGCCGACGATGTTCACCAGGTTGCGGTACTCGGGCGCGACGGTGAACACCGGGTCGACCCAGGCGCTGCCGGTGCCGTATTCGTCCTTGTCGTGGTCCAGTCCCAGCATGCCGATGCCGGCGCCGGCGCGGGCCGACATGGACACGATGATCGGGGTGTAGGGCGCGATCTCGGCCCATTCGTCGACGTAGATCGACCCGTTGCCGCCGAACACGACGGGGCTCTGGTTCACGGCGCTTTGCACGCCGGTGTATTGGTAGATGTTGCTGACCGCGCCGTGCGGTTGCTGGCGGTATGCGAAGCCGAAGCTGATGGTGGCCACCGCCCACCCATCACTGCCGGTGGAGCCCGAAGCCTGCACCCTCAGTGGCACCAGCGCCGGCAGCACGGCGCCGGGCTTGGCCTCGATCTGGAACTCGTAGTAGATGTCGGCGTAGCTGCCGATCTGTTCATCGGCGGTGCTGGCGCTGGCGCGCACGGTGCCGCCGTGTTCAGCGGTGGCCGAGGCATTGCCGATGGTGCCGGTACCCTGGAAGCTGGTGTGTGTGAGCCGCACCGTGGTGCTGTCGGGCAGCCGCGGCGCGAGCTGCAGCTCACGTCCCGGCGGTTTGCCCGCGCTCAGCGTCTCGTCGGGCTTGTAGATGTCGGGCGATATGTCGATCGCGGCCTGGTATTGCGGCGACTGCAGGGTCCACGCCATGGACGGCGCGGCCAGCGCCGACAGGCTGCACAGCAGGGCGGCCCGGCGCAGGCCGGGCTTCAGAAGCGGGCGTTGTTGCATGCGTTTCCTCCGTGGCATTCATGAGCAGGGCAGCCAGCTGCCCTGCCACGCCATACGGAAAAATCGCGGCCGGCCGGACAAGCCGGCCGTGGGGGCTCAATCCACCGTCTTGCGCGCAGCCACGCCGGTGGCCGGGAAGTCGGTGAAGATGCCGTCCAGGCCCAGCTTCATGTAGTAGGCGATCTCGGTCTGCGCGTCCTTGAAGCCATAGATGCCCGAGTCGTCGCGGAAGGTCCAGGTGTGCACCAGCAGGCCGCGGGCATGGGCCGCTTCCACCACGCCGGTGCTGCCGTCCACGCGCCGGTCGTTGACGGTGAGGGTAGTGTCGCCAGTGCGCTCCACGCCGTCGTTCACGGTCTTCACCAGGTAGGGCTTCCAGGGGCCGATGGCGTCGGCATATGTCTTGACGAAGTCCAGGCCGGCGGGCGTCAGCAGATCGGAGAACAGCCGCGCATCGCCCTTGACCACGAAGTCGTAGGGCTGGCGGTAGGGCGCCACCAGCGACATGCTGCCGTCGTCCTTCACGTCGTCGGCATCGATCAGCTGCACCAGGCGGATGGCCGTCTTGCCGCGCAGGTATTGCAGGTTGCTGACCTCGAACGACTGGATGAACACCGGCGCGCTCTTGCTGTTGCCCCAGGCGGTGTGCAGCGCGGCGACCAGCTTGTCCTCGAACACGTTGGCGCCGAACAGGCCCGCGTGGAAGGTGGAGTGCTTGATCTCGGGATAGATGCCGATGGTGCGGCCGGTGCTGGTGCTGGCGCTCTTGGCCAGCGCGATGACTTCGGCCAGCGTGGGGATGGTGAACTGGCCGTCGTAGGCCTTGGAGCGGCCGGCCCGCGACTGCACCGCGCGCAGCGTCTTGATCTCGGCCAGCGTGAAGTCGCTGGCCCAGTAGGCGGTGGTGGGCACGCCGTCCAGCGAGCGGGTGCGCTTGCGCTCGGCGCCGAACTTGGTGGCCACGTCGGTGGTGTCGTCCAGGATCGGCTCATGCCGGGCCACCATCTCGCCGTCGCTGGTCAGCACCAGGTCGGGCTCGATGAAATCGGCGCCTTGCTCGATGGCCAGCTGGTAGCTCTCGAGCGTGTGCTCGGGCCGCAGGCCGGAAGCGCCGCGGTGGCCGATCACCAGCGTGGGGTCGCCGCTCAGCGTGGACCAGTTGTTGTCGTCGTTGCCGCAGGCCTGCAGCATCAGCACGGCAGCGGCTGCCGCCGCCATCAGTCGCCATTTCATCCGGGGCTCCTCGTTTGTTTCGAATGTGTGACGGCGCGCATGGTCTCGTGCACCCATGACAGCGCCGTGACGGATTCGATGCTGCCCAGGGCAGGCGCGGCGCGCCATGGGGGCAAACGCCCGCGCGTCCTCGGGGACGCTGGGCGCAGCCTGTGAAGTTAGGGGGGCAGCTGTCAGGCGGCGGCCGCCAGCACCTGCGTGGCCTGCTGCCACACCGGACGGCCGTGCTCGAACACGCGCAGTTCGCCGGGCGCGAAGGCCTGCCAGGGCTCGGTGTGGGTGAGGGGCTGCGTGGCCACCACCACCATGCGGTCGTCGGGGCCGTTGGCGCCGGCCAGGTCCAGCTCCAGGTCGCAGTCGACCAGCCGCGCGCGCGGGAAGGGGTGCTGGCGGGTCACCCAGTGCAGCTGCGTGCTGCCATGGGCATACAGCGCATGGCCGTCGGTCAGCAGCATGTTGAAGCTGCCGTGCACGCCGATCTGCGGCAGCAGCTCGGCCAGCACCGGCGCCAGCGCCTGCCAGTGCGGTGCCGGACCGTGGCCGCCGCCGAAGGCCTGGCGCAGGCGCTGCAGCAGCCAGCAGAAGGCATGTTCGCTGTCGGTCTGGCCCAGCGGCAGGTGGCTGCCGTCCAGCGGCGGCCGAAAGCCCTTGAGGTCGCCGTTGTGGGCAAACACCCAGCTGCGGCCGCGCCACTCGCGCACGAAGGGGTGGCAGTTGGCCAGGCTCACCTCGCCCTGGGTGGCCTTGCGCACATGGGCCAGCACCGTGCGCGCCCGCAGCGGGTGCTGGCGCAGGAAGGCCGCCAGCGGCGCATCGCAGGCGCGGCCGGCATCGTGAAACACCTGGGGCACCTGCCCGTCATGAAAGGCCATGCCCCAGCCGTCCGCATGGTGGTCGGTGGCCCCGCCGCGTGCCGAGAACCCGGTGAACGAGAACGTGGCCGCGGTGGGCGCGTTGCTGTGGATGGCAAGCAGTTGGCACATGGCGACAGGAAAAGCCCTGTCGCATTCTTCGGCCCGGGGGCGCTGAACCTAAGCGACCATTGCTTCGATGTTCATGCGCTGGCCGCACTTGGGCGGGCGCTGCGGGCCGGCCGCGGGCAGAAAAAAGGCCCGCTCGCGCGGGCCTTGAAAAGGCCACCCACCATCGGGGGCCAGGAGACAAGCGCCACTCTTGTTTCGCCGTTGCCGTGTTGTCTCGGTGCCCAGCGTAGCCGTGGTGCCGCGCCGGGTGGCCGAATGTTTTTGCATGCCGGCATGCAGCGCCCGAGTAAGCCGGCCGGCACATAAGCAAGCGCGCAATGCTTCGTTGGCGGGCGCGGGCCGGCTGCCTAAGGTGGCGGCGCATGAAAGTTGCCCGCCAAGAATGGCCGACCTGGGCCTTGATCGTGGCCGTGTACGGCGCCTGGCTCGGTGCGCTGGCCGCGCTGCCGGTGCTGGGGCCCGTGGCCGGCACGGCGCTGCTGACCCTGGCCTGCTGCTGGTTCATGAGCCTGCAGCATGAGCTGCTGCACGGCCACCCCACGCGCAGCGCGCGCATCAACCGCCTGCTGGGCCTGCTGCCGCTGGCGGCCTGGTACCCCTACGACCTGTACCGCAGCACCCACCTGGCCCACCACCGCGACGAGCTGCTCACGCAGCCGGGCATCGACCCCGAGAGCAACTACGTCAGCGCCCGCGACTATGCCCGACTGGGGCCCATCGGCCGCTGGCTGCGCCATGCCCAGCGCACGGTGCTGGGCCGCATGCTGCTGGGCCCGGCGCTGGTGATCGTGCCCACCTGGGCCGATGCGCTGCGCCGCCCGCTGCGCGGCGACCGCTCGCAGCTGGGCAGCTGGGTGCAGCACCTGCTGCTGCTGGCGGCGCTGCTGTGGGCGCTGCAGCGCTGGGCCGGCATCACGCCACTGCACTACCTGCTGGGCGTGTGCTACCCGGCATTGGGCCTGGCCATGCTGCGCTCGTTCTATGAACACCGGCCGGCCGCCGAGGCGGCGCACCGCGTGGTGGTGAACGAGGCGGGTTGGTTCTGGCGCTGGCTGTTCCTCAACAACAACTACCATGCGGTGCACCACGCCCAGCCGGGCCTGCCGTGGTGGCGCATCCGCCGCGTGTACCTGGCGCAACGGGCGCAGGTGCTGGCGTGCAACGGTCACTTCCTGGTGCAGGGGTATGGTCAACTGCTGCGCCGGCATGCCTGGCGACCGATCGACTCCCCCATCCACCGCACGCCCCGATGACCTTGCCTGCCCGCACCGCCGCGCTGCCGATGTACGACCTGCAGCCCGAGGCGGTGCAGGCCTGGTGGCAGGGGCTGGCCGCCGCACTGCGGCGCGAGGGCGTGGAAGAGGTGCCCGACGCCTTGAGCTGGCCCGACGACCTGGAAGCGCATTGGCGGCAGCCGCGGCTGCTGCTGAGCCAGACCTGCGGCCATCCGCTGGTCACCCGGTTATGGGACGCGGTGCAGGTGGTCGGCGCCATGCGCTATGCCGCCCCGGGCTGCGAAGGCATCCGCTACAGCAGCCTGCTCGTGGCGCGTGAGGGGCATGCAGGCGGCCTGGCCGCGCTGGCGGGCCGGGTGGCGGCGGTCAACGATGAAGGCTCCTACTCCGGCTGCATCGCGCTGCGGCGTGCGGTGGCGGCGGTGGGAGGCGATGAGCGGTTCTTCGGCCGCATCACCCTCACCGGCAGCCACCGCGCCTGCCTGGTGGCGGTGCGGCAGGGTGAGGCCGACGTGGCCGCGATCGATGCGGTGACGCATGCGTTGATCCAGCGCCACCAGCCGGCGCTGCTGCAGGGGCTGCAGGTCATCGGCCGCACGCCACTGGCGCCGGGCCTGCCGCTGATCACCGCGCTGCACACCTCGGCGCCGGAGCTGCGTGCGCTGCAACGTGGCCTGCAGGCCGCCTGCCACGACCCTGCGCTGGCGGCCGAGCGCCGCGCCCTGCTGATCGAAGGCTTCGAGCCGGTGCCGGCCAGCACCTGGGAGTAGCCGGCGTCAGCGCGGCAGCCAACGCCTGCTCAACCCGGCAACAGCGCTGGCGCGGCCAGCGTCACCACCAGCCCCGCCGGCGCGCTGGCCGCCAGCAAGGGCATCACGCCCAGCTTGAAGCGGAACAGCGCCACCGCCGCGGCCAGTGCGATCAGGGCCGACACCGCATCGAAGCGGCCGCCCCAGCCCTGCGGCCACAGCACATGCAGCGCGAAGAACACGGCCAGGTGGAGGATGACGCCCACCACCGCCGCGGTGATGGCCGACAGCGGCGCGGTGAAGCCCAGCTTGCCGTGGGTGGTCTCGATCAGCGGCCCGCCCGCCAGGATGAACACGAAGGACGGCAGGAAGGTGAAGAAGGTGACCACGGTGGCCGCCAGCGCACCGGCCAGGGCCAGCGCGTCGGGGCCCAGCAACTGGCGCGTCCAGCCGCCGACGAAGCCGACGAAGGCCACCACCATGATCAGCGGGCCCGGCGTGGTTTCGCCCAACGCCAGGCCGTCGATCATCTGCGGGCCGGTGAGCCATTGCTGCGACTCCACCGCGCCCTGGTACACGTACGGCAGCACGGCATACGCACCGCCGAAGGTCAGCAGCGCCGCCTTGGTGAAGAACCAGCCCATCTGCGCCAGCGTGCCCTGCCAGCCGCCCCAGGCCACCAGCGCGCCCAGCGCCAGCGCCCACAGCGCCAGGCCCACCAGCATCACCCGCGCCAGGCCACGGCGCGAGAAGCGCGCATGCGGCGGCGTGGGCGTGTCGTCGTCGATCAAGGCCGGTGCATGCGGCGCCGCGCCGGCCGCATGGCTGCCGCCCAGCGCAAACACCTGCGGCGCCCGGCGGGCGCCGAACCAGCCCACCACCCCGGCCGCCAGCACGATGGCCGGAAAGGGCACACCGGCCAGCGTGATGGCCGCGAACGAGACCGCCGCGATGGCCCACAGCCAGCCGTTTTTCAGTGCCCGGCTGCCGATGCGGTGGGCTGCATGCAGCACCAGCGCGGTGACCGCCGGCTTGATGCCGTAGAACAGGCCCGCCACCACCGGCACCTGGCCGAAGCGCAGGTACACCCAGCTCAGCGCGATGAGGATGAAGAGCGAGGGCAGCACGAACAGCGCGCCGGCCACCAGGCCGCCCCAGCGGCGGTGCATCAACCAGCCGATGTAGGTGGCCAGCTGCTGCGCCTCGGGGCCGGGCAGCACCATGCAGTAGTTCAGCGCATGCAAGAAGCGCTTCTCGCTGATCCAGCGGCGCCGTTCCACCAGCTCGCTGTGCATGATCGCGATCTGCCCGGCCGGGCCGCCGAAGCTGATGAAGCCCAGCTTCAGCCAGAAGCGGAAGGCCTGGGCGAAGGTGACGGTGGGTGGCGTGTCGGGTGGCATCAGCGCGCCAGCATAAGGTCACCGGATGTCAGGCGCCGGGCGGGATGCGGCGGTCGCCCGCTGCGGGTGGCGCGGGACCTCTTTCCTCTCGCCATGACCGTCGGCTGAGGTGGCGCACCTAGGCCGCAACGCCGTGGGCGCGCAAGATGGGGCTGCACGCCCCATGCGTGCCAACGCATCGAGGAGACGACATGAGACCTATCGGTATCAGGGCTGGCAGCGCCGTAGGGGTGCTGCTGTTGGCGGCTTCACCGCTGGCGTCGGCCGCGCTCCCTGGCAGTTGCGACGGCTCCAGCGACCCCTGCAGCTTCAACCTTGGCCGCGTGTCGGTGTCGTTGGCGCAGGGGACTGCTTCGTACAACGCCGGGGCGGAGTTCCTGTCTGGCGACGATGGCGACTTCGTGGCCGATCCTTCCTTGTTCAACAGCCTGGCTTTGCAGCAGTCAGGTGCCACCGAAGGCTTTTCCTTCTCGCCCAACCTGCAGCTGCGGGTGGGCGGCAGCGGGCGCAACGGCTACCACCAGTTGCTGGGCTTCTTCGAGTTCACCGGCCTGCGCTTCCAGGCCAACCCCGGATGGCGCATCGATGCACTGCGGCTGGAGGTGACCGGCCAGCACAGCGTGGTGGGCGACGCCAACTGGTCGTACGCCCTGCCGTTTGCGCTCAGCTTCAACGGCGACAGCTTTGCCGGTAGCGGCGCCATCAACCCCGACGATGCGTCGCTGCGTGCCGAGCTGATGGTGAGCGCCGCCTACCTGGAAGGCGAAGAAGGCACGGCGCCGGTGTACGGCTATGCCACCGCGGCCTTCCAGTCGGCGCGCTTCGTCGCCACGGTGTCCGCGGTGCCCGAACCCGGCGCCCTGACCTTGTGGCTGGCAGGCGGCGCCTGGCTGGTGGGCTGGCGGCGGGGATGGGTACGGCGTTTGCTGCATCGGCGGTAACCGACTGAGAGCCCATGCCGCGCCACCACTTCCTTCTCTCACCTGCTGCCCAGCCACCCGCCACCGTGCGGGTGTGGTTCGATCTGTACTGGGGACGGTTGCATTGGGTGGCGCGCTGGCATACCGCTAGCGGCGCGCGCGCGTGGCGCGGCAGCTTCATCACTTCGGTGCCCAGCCATTTCCTGGGATTGCTGCGTGGCCTGGTCGAGGAAGAGGTCCGGGCGTCGGTGCCGGCGCAGGCCGTCACGGCTCCTGCGCGGCTGCTCGATGCCCACCGACCGCCGGTCGCACCCCTGGTGCCATGGACCATCAAGCGCACGCTGGCCCATCCGCCGATGCCAGCTGCGGCGCCGCATGGCGCTTGGTGTCGCCGCAGCAGCTTGCCCAGCGGGCCTGGGGTGAAAGGTCGTCCGGAAGTGCGGCCCTGAAATCACCGGCCTGGAGGGTGCGGCCATTCGCGCCACTTTTTGAGGCACCATCACCAGGCCGTGCCGTTCCCAGGAGTTCGCCATGCACGTTGAAGCTCCCGCCTTTCGCGCCTTCATCCAGTCGCTGGAGGCGCTGGTCGCACAGGCCCCGCCCGAGCCGCGCCTGCTCGATGAAGCGGGCCGCCTGCTGGGCCGCCTGGTGGCCGACGACCGCTGGCTGCCTGCCGCCTATGCGGTGCCGGGCGAGCGCTACC
>CAKZXL010000320.1 GCA_937883885.1 uncultured Aquincola sp. | reverse complement strand
GTCCGATCTAGGCGCAAAGCGCAGCCGTAGCTCGGGCTACGGCGAGCATTTGCAACGACGAGCGGGCGTCTTTGGGCGTGGTGAGCGGGCTCGAACGACAGACTCTCGTGCTCTCAGATCACGCCATCCAGCGACACCGGCTCCGGCGCGGCGGCGCTGGTCTTGCGCCCCTTGCGCAGCCCGCGCTTGACCGTCGTCTGCGGCACCCGCGCATTCCTGCTGCGGTCCAGGATCTCCAGCCGGCCGTCGGCGTGTTCCACCAGCGCGGTCAGGCTTTCCACCCAGTCGCCGTCGTTGCAATACAGCACGCCGTCGATGCTGCGCATCTCGGCATGGTGGATGTGGCCACAGACCACGCCGTCGGCGCCGCGGCGGTGGGCTTCGCGGGCCAGGGCGGATTCGAAGTCGCCCACGTAGCTCACCGCGCGCTTGACCTTGAGCTTGAGGTAGCGCGACAGGCTCCAGTACGGCAGCCCCAGCCGGGCCCGTGCGCTGTTGAACCAGCGGTTGACCTTGAGCGTGAACTCATAGGCCACATCGCCCACCAGGGCCAGCCAGCGGGCGCACTGCACCACGCCGTCGTACAGGTCGCCGTGGGTCACCCACAGCGTGCGGCCGTCGGCGGTGGTGTGCATGCACTCTTCCAGCACTTCCACGCCGCCGAAGTTCACGTCCAGGTAGCGGCGCGCGAACTCGTCGTGGTTGCCCGGCACGAAGACCACGCGCGTGCCCTTGCGCGCCTTGCGCAGGATCTTCTGCACCACGTCGTTGTGCGACTGCGGCCAGTACCAGCTGCGGCGCAGCTGCCAGCCGTCGATGATGTCGCCCACCAGGTACAGAGTCTCGCACTCCACCTCGCGCAGGAATTCCAGCAGCGCCAGCGCCTGGCAGCCCGGCGTGCCCAGGTGCAGGTCGGAGATCCAGACGGTGCGCATCTGCAGCACCGGCGCTGGGCGATCGGCATAGGCGTCGGGGTCGGGTCGCATGCAGGCATGCTGGGCCGGCCTCATGACCACGGCATGACGCCGGGGTGACGTTCGTGCGACGCTGCAGCGACGGCCGGGTGTCAGGCCAGGCCCGCCTTGTCCAGGCCATAGGCCTTGTCGAGCGAGCCGGGCAGCGTGCGAAAGGCCACACCCGCGCGGTTCCAGGCGTTGATCAGCATGACCTGGTAGGTGAGGTCGCTCAGCGCTGCCTCGTCGAACTGCTCGCGCACCGCGGCATACAGCGCGTCGCTGATGCCTTCGGGCGCCAGGTGCGTCAGTGCCTCGGCCCAAGCCAGCCCAGCACGTTCCTGCGCGGTGAACAGCGGCGATTCGCGCCACGCGGCCAGGTGGTACAGGCGCAGCTCGCGCTCGCCGTGCAGCTTGGCCTGCTTGCTGTGCATGTCCAGGCAGAAGCTGCAGCCATTGAGTTGCGAGACGCGGATGTCGATCAGGTGCAGCAGCGCGGCATCCACATGGCCGCGGCGGGCCAGGGTCAGGTTCACATCGGCCAGCTTCTTGAAGAGGTCACTGGACAGGGCGGCGTGGTTCAGTCGGGGAAGGGTGCTCATGGTCCTGGCCTTGCGGCAGTGGTGGAGGGTTTGAAGGCCGGTCCGCGCCTGATGGCGCGGCGGTCTCACAGTCAAGACGAGCCAGCCCCGCCGCGTGTGACATTGCCCCTGCGCGTGGCCTACAGTCGCCCTGATGTCCACGCCCATACCCGGCCTGGCGCAGGCCCAGGACGAGCGGGCGCTGCGCTTCCAGCAATTGCATGCGCGCGCCCTGCGGGCGCTGGCCTACCGCATGCTGGGCTCGCGGGCCGAGGCCGAGGACGTGGTGCAGGACGCCTGGCTGCGCTGGAGCACGGTGGACGAAGCCACGGTCCAGCATGCGGGCGCCTTCCTCTCGCGGCTGGTGACGCACCTGTGCCTGGACCGGCTGAAGTCGGCCGCCGCGCAGCGTGAGCGCTACGTGGGCGTGTGGTTGCCCGAGCCACTGGTGGACGAAGCCGCCGGCTGGTGCCCCGGCCCCGAGGCCCAGGCCGAGTACGCGCAGGAGGTGTCCACCGCCTTCCTGCTGGCGCTGCAACGGCTGTCGCCGCTGGAGCGGGCGGCCTTCCTGCTGCACGACGTGTTCGATCTGGACTTCGACGAGATCGGCAACCGGCTGCAGCGCAGCCCGACGGCCTGCCGCCAGCTGGCCAGCCGGGCGCGCAGCCGCGTGAGGGCCGGGGAGGCGCGGCAGACGGTGCAGGCGGACGAGCACGAGCGGCTGCTGGCCGCCTTCATCCAGGCCTTGCAGCAGCAGGACGTGGCTGCGATGGCGCAGGTGCTGACCGACGACGCGGTGCTGCTGGCCGATGGCGGCGGCAAGGTGAACGCGGTGCCGCGCGCGCTGTCAGGCGGCGGGCGTGTGGCCAAGGCGCTGGTGGGCTTCACCAAGCTGCCGGGGCATCTGCAGTGGCGGCTGCAGCCGGCGTGGATCAATGGCGAGCCGGGCTACGTGGCGTATGACGTCCAGGGCCTGCCGGTGCAGACGGTGGTGCTGCGGCCGGCCGGGTCGGGCCGCATCGCCGCGGTGTACATCCAGCGCAACCCCGACAAGCTGCGCCACCTGCGGCCGCTGCCACCCGCCTGAGCTGCGGGCGCTGGCGCCGCCCGCTCAGTGCGGCGGAATCCAGTCCAGCACCAGGTGCACCAGGCACGACAGCGAGGCCGCCAGCCGGAACAAGGTGTCCAGCACCTGCGCGCAGGCCTGCAGCAGCGTGGCGGGCACGGCCAGCGCATCGGCCAGCAGGGCGCGCAGGGTTTGCAGCAAGGTGTCGATGCACATGGCCGTGATGCTACGGCTTGCGCCCGCGGCAGCCAAGCCGCTCGGGGCCTTTCAAGGTAGGGGCGGTGGCGGTCAACCGAAGCGCGCCGGTGCGTAGGGCGCGGGGTCCAGCAGTGGTGCCTCGCCGCCGATCAGCTCGGCCAGCAGCCGGCCGCTGGCCGGGCCCAGCGTGAAGCCTTGGTGCGCGTGGCCCAGGTTGAACCACAGGCCCCGGTGGCGTGGCGCAGCGCCGATCACCGGCAGCATGTCGGCGGTGCAGGGGCGTGCGCCCATCCAGGGCGTTTCTTCCACCGGCGTGCCCAGCGGCAGCAGCTCGCGGGCCAGCGCCTCGGCCTTGTGCATCTGCACCGGGGTGGGCGCCGCGTCCAGCCGCGCGAACTCGGCGCCGGTGGTCACACGCACGCCGCGCTGCATCGGGCCCATCACCAGGCCGGCTTCCACGTCGTACAGCGACAGCCGGGGCAGCACCGGCGCGGCGTAGTGGCGGTGGTAGCCCCGCTTGATGAAGAGCGGATAGCGGTAGCCCAGGCCTTGCAGCAAGCCGGCCGACCAAGGGCCCAGGGCCACCACCGCCTGCGCGGCCTGCACTTCGCCTTCGGCCGTGTGCACCCGCCAGCCCCTGCCGGCCGGTGCCAGGCTGGTGGCATCGCCGATCAGCACCCGGCCGCCACGCGCCTGCAGGGCCTGCGCATACAGGCCCACCAACGCGCCGGGGTCGTTCACCGTCCAGGGGTCCAGCCAGTGCAGGGCGCCCACGGCGCGTTCGGTCACGCCGGGTTCTTCGCGCCGCAGCGTGGCGCGGTCCATCACCGCATGGCGCAGGCCATGGCGCGCGGCCAGCTGCTGCGCCTCGACGACTGCGGCGTCCATCGCCGCGGGCGTGCGAAAGATCCAGCGGTAGCCTTCGCGCCGCACCAGCCGATGGGCGCCGGCCAGCTCGATCAGCTCGTCGTGCGTGTACAGGCTGTGGGCGATCAGCGCCGCATAGGCCTGCGACAGCTGCGCATGCCGTGCGGGCGCCGAGTTGCGCCAGTAGCGCGCCAGCGGGCCGGCCAGGCCGGGCAGGGCGCCCAGGTGGTAGTGCACGTCGGCCCCGCGGCCCAGCGCCACGCCCAGCAGCTTGCCCCAGTGGCGCGGAAACGCATAAGGCACCACGGCTTCGCGCTGGATGATGCCGGCGTTGCCGTACGAGGTCTCGCGGCCCGGCTCGCGCCGGTCGACCAGGGTGACCGCATGGCCGCGCAGCGCCAGGTGCAGCGCGGTGCAGGTGCCCACCATGCCGGCACCCAGCACAAGGACGTCGGGCTTCATGCGGCGGTGGGGCGGTGGTTGGGCTGGGGCATGAGCAGGATCATGGTGGGTGAAACAGCCGATTATTCAGCCATGGGGCGCGCGGCGGCCATGGCAATGGCGGTCGTACAGCGCAGCCCTCATGCGGCCGAATGGCCCATCGCAGACCGTGCCGTGGGCACCAAGCGATGGTGGTGCGGCGGCGCGGCCAGCCAGGCCTGGAGTTCCTCGTGCACCGTGGCCGTGCAGGCTTCAGCCGGCGACTCTGCAGCGCCCGCTGCGATGGGCCACACTGTCGCCAACGTCAACACTTCAACATCCCGCCGCACTGGCAGCCGCGCAAAGGTGTTGTCCGCAAGCTCGCTGACGTACCAGCCCGCCGACACCACGCCCGCGTGCTGCAGCCGGGGCGCCAGCCGCTCGCGGCACAGCGCCAGCAAGTCTGGCGTGGCCGCCTCGCGCAATGGGAACACGCTGATCACCACCCGCTGCGGCGGCGCCATGCGCACCGGCCCCGCCGCACGTTGCAGCCCGGCCAGCGGCAGGCCGGCACCCGGCCAGGCGGGCCGCAGCAGCAGCACGTCGTCCGAATCCACCATCGTGGCATTGGCCCGGTCCCGGTGCTGGCGCCACACCGGCCCGTCGTAAAAGCCCGCCAGCGCGGCCGCGCGTGTCGCCATGTCGGCAAAGCCGCGCAGCCACACGAAGCGGTCGGGCGCGTCCTCGTCGCGGAACTGGCCGATCACCACCATCCCCTGCGCTTCCTGCGGCTCGATGAAGTGCGTGTCGAACAGGTCGATCAAGTCATCACGCCGGCCGGGGTGCAGCGTGTAACGCCGCAGCTCCAGCACCTGCGGATCGAGGTCGGGCAGGGGCTGCAGCACGGGTTGGTCGGCCAGGCGCTCGAAGTCCATCGTCCAGTTCACTTCCCAGCTGTGGCCGTCGTCCGCGGAAAAAGCCTGTTCCCAATGCGCATGGTCCGGACCCTGGCGCAGCCAGCGAAAGCGCACGCGCACCGGCCGGCGTTCCACCACGTCGTGGCCCTCGAACAGGCCTTCGCCGCCCATGAAGCCACCGACCACCGGCGGGTCGAGCTGGCCGGTTGCGGCATCCAGGCCGGCGCCTTCGTTGGTGAGCCAGTGGATGCTCCACAGCCCCGTGGCCGGATTGAAGCAGCGCAGGCTCATGCCCACCCAACCCGGCCGCCAGGCTTCTGCCACCAGGGTATCGAAGTGAACCAGGCCGCCGGGCAGGCGCTGCGCGTGGGTGGTGGCCTCGAAGGTGTCCCACGCGGTGCAGCCGACCAGCCGCTGGCGCAGGCGGCGCTGGCGGCTGCGCCAGGTGCCGAGCATGAAGTCGAAATCGGCGCAGCTGCCGCGGGGCATGGTTGTGGGCATGAAAAGGTCCTGCAGACAAGGTGGCCGCATGCTCGCTGGCATAAAGTGACACCGCATGTCATGTTTTCCTGAAACCCGACCCCGCCGATGAAGGCCAGCCGCCTGCTGTCGCTGTTGATGCTGCTGCAAAGCCGCGGCCGGTCCACCGCGCCCGAGCTGGCGCAGGCGCTGGAGGTGTCCACCCGCACCATCCTGCGCGACATCGACCAGCTGTCCGCCGCCGGCGTGCCGGTGTGGGGCGAGCGGGGCCGGCAGGGCGGCTTCCAGTTGCGGCCGGGCTGGAGCACCCAGCTCACCGGCCTCACCGAACCCGAGGCCAGCGCGCTGCTGCTGGCCGGCCTGCCGGGCCCGGCCACTGAGCTGGGTCTGGGCGATGCCGCGGTGTCGGCGCGGCTGAAGCTGCTGGCCAGCGTGCCGCTGCCGCTGCGCACCGGCGCGGCCGACGTGGCACAGCGGCTGCACATCGACCCGCACGACTGGTACCGCGCGCCCGATGCGGCGCCCTGGCTGCGTGAGGCGGCCGAAGCGGTGTGGCGCGGCCGCCGGGTGGTGGTGGACTACACCAGCTGGCAGCGCCGCGCCCAGCGCGAACTCGATCCGCTGGGCCTGGTGCTCAAGGCGGGCAGCTGGTACCTGGTGGCGCTGGCGCCCGGCCAGACCGAGCCGCGCACCTACCGGCTGGCCAGCATCGGCCGCATGCAGCTGCTGACGCAGGCGGTGCGCCGGCCACGGGGCTTCGACCTGGCGGCGTACTGGCAGGCTTCAGCCGCGCGCTTCGAGGCGCAGCTGCGCCCGTTGGTGGCGCAGGTGCTGGCCTCGCCGCGGGCGCTGGCGTGGCTGGTGCAGGCGCGTCGGCCCCACACGCTGCAGGCCGGCCCACCGGCCGGCGTGCGGCTGCCGCGCGGCTGGCGCTGCATCGAGCTGCCGATCGAGTCCATCGACCACGGCGCACGCCAGGTGCTGGGCCATGGCGCGCAGCTGCAGGTGCTGGGCCCGCCGGCCTTGCGGCGGGCGGTGGCGCGGCTGGCACGGCAGCTGCTGGCGCAGCACGACACCGTCGCACGTTAGGATGGGTCGCACCCCTTACCACCCCACGCCTGGTTGCACGCCGCCCATGGGAGACATCACGCAGTTGCTGGTCCGCGCACGCGAAGGCGACAAGCCGGCCCTGGATGCCATCTTCGAGCTGCTGCACCCCGAGCTGCGCCAGATCGCGCACCGGCGCCTGTCGCACCACCGGCGCGACGGCCATGTGGACACCACCGCCCTGGTCAACGAGTGCTACCTCAAGCTGGTCAAGCGCGACCAGCTCACCCCGGCCGACCGGGCGCACTTCCTGGCCTACGCCGCCACCGTGATGCGGTCCATCATCGTGGATGCGGCACGCGCCGCGCAGGCCGAGCGCCGCGGAGGCGATGCCCGCCCGGTGACGCTGGACACCGCGCTGCTGGCCTCCATCCCCAACCCGGTCGACGAGATCGTGGACGTGCATGCCGCGCTGGAAGAGCTGCGCCAGGTGGACGAGCGCCTGGTGCGGGTGGTGGAGATGCGGTTTTTCGCCGGCCTGCCCGACGAAGAGATCGCCCTGGCCTTGGGTGTGACCGATCGCACCGTGCGCCGCGACTGGGCCAAGGCCCGGTTGCTGCTGGCGCACGCGCTGCGGCACTGAACCGCCAGATGTCCGCTCGGGCAGGGCGCCTACGTCCATGGCTGTAACGGCGGCCGTCGGTGCCGCGTGGTTTGGCAGGAGGCCTTCGATGTCTGCAGCACATGCCCTGATGCCCATGCCGGCCGCGGCGGAGCGCGGGCGATGAAGCCCTCGGCCATCGCCTCGCTGCAGGCCGCCTGGCCGGTGGTCAGCGAGCTGCTGGACCAGGCGCTGGCGCTGCCGCCCGACCAGCGCGACCGCTGGCTGGACCAGCTGGCCGGGCCCCACGCCCAGCACCGCGACACGCTGCGCGCGCTGCTGGCCACGCAGGCCGAGATCGAGACCGGCGACTTCCTCGGTGCGTTGCCACCGCTGCCAGCCATCGAGGCAGCTGCCGGCGCGGCGCCGGGCGTCATCGTGGGGCCTTACCGGCTGGTGTCGCAGATCGGCCGCGGCGGCATGGCCAGCGTGTGGCTGGCCGAGCGGGTCGATGGGCTGATGCGGCGCCCGGTGGCGCTGAAGCTGCCGGCGGTGGCCTGGGGCGAAGCCTTTGCCACCCGCCTGGTGCGTGAGCGCGAGATCTTGGCCGCGCTGGCCCATGAACACATCGCGCGCCTGTACGACGCCGGCGTGGACGCGCAGGGCCGGCCCTACCTGGCCATGGAATATGTGGACGGCCAGCCCATCGACAGCCATGCCCGCCAGCACCGCCTGCCGCTCAAGGCCCGGGTGGATCTGCTGCTGCAGGTGATGGCCGCAGTGGCCCATGCCCATGCCCGGCTGGTGGTGCACCGCGACCTCAAGCCCAGCAACATCCTGGTGACGGCCGAAGGCCGCGTGTCGTTGCTGGACTTCGGCATCGCCAAGCTGCTGGCCGGCGAGCTGACGCAGGAAACCGCCTTGACCCGCCTGGGCGGCCATGCGCTCACGCCCGACTACGCCAGCCCCGAGCAGATCCGCGGCGAGCCGCTGGGCACCGCCACCGACGTCTACAGCCTGGGCATGGTGGCCTATGAGCTGCTGGCCGGCCGCCTGCCGTACCGGCTGCCGCGCGGCGGCGCGGCCGAGCTGGTGCAGGCCATGGCCGCGGTGCAGGTGCCGCGGCCCAGCCAGCTGGCCGCCGATTTGCCGCAGGAGGCGGGCCTGGCCCGCGCCGATGCCCGTGCCTTGCAGGGCGACCTCGACGCCATCTTGCTGCGCGCGCTCAAGCCCCAGCCCGAAGAACGCTACCTGTCGGTCGAAGCCTTTGCGCAGGACCTGCGCCGCTGGCGCGATGGCGAGCCGGTGCAGGCCCGGCCCGACAGCCTGGCCTACCGCGCGGGCAAGTTCATCGCCCGCCACCGGCTGCAGGTGGGCGCGGGCGCGGTGGCGGCGATCGCGCTGGTGGTGGGCGCGGGCGTGGCCGTGTGGCAGGCGCGCGAAGCCCATGCCCAGGCCGAACGTGCCTTGACCGAAGCTGCCACCGCACGCTCGGTGCAGGCATTCCTCGAATCGGTGTTCATGGCCAACACCGCCAACCAGGACGACCCCGAGGCCGCCCGCCGCACCACCGCCCGCGAGCTGCTGGACCGCGGCGCCGACCGCATCGAACGCGAACTCGCGGGCGCGCCCGAAGCGCAGCTGCGGCTGAACCAGACCATGCAGGAGATGTACATCCACATGGGCCTGAACGACCGCGCCACCGCGCTGCAGCGGCGCAGCCTGGCACTGGCCACGCGGCTGTACGGCGCCGAGAGCACACAGGCCATCGAGGCCCGCGTGAGCCTGGGCAAGAGCCTGCTGGAGATGAACGAGCGGGCCGCAGGCCGCGAGCAGCTGCTGGCGGCCGAAGCGGCCAGCCAGCGCGTGCCCGACCTGGGCCTGGAAGCGCGCATGACCATCGACCAGACGCTGGCCTTCCTCTTCATCAACGAAGACCCGGTGCGGGCCGCCGCACTGGCCGCGCGTGCGGTGCGGGCGGCGCGCCAGCTGCCGCCTTCGCAGGACACGATGAACGCTTTGCAGATGCTGGGCGAAACCAGCTTCAAGCTGGGCCGCCTGCCCGAGGCCGAAGCCGCGCTGCGCGATGCGGTGGCCCAGGTCGAGCGCCAGCCCGAGACCGGCGGTGGTGCGCTGCCGGTCCTGCTGGCCACCCTGGGCAGCACCCAGGCCAAACGGGGCCAGCCCGCGCAGGCGCTGGCCACGCTGCAGCGCGCGCAGGAGCAGGCGGTCAACCTGGGCGACCCGTACTCCCAGCACATCGTGGGCCAGAAGCTGGTGAGCTTCTACACCGAGAACGGCCGGCCCGCCGAGGCCGTGGCCGCAGGCGCGGCCGAAGTGGCCTGGGCCAGGGCCGCGGGCCGCGACTTCGGCGCGCTGCCGCTGCTGCTGGTGGGCCACCAGGCGCGTGCGCTGCTGGCCCATGGCCAGCCCGCTGCGGCCTGGCAGCTGCTGCAGGACTGGCGGGCCCAGGTCGACGGGCTGCCGCCCGACCTGCAGGCCGGCCTGCGCGCGGTGCGCGCCGACACGCTGGTGGCACTGGGCCGCGCGCCCGAGGCCGGTGCCGACATCGCGCGTGCCCTGCAGCTGGCGGGCGAGCATGGCTTCTTCGTGATCGGCGAAATCCGCCAGGTGCGTCGCCGTTGGTGGGTGGCGCAGGGCCAGGCCGCCCAGGCGCTGCAGGACTTTCGCGGCGACCCGTTCATGGCCGTGCCCGCCCCGGGCCCGCTGGTGACGCTGCGCCGGCAGGCCGAGGAGGCCACGCTGCTGCTGGCCGCCGGCCATGCGGCGATGGCGGCGGAACTGGCTGCGCAAGGCCTGGCTGCCGTGGTCGCGGCGCCCGAGCGGGCCTACGCCCGCCAGGCCGAAGCCACGCTGGCCGAAGTGCGCGGGCTGGCGCTGCTGCGCCAGGGCGAAGGCGCCGCCGCCGTGGCGCCGCTGACGCAGGCCGTGGCGCTGCAGCGCCTGCTGCTGGACGCCCGCAGCCCGCTGCTGGCGCGCACCCTGGCGGCGCTGGCCCAGGCGCAGGACGCCGCATCCGGCCGCCGTTGATCCGGCGCTGAAGCGCCCTGCGGCGATCCCCCCACGGAGGGAGGCGCCGGATGTCCGTCCCACCGAACCATCCCCGTACAGCCAGGACAAGGGGGGCGCATGCCGCGCCGCCCGCGGGCAGGAGTGGTGATGGACTGGTGGACCAAGGGCTTGTTGACGATGGCGTCGGTGGCGCTGGTGCTGGGACTGGCGCGTCGCTGGGGCGGCGCGGCGGCCGGCATCGTGGCCGGCCTGCCCACCACCACCGCGCCCGCGCTGGGCTGGATGGCGCACGAACAGGGCGCGCCGTTCGCGGCCCATGCCGCAGCCGCCACCGTGGCCGCCTGTGCCTTGATGGCGGCCTTTGCGCTGGCCTACGCCCATGCCTCGCTGCACCACCGGCCGCGCCGCGTGGCGCTGGCCTGGGGCGCCGTGGCGGCGCTGGCGATGGTGGGGCCGGTGCTGGCAGCCAGCCATCACCTGCTGCCCGCCCTGGTGCTGGCGGCGGCCTGCGGCCTGTTGGCCTGGCGCGCCTGGCCCGGCCTGCATCCACCGGTGGCCAACGCCGCCGGCGCACCGCCGCGCCGCTGGGCCACCACCGTGCTGCCTGCCGTGGTGGCCGCAGTGCTGAGCCTGGGGCTGAGCGCGGCCGGCCCCGCCATCGGCACCGGCATGGCCGGCCTGCTGGCCTCGCTGCCGGTGGTCAGCATCACGGTGGCATGGGCCCAGCATGCCGACGCCGGCCCGCCCGCGGCCCGCCAGTTCCTGCTGGGTACGGTCGCCGGCCTGTTCGGCCGCATGGCCTTCGGCACCGTCTTCGCCACCGCGCTGCCGGGCTGCGGCATCGGCTTTGCGCTGGTGCTCGCCGCCGGGGCCGCGGTGATGGTGAACCTGGGTTGCATGGCCCGGCTGGCGCGCGCGCCGGCCCTGGAGCGGCTGGCACGCGGCTGAGCTGTGAGTGCAGGGCGGATACTTCGCGGCACCACCCGCCGCACGCCCGCAGCCCGCCCTTCATGCCCACCTGGTCGCAGGTCACCTTCGAGCCCAGCGCAGCTTCGCTGGCCGCCTTGCAAGAGGCCTGGGCCTGGAAGCTGGGCGCCGACTGGACGCCGCTGCTGTGCTCCGCGCTGGGTGACGTGTTCATCGAGCTGCCGGCCCGCAGCGTCTGGTGGTTGAGCACGGCCACCGGCGCGCTCGAACACGTGGCCGACGACCGCAGCGCCTTCGAGCAGCTGCTGGACACCGACCGCTCACAGGAGTGGTTCCTGCCCGGCCTGGTGGCGGTGCTGCGGCAACAGGGCCAGCGGCTGCGCCGCGACTAGTGCTACTCGTACGCCGTGTTCCCGGTGTTCGCCGAAAGCAGCTTCTCGGCCGAGAACATGCATCCCCTGCCTGCCGCCGAGCACTTCACGCGCAGCGGCCGGCTGCACCGGCAGATTCAGGGGCTGCCGGATGGGGTGCAGGTGGCGGTGAGCGCCGCGAAGCGAGGGGCATGCTGAGTCTGGAGTCGCCGGCACCGGCCGCTCTAAAAAGAGTTTGAGCTGACCGGTTGCTGGCATGACTTGCTTGACCTTGAACTGCGTGCTGACTTGACTTCGACTTGAACGTCAAGATTTGCTGTGCCATTGCGGTCCTGGTTGCATAGGCTATCTCCCTAGTCGCCAAGCCATGCAGCAACGGCGGCGCAATTGCAGCCGGCATTCAAGCTGTCTGAGCGGGCCAATGCCACCGCTGATCTGTTCGTTGTGGCGCCCCGCGTCTGCCCTTTAACGGCGCCCGAACGGTTTTGATCAAGGCCTGCCGCCCCTTGGCCGTCTGAAGTCGCCATCCGCAGTTTTCACCTGAACGCCGACATGGGTTCGCCCTGTCTGCGCGCGTTTCTCCGTGCCGATGTGGTGATCGGCTCCACCTCAACCCCACCTTCGCAGAAGGACCAGCATGAGCGCCAACAGCAGCCAGAAGTTCATTGCACGCAACCGCGCACCGCGTGTGCAGATCGAGTACGACGTCGAGGTCTATGGCAGTGAGAAGAAGGTCGAGCTGCCCTTTGTCATGGGCGTGCTGGCCGATCTGTCGGGCAAGCCGTCGAAGCCGCTGCCGGAAGTCACCGAGCGCAAGTTCCTCGAGATCGACGTCGACAACTTCGACGAGCGCATGAAGGCCATCGCCCCGCGTGTGGCCTTCAGCGTGCCCAACACCTTGACCGGTGAAGGTCACGTGATGGTCGACATCACCTTCGAGAGCATGGACGACTTCTCGCCCGCGGCCGTGGCCCGCAAGGTGGATGCGCTGCGCCAGCTGCTGGACGCCCGCACCGAGCTGGCCAACCTGCAGACCTACATGGACGGCAAGGCCGGCGCCGAGGACCTCGTGCGCAAGCTGCTCGCCGATCCCACGCTGATGAAAACCCTGGCGGCGGCACCGAAGCCCGAACCCGCTGCCCAGGCCTGAACCCCTTTTTAGCTTCCAGGGAGTGACCCATGTCGAATGCCGAACTGCTCGAAGAACCCCGCGTACAAGCCGGCAACCCCAGCCTGTTTGCGCAACTGCTGGACCGTGAGTTCAAGCCCAAGGGCGACGAACAGCGCGAGGCGGTGGAATCCGCCGTGCGCACGCTGGCTCAGCAGGCGCTGAGCAACACCGTCACCATGAGCGACGATGCCTACGCCAGCATCGAAGCCATCATCGCGGAGATCGACGCCAAGCTCAGCGAGCAGATCAATCTCATCCTGCACCACGACGACTTCCAAGGCGTGGAGTCGGTCTGGCGCGGGCTCGATCACCTGGTCTCGAACACCGAGACCGACGAGATGCTGAAGATCCGCTTCATGGACATCAGCAAGTCCGAGCTGCGCCGCACCATGCGCCGCTACAAGGGCCTGGCCTGGGACCAGAGCCCCTTGTTCAAGCGGCTGTACGAAGAAGAGTACGGGCAACTCGGCGGTGAGCCCTACGGCTGCCTGGTGGCCGACTACTACTTCGACCACACGCCCCCCGACATCGAGCTGCTGGGCTCGATGGCCAAGATCGCGGCAGCGGCACACGCACCGTTCATCGCCGGCGCGGCGCCCAGCAACCTGCAGATGGACTCCTGGCAGGAACTGGCCAATCCCCGTGACCTGGCCAAGATCACCGGCAACCTGGAGCACGCCGCCTGGAACTCGCTGCGCGAGACCGAGGACGCCCGCTACATCGGCCTGGCCATGCCGCGCTTCCTGGCGCGGCTGCCGTATGGTGCCAAGACCAACCCGGTGGACGAGTTCAACTTCGAGGAGGACACCCAGGGCGCCGACCACAAGAACTACGTGTGGAACAACGCGGCCTATGCCATGGCGGTGAACATCAACCGCAGCTTCAAGCTCTATGGCTGGTGCACCATGATCCGCGGTGTCGAGTCCGGCGGCACGGTCGAGAACCTGCCCTGCCACACCTTCCCGACCGACGATGGCGGCTTCGACATGAAGTGCCCCACCGAGATCGCCATCTCCGACCGCCGTGAGGCGGAACTGGCCAAGGCCGGCTTCGTGCCGCTGGTGCATCGCAAGGGCACCGACCACGCCACCTTCATCGGTGCGCAGTCGCTGCAAAAGGCCCAGGAGTACACCGACGCCGACGCTACCGCCAACGCCAACCTCTCGGCCCGGCTGCCGTATCTGTTCGCCAGCACGCGCTTTGCGCATTACCTCAAGGCCATCGTGCGCGACAAGCTGGGCGCGTTCAAGGAACGCGACGAGATGCAGCGCTGGCTCAACGAATGGATCATGAATTACGTGGACGCCGACCCGGCCAACTCCAGCCAGGAAACCAAGGCACGTCGGCCGCTGGCTGCGGCTGAAGTGGTGGTGGAAGACATCGAAGGCAACCCCGGCTTCTACAGCGCCAAGTTCTTCCTGCGCCCGCACTTCCAGCTCGAAGGCCTGACCGTCAGCCTGCGCCTCGTGGCCAAGCTGCCCTCGGTCAAGGCGGCTGCCTGAGCCCTGTTCCCAACCCTTCATACGAGCCGATCACCATGGCACAAGACATCTTCCTGAAGATCAACGGCATCGACGGCGAGAGCATGGACTCCGCGCACAAGAACGAGATCGAGGTGCTCTCCTGGGACTGGGAGATCCTGCAGGAATCCAACATGCACGCCGGCTCTGGCGGTGGCTCCGGCAAGGCCACCGTCCGTGACCTGAAGTTCCTGCACTTCGTCGACCGTTCCAGTCCCAACCTGATGAAGTTCTGCCTCACCGGCAAGCACATCCCCGAGGCCAAGCTGGTGGTGCGCAAGGCCGGCGGCAATCCGCTCGAGTACCTGAAGATCACCATGAGCGACGTGGTGATCACCGCCGTGGCGCCGGTGGGCAGCAGCGCGGAAGAGCGCATCAAGGAGCGGGTGAACCTCTCGTTCGCCAAGGTCAAGCAGGAGTACACGGTGCAGAACCAGCAGGGTGGCTCCGGCGGCGCCGTGACGGCGGGCTATGACATCAAGCTGAACAAGGAAGCCTGACGCCGGCCTGGACATCCCCAGGCCGTTTCCTGCAGCCAGACCGGCGGCGGCCAGCCGCCGCCGGTCTGGCTGCACCACCTGTTCTTTGCGCGCTAGCCATGCCCATGTTCCCACTCTTGCGCTTGGCTGCTGGCCTTGCGACCGCCTGGCTGCTTGGCATGCCGGCCGCAGCACAGGAAGCCAAGGAGGCCACGAAACTGGTCCTTCAGATCGAGGCCACGGCCCAGGCCAACCCCGACGTGTCCGGAAGACCCTCGCCGGTCAAGGTGCGCGTCTACGAGCTGCAGGACGGCGCCTCGTTCGCTGAGGCCGATTACTTCAGCCTCAACAGCAACGACAAGAGCGTTTTGGCCAGCGATCTGCTGGCCCGCGACGAGTTCATCCTTCGCCCCGGCGAGAGCCGCAGGATCGAGCGCAAGGGCAACCCCAAGACGCAGGCCATCGGCCTGCTGGTGGGCTACTACGACCTGAACAGCACCTGGCGGGTCATCCAGCCGCTGCCCGCAGCGCCTGAAGCGGCCTGGTACCGGGCCTTGCTGCCGAGC
>CAKZXL010000319.1 GCA_937883885.1 uncultured Aquincola sp. | reverse complement strand
TCAAGGGCACCTACACCGACAAGCTGCCGCTGATGATCAACCCCAACACCGGCCGCGTGCACACCAACTATGCGCAGGCGGTGGCGGTGACGGGCCGGCTGTCCAGCAACGACCCCAACCTGCAGAACATCCCCATCCGCACGCCCGAAGGCCGGCGCGTGCGAGAGGCCTTCATCGCTCCAGAGGGCCACCAGATCGCCAGTGCCGACTACTCGCAGATCGAGCTGCGCATCATGGCCCACATCAGCGAAGACCCCGGCCTGCTGGCCGCCTTTGCCGAAGGCCGCGACGTGCACCGCGCCACCGCGGCCGAGGTGTTCGGCGTGGCGCTGGACCAGGTGAGCAACGAGCAGCGGCGCTATGCCAAGGTCATCAACTTCGGGCTGATCTACGGCATGGGCGCCTTCGGCCTGGCCAGCAACCTGGGCATCGACCAGAAGGCGGCCAAGAACTACATCGACCGCTATTTCGACCGCTTTGCCGGCGTCAAGCGCTACATGGACGAGACCCGCGCCAGCGCGGCCGAGCGCGGCTACGTGGAAACGCTGTTCGGCCGCCGCATCGTGCTGCCCGAGATCCAGGGCGGCAGCGGCCCGCGCCGCGCCGCGGCCGAGCGCCAGGCCATCAATGCGCCGATGCAGGGCACCGCGGCCGACCTGATCAAGCTGGCGATGATCGCGGTGCAGGCCGAGATCGACCGCAGCGCCAAGGCCACCCGCATCGTGATGCAGGTGCATGACGAACTGGTGTTCGAGGTGCCCGAGGCCGAAGTCGACTGGGTGCGCACCGAGGTGCCGCGCCTGATGGCCGGCGTGGCCCAGCTCAAGGTGCCGCTGCTGGCGGAAGTGGGCCTGGGGCCCAACTGGGACAAGGCGCACTAGCCAACGGCACCCCGCAGCAGCGCTTGAGCCGGAAGAGTGATGTAAACCACGTGTTACTCACACGAATCGAGTTGTAACAGCAGGCCGAAGATCCTTGAGTCGCCAGCAGATGCGTGATGCACCGCTGGCCTGACGACAAGATCGGGCCGGTTGTTCGTTGCCATCGCGAAGTACAGCCGCCCGGAGCATCACCACGCTTCGAGGATTGCTGTACATGACCATCTCGCATGCGGTCAGGGCCCGCCTGGTCGCCGTTGCCGTCAGCGCATTGCTGGCGGCCTGCGGCGGTGGGGGCGGTGGCGCGGAAACGCCGCCCACCCCCACGTCTCCCACCGACACCGGCACCGTCTCCCAGGGCGTCGACATCACCAACGTCACCACCGCGCAGGTGGAGGCGGCCAAGGCGCAGAAGCACTTTGCCGCGCTGGGCGTGCTGGTCGGCGCCAAGGTCGAGGTGCGCGACGCCTTCGACAAGTCGGGCACCGTGCTCTACGAGACGGTGACCGACAACAACGGCCAATACACCGTCACCCTGCCGGACTACAGCAAATACGCGTTCTTCCGCGTCACCGTCTCGGGCGGCAACGACTGGGACGTCAACGACACCGGCACCCGCGACGCCACGCCCACGCCTTTCAAGGGCGAGATCAATGCGCTGGTCGATGCCAGCGACCTGCTTAACGGCTCGGTGCGGGTGACCATGCTCAGCGATGCGGCCTACCGCCTCATCGGCGGCGACCTGACGCGCTTTGACGCCAGCTCGCTGAACATCGAGCTCAACCGCGTGGCCGGCCTGCTGATGAAGCGCGGCCTGGAAAACGCCAATGCCGCGGCCGTGTCGTCCGACCTGCTGCAGTTCGACGCCACCCGCACCGAGCACCGCGAGGCGCTGGCCTTCGGCTTCACCGAGTTGCAGCAGCCGCTGAGCGGCGATGCCAACCAGCGCTCGCTGATCCAGAAGTACCACGCCGGAGACACCGGCGAGATGGCGTCCGCCTGGCGCCAGATGACGGCCTCGCTGGGCGTGGCCAAGAGCCTGTCGGCGGAAATCGACCGCAACACGGTCAAGTTCCAGGCCGGCGTCACCGGCGTGGGCAGCATCAGCGGCAGCCCGCTGCCCAACGGCAGCTATGGCGAAGCCAAGGAGCCCTACAGCACCGTGCTGCCGCGCGATGGCAGCACCGTGAACCTGACGGCCAACGAGATCGACGGCGCCTGGAAATTCCATTCCTGGACCGGCTGCAAGCAGGTGGTGGGCACCCGTTGCGAGGTGGACCTGTCCGCCGACGTGACGGCCATCGCCCGCTTTGCGCTGAAGGAAGCCAAGGTCAATGCCGAGGTCGCGTCGCTGGGCCGCATCGCCCCGCAGGACAGCGTCACCGGCATCCGCTTCAACGCCGACGGCACGGCCACCATCGTCTCGCGCGATGCGGCCACCGTGGCCTACCTGAACACGCTGATCGTCGGCTCGCTGGTGCAGACCGGCCATGTCGACCATCCGACGGTGCGCATCAGCCAGATCGTGTCGCCGGCCACGGTGGTGACGGCCAACGCGCCCGAAGCCACCACCGCGCCGATGACCACCATCAGCTTCCGCTGGACGGAAGCCTCGCCGGTGGACGTGTACGAGAGCATCTCCATCGTGGCCGACGCCACGCCGATGGCCTTCGACGAAGTGCGCGCCATCGAGGTGGGCGACGGCGTCTCGGGCTCGGTGCGCACGGTGATCCCGGCGCCCGACTTCACCACCAGCGTGGTGGCGGGTTCGGTGCTGGGCACCGCGCCCACCTGGTACGTGACGCTGGCGCCCGATGCGCGCAGCTGCCGCGGCTACGGGGCCGACCCGGTGGCCCGCGCCGCGCTGCAGACGGCCTGGGAAGCGGCGCCGCGCGGCTACCCCTTCAACACCGCCGCGCTGGCCAACTGCGTGGCCACCGGCAACTTCAGCCTGGGTGGCGACCTGACCGACTATGTGATGGGCAAGTCCACCGGCGACGTGGACCAGTTCTCCGGCCGCCACGACGGCACCGGCAAGCTGGCGATGCGCCTGCCCAAGGACGTGTTCCAGTACGAACGCAAAGGCACCATGCTGGCCAGCGCCGCCGGTGCACCCGGAGCCCGCAACGCCGAGCCGGTGTGGGTGTCGGGCGTGGGCATCGCGGTGCCGCTGGGCAACAACCTGTTCCTGGCCAGCCGTGAGCGTGAAGCCGGCTTCCGCCTGGTGGCGCTCAAGGACACGGCCAGGATCACCACGCAGCAGGCGGTGCGCCAGGCGCGCAGCGACTGCGCGATGCAGGGCCTGCCCAGCGCCTGCGGCCTGCTGGCCGGGCTGGAGCGTGAGCGCCAGGGCCTGAGCAACGTGGGCATGATTCCGCTGCTGTCCTCGCCGCTGTCGGTCACGCTGTCCAAGCCGGGTACCAACCTCAGCGGCACCATCTCGCTCAACCTCAACATCGACCTGCGGCCCAAGGCCTCGGTCGACTGGAGCCTGCGCAGCCTGTGGATCCGCGCCAGCGCGGG
>CAKZXL010000318.1 GCA_937883885.1 uncultured Aquincola sp. | reverse complement strand
GTGGCGGCCGACTGGCAGTTCGACCCCGCGGCCATGCCCGACACGCCGGCCTGGTTCGCCGAGGCGCTGCGCTCCTTCGGCTCGCGCCACCATGCGGCCATGGGCCGCGAGGCGCACCTGGTGGTGGTGCTGATGCCCGGTGCCGTGGCCCATGCGCCCAGCGTCGCACGCTGGGTGCGTGAGCTGCTGGACGTGGGCCTGCCGCCGCGGCTGCGGCTGTTGATGGCCGACGAGCAGGAGGTGCCACGCCATGCCGCCATCCTGGGCGGCCGCCGGGCGGGGGAGGGCGAAGATGCGCGCATCGTGGCCCGCCGCCTCGACATCGACGGCCTGGCCCTGGCGCAGGACACCTTTGCGCAGGAAGGCGGCGTGGGCCCGGCCGCCGTGTTCCGCAACCTGATGATGGGCGTGGTCACGCTGCTGGCCAGCGGCGGCGCCGATGCGGTCAAGGCCAAGGCCTCCGTTGCGCTGCAGTTTGCGCAGCAGCAAGGCTGGGCCGACCAGGCCGTGGCGCTGAGGGTGATGGTGGCCGGCGCGCTGCTGAAGGAGGGCCGCCACGCCGAAGCCGTGACGGTGTACCGCGCCGCCCGCCAGGCCGCCGACGACACCGTGGCCGCGCAGCACCCTTGCGGCCACAAGCTGGTGCTGCAAACCTGCTTCGGCGAAGCCGCGGTGCACCTGGCCGCAGGCGAAGATGCGCAGGCTTGCCGCTGCTACGACGAAGCTGCGGTGGTGGCCCAGCGGGATGCCAACCCCATCCTGGCGATCGAGGCCTTTCGCATGGCGGCCTTTTGCGCCGCGCGGGCCGGCGACCGTGCTGGCGCGCAGGAGCGTGGCCACTGCGTGCTGCAGCTGGCCGAGCCCTTGAAGCCCGAGGCCCGCGCCCTGACCACGCTGGCCGTGGCCCTGGTCGACCAATTGAGGCTGATCGACCGCCCGCGCGTGGAAGCGATGCAGCGCATCAAGCGCTGGCTGCAGCAGCAGCTGGACGGCGTGCGGGAGCGGGCCGATGCGCTGGCCACGCGCCTGACGCAAGAGCACCGACCCGATGCGCTGGCCCGGGTGGAGCAGCAGCGCAGCGCCGAGGCCGAAGCCGCGGCCGAACAGGCGCGCAGCCGGCTGCAGGCGCTCGTCACCCAGGGCCCGCCCGACTTCGCAGCCTGGGCCGCGCAAGGCCCGCGGTTGCTGGGTGAAGGCTGGCTGGTGGACAGCGACCTGGCCCTGCCGCCGCCGCACGAAGCCGTGGCCGACGCCGAGCGCGGAGGTCCCGCGCCATGATGCCCGCGGCCAAGCACGGCGACGTGCAGATGGGCGTGGACATCCACCTGTGCATGGTGCCCACGCCGGCCCCCACGCCCACGCCGCTGCCCACGCCGCACATGTCGGTGGTGTTCGATCCGTTCGACTATGTGCCGGTGATCGGCGCCACCATCACCGTGTGCGGCATGAAGCGCGCCACCGCCGGCACCGCCGGCAAGGTGGTGCACATACCGCCGGGCTTTCCGTTTGCGCCCAAGCTGCCCGACAGCGAAGACGAGCTGTTCATGGGCAGCAGCACCGTGGTGGCCGACGGCGACCCGATGTCGCACATCGCGCACCCGGTGCTGGCCTGCCAGGCCGCCGGCATGATGAGCCCCTTCCGCCTGAAGAAAAAAGGCGGGCCGCGGGCCATGGTGCTGCCCACGGTGTTCAACCTGGCCACGCCCACCACGGTGTTCGTCGGCGGGCCGCCCACCATCAGCCTGATGGGCATGGCCATGAAGGGCGTGTTCGCCGGGCTGGGCAAGCTGGCCAAGATGGGCGTGTTCAAGCGGCTGCGGCAAAAGCTGTTCAAGAACATGAAGCCCGGCTTCCTGAAGTGCACCATCCTGCGGGCCGAGCCGGTGAACATCCTCAACGGCGCGGTGAGCGTGGAGCAGCAGGACTTCCACCTGCCCGGCCGCATCGACATCGACTGGCTGCGTTGTTATTCGTCGGCCGATGCCCACGTGGGCGTGTGCGGCCCCGGCTGGCAGACGCTGCTGGACATTCGCCTGGAAGTGGACGCGGCCGACGGCAGCGTGCTGCTGCAGGGCCCGGGCGTGGGCCCGCTCAGCTTCGACCACCTGCCCACCGCGCCCGGCGATGCCGGCGAGGTGCTGGAGCTGACCGACGGCGCCCGCCTGACCGACCAGGGCGACGAGTGGCAGGTACTCACCAAAGAGGGCCGCATCTACTGCTTTGCCAAGCAGCTGGCGCGCCGCACCGCCGCAGGCCACGGCCTGGCGCCGATCGAGCGCATCACCGACCGCAGCGGCAATGCATTGACCATCGACTACCGCAACGGCCGGCCGCATGCGCTCATTGAAGCCGCCGGCCGCCGCCTGGCGCTGACGATGCAGGACGACCGCCTGGTGGCCGTGACCCTGGTGGACGAAGCCACCCGCCGCGACCACGGCTTCGTGCGTTACGAGTACGACGCCGCCGGCGACCTGGTGGCCGTGATCGATGCGCTGGGTGCGCCCTACCGCTTCGCGTACGGCAGCGGCCCCACCGCCCATCACCTGGTGCGCCACACCAACCGCGTGGGCCTGAGCTTTCACTACACGTACGAGGCCGCCCCCGACGGCAGCCAGCGGGTGGTGCACAGCTGGGGCGATGGCGGCCTGTACGACTACCGCTTCGAGTACCTGGATGCGCTGAACGAACGGCGCATCACCGACTCCCTCGGCCATGTGAGCCTGGTCAAGCTCGACGACCGTGGCCTGCCCATCAACGAGATCGACCCCCTGGGCGGCATGACGGTGTACGAGTACGACGATGCTGGCCGCACCACCGCGGTGGTGGACCCGGCCGGCCGCCGCACCGAGTGGGCCTACGACGACCACGGCAACCTGCTGCGGCTGCAGCGGCCCGATGGCGCAGCCATCAGCCTGGCCTACCAGGACGACCGCGCCGTGACGGTGACCGAGCCTGCCGGCGCCTGCTGGCAGCAGCAGTTCGACGCCGCCGGCCGCCTGGTGGCGCAGACCTCGCCGCTGGGCCATGTCAGCCAGTACCAGTACGACGCGTTGGGCCAGCTGGTGGCCTTCACCAATGCCCGCGGCGCCTGCACCCGGCTGCGCTACGGCCCGGCCGGTGAACTGGCCGCGATGGAAGATGCGCTGGGCCATGCCACCCACTGGCAGCACGATGCGCTGGGCCGCGTGGTGGCCCGGCAGGACGCGCTGGGCGCCATCACCCGCTTTGCCTACGACGCCAAGTCGCGGCTGGTGGCGGTGCAGCTGCCCACCGGTGAGCAGCTGCGCTATGAGCACGATGCCGCCGACCGCCTGACGGCCCATGTCGATGCCCGCGGCGGCCGGCTGCAGCTGGACCATGCCGGCCTGGGCTGCATCACCCGCCGTGTGCAGCCCGATGGCGCGGTGGTGCACTACCGCTACGACACCGAAGAACGCCTGGTGGGCGTGTGCAACCAGCGCGGCCAGTGGCACCAGCTGCAGCGCGATGCGCTCGGCCGCGTGGTGCAGGAGCTGGACTACTGGGGCCAGGCCTGGCGCACTGAGTACACGGCCAACGGCTGCCTGGCCGCCCGCACCGACCCGCTGGGCCGGCGCATCACCTACCGCTGCGACGCGCTGGGCCGCGTGGTGGGCCGCCAGAGCCGGCGAGGCGCCACCGTCTGGGAAGAGAGCCTGAGCTTCGATGCCAATGGCCGCCTGGTGGCCGCCGCCAACCCCTGGGTGAAGCTGAGCCGCCGCTTCGATGCCGAGGGCCGGCTGCTGCACGAGCTGCAGGCCCATGCCGACGGCGCCACCTTCGAGCTGGCGTTGGCCTACGACGCCGCCGGCAACCGCGTGCGCCGGCGCACCGGCGGCAGCATCGGCGGCGGCCATGAGGTGGAGATGGCCTACGACCTGCTGGACCGCCTGCTGGCCTGGCGGGTGGATGGCGGCCCGGCCGCCACCGTGGCGCGCGATGCGCTGGGCCAGGTGGTGGAAGAACAGTGGCCCTCGGGCCTGGCCCGCCGCAGCCGGCACGATGCGCAGGGCCGCCTGCTGGCCCAGGCCATGGCCGGCCCTGCCGGCACCGTGTTCGAGCGCCGATACGCCTACGAAGCCGACCAGCTGGTGGCGCGCGACGACAACGCCTTCGGCATCGACCGCTTTGTGCACGACCCCATGGGCCGCATCGTCGAGCATGTCGATCCGCAAGGCCTGCTGCACCGCCATGCGCACGATGCAGCGGGCGACCTGCTCAGCACCCGGGTGCATGCGGCCAGCCCCGAACCGCCCGCTGCCGGCCCGGACGACTGGGCGCGTGGCGGCGAACTGGACGGCGCGGCCTACCGCTTCGACCGCGCCGGCCAGCTGCGCCAGCGGCAGGACGCCAGCGGCCACACCGAGCTGGTATGGGACGCCCACCAGCGCCTGCTGGCCAGCCGCCACCACGGCCGCAGCACACCGGGCGCGGCGACCGTGATCACCACCTATGGCTACGACCCGCTGGGCCGCCGGCTGTTCAAGGACACCGC
>CAKZXL010000317.1 GCA_937883885.1 uncultured Aquincola sp. | reverse complement strand
TGGCAGTTCGTGGGCAGCGAGCTCGCCGGCCAACGCGCTGCCATCGTGATGAGCCTAGTGCAGTCGGCACGGATGAATGGGCACGAACCGTGGGCCCACCTGCGCGACGTGTTGCAGCGTCTGCCGACGCTGCTCAACACCCGGCTCGATGAACTGCTGCCGCATCGCTGGACTGCAGCGAAAGCCTGAACGCCTTCTCGACGTCAAGGCGGGGCGGCTGGACGCTCACGCAAGCCATGATGGCCGCCGGCGTGCTTTGCTCGGGGCTGCTGTTCCTGCTGTTCGGGGCGTCGTTCTTCACGCTCGTCTTTCGCGGGCTTGACGGCCAAGTCTGGCTCGAATCGCTATTTCAGCACCTGCCGGCGGGACAGCTCGGCTTTCTGGTGTTCATCAACGTTGCGATCTTCTTCATCGCGTTTTTTCTCGACTTCTTCGAGATCGCGTTCATCGTGCTGCCGCTCATCGCCCCGATTGCACGCAAGCTCGGCATCGACATGACGTGGCTGGCCGTGCTGCTGGCGGTTAACCTGCAGACGTCTTTCATGCATCCGCCGTTTGGTCTCGCGTTGTACAACCTGCGCAGCGTCACGCCGCCATCAGTGCCGACGTCGCACATCTACCGAGGCGCGATTCCGTTCCTGCTCCTCCAACTCGCCCTTGTCGCCCTGCTGGTTGCGGTGCCGTCCATCGTGCTGCGAACCCCCACCCTGCCTTTGAACATCGACAACGTCGAGATCCCGATGCCGCCGAAGGGCTATGGGGAACCAGAGTAGGAATAGTGACTTTCAAGGCAGAGCCCTCTTGACACTGCACCTGCTACAGGCTTTGTAATTGGCGCTTTCGCCCGCGCGCCAGCGCGCCGGCTTCATTGACGAGCGGGCAGCCGAGGCAACTGTGGAAGATTAGGCACAAGAGTTCGTCAAGAGAGCGAGGCGATGGCAGTGGCCCGTTCTTATCGTCCTGGTAGGCGCGGCGGTTGCAGGCTTCCTACTGCGGAACTTCCAGAGTTCGGCGGGCAGCCACCCAGGGCCGCTGCGGTTCGCGATCCATTCGCAACCAAAGCCGGCGGCCAGCGTCTCGTTCAACACTGGTGATGGCGCTCCAACGACGCTCAATCAGTTCCGATGCAAGGTAGTGCTGCTGAACATCTGGGCGACCTGGTGTCCGCCCTGCAAGCAGGAGATGCCATCCTTGGACCGGCTGCAGACCTAGCTCGGCGGCCCCGATTTCGAGGTGGTGGCGTTGTCCATCGATTAGGACGCAAGGGGACTTGCCTCAGTGAAGTCCTTCTATTCGCAGGGCGGCATCCGCCAACTGCGCATCTTCCAGGACCCGACAAGGGAAGCCGGGTTGACGCTGGGGACGGTAGGCATGCCAACGACCTTGTTGATCGATCGACAGGGCCGTGAACTAGGGCGCCTGTCGGGCACGGCAGAGTGGGACAGCCAGGAGGCCCTAGATTTTTTCCGCAGCACGATTGCGGCAGAGCAAGGAAAGCCATGAACACAGTTTGCCATGGGCCGCAAAGGCGACCTGGCCGAACGCAGAAGAATGGCTGCATGGTGGCGTCGGTCGGGACTTGCCCACCAAGAGGCGATGGCTCGCACAGACGCCGCAAGGTTGATCCTCCAAGGCGGCCGTGTCTATGTCATGACAGTTGTTCAACGGTGATCAGCTCAACCAAGTGACGATGATTGGAGGCAAGACAGAAGGATGACCAAGCCGAAGTAGATGCCGACATGGCGCTTCTCAAGCACTTCCCTGTTCATCTGGCGCCGTACTGCTGGGGATCGTTTTAGCATGTACGCTCGCGCACAAATGGGGAACCGCTCAGCCGTAGACCTTCAGAACCATAAGCCCGATCGTCCATACGCACCCGACAACGGTAGGGATGGCAGTGGTGGCCATTCCAAAGCTGCGTGCCCCAGCACCCTTGGGATAGCCCTTCAAGAAAGCCACACGGCCCACGCCGAACAGCGCCACAGCTGCCGGAACGGAAAACAGCGCCGGACCCGTCAGCAATGACGCGAGCGCCAAATGGATCCCCACTGCCATGGTGGCCTGCTCCAGCGTGTTCTGCAGGAATGCGACCTTGATCGCGAGGCTGGGGCTGGGAGCAGAGAAGGCAGACCCTCGGTTGTCCGCTGCGGAGTGGAAGCGGCCGGACGACACCATCCTTGCACCGATGACGAGTCAGATAAAAACGAACACGTCGGCCTGCAATGCAAAGGCGATGCGTTCTGCCAACGACTCGGGGAGAGCGAAGAAGCGAGGCAGGAAGTAACAGGCACCGGTGATGACTACGGCGCACAGCACGGCGGCCTGCGCGGCACCCTTCAGGATGCGAGACTGCTCGTAAGCCAGGTCCACGCCGGCACCGCTCAATTGCGACGCAGCATCCTCTTCCGACATTTCGCAGATCTCCTTGTGGTCTCATTCGTCGGAGCAGTCGGGAACCGGCCGCGATCACAGCTTCAGACAGGCAAGGAAATCCAGCCCGCGCTCGATGTCAGCAGGATCAGTGCGCCGAGTGCGATCCGGTACCAGCCGAACGGACTGAAATCGTGCGTCGAGACGTACGAGATCAGCCAGCGGATGCAGACGAGCGCACTGGCGAATGCCACAACGGTGCCGGTGACAAACAGCGGTGCGTCCTCGGCTCGTAGTGCGTCGTGATGCTGCCACATGGAGTAAGCGGCCGCCGCAAAGAGGGTCGGGATGCCGAGATAGAAGCTGAATTCGGTGGCCACCTGCCTCGGCAGTCCGAGGAGCATAGAACCGATGATCGTCGCGCCCGAACGGCTGGTTCCGGGGACCAGGGCAGCACACTGGACGAGCCCGATTCGCAGCGCGTCTTTCGGAGTCAGATCGTCCACGGTCCGGATATCGCTACGCCGCGAGGCGCCGGGAACGCGCTGGCGCTGTGAACGTTTTTCTACGACGAGGATGACCACTCCGCCCAACAGGAAGGCAATGGCCACCGCCGTGGGGTTGAAGAGGTGGCCCTTGATGAATGAACTGAACAACAGGCCGAAGACGGCAGCGGGCAAGAAGGCCAGCAATAGATTGAGCGCGAACTTTCGGCGCATGGGGTCGGAGGTGAGGCCGAAGGCGGTGGCCGCCAGGCGTGGCCGGTAGTGCCAAATGACGGCAAGCATGGCGCCAGCCTGGATCGTGATCTCGAACACCTGTGCGGCGTGGTGGTCGAATCGTATTAGCGACGACGCCAGGATCAGGTGCCCGGTCGAAGAGATCGGTAAAAACTCGGTCAGCCCTTCCACAGCGCCCAGCAGCGCCGCCTTGGCCAGCAGCAGAAGATCCATTTCCAGCTCCAGTTGGTTCAGGCAGTCTCGACAAAGGCCAACCCGTGGGGCGTGAGCGGTGGTTTGGTGTGGTCGAAGCAGACGATTCGTGCACCACGCAATGGTGCCGGGCGCACGCCGAACGTGGCGACGAAGGTACGTGTCAGGTGCGCGCTGTCGGCAAAGCCGGCCATGTGCGCCGCTTCCGTGAGCGTGGATCCGCCGGCGAGGGTGCGCAAGGCACGCTGCAGGCGCAGCCACCGCACGTAGGCGCGGAACGGCAGGCCGGACACTTCAGCGAACCAGTGCATGAATCGCGACGCCGACAGCCCCACCGCGTCAGCCGCATCCTCCACGCGCATCGGCGCGTCCAGCGCCCACTCGAGCCAACTGATTGCGGCCACCAAACGCGGGTCTCCGGTTGCACGGTCAGACGGGCCGTGGGTGTCCAACAACCTCAGGCCCCGCAGCCACCGGTCCAGCTCGTGCTCTAGGACATCCGCTTGCAAGGCCGTCAGGGCTGCTGCGGTCGCCGGCCGGCCCCATGACGCCTCGCGCCCCTGCATCGCCGGATCGAGGAACACCATGCGCAACGGCCGGGATGCCACGAGACGGTGCGGTACGCCGGCTGGTAGGAAGTGCCCGGGGGTCTCGAGCACTCCCCACGCACCTTCCAGCGTCAACGTTCCGTGCGACCACGCCAATTGTGCCGCCTGGTGCCGATGCAGACGGCCGGGTTCCACTGGGCCGATGAACACGGCCCATCCGCGGCCAATGGTCAAGAGCGGCCGGTCGGGAACGTTGAGATCAAACATGCGCTCCGCCTACGTGCTTCTTGGTGCGCGACGCGTCAACGAACGCGTTTCGCTTCGCCGACCAAGAACTCAGCAACAGCCAGGGATCGCTCGTTAGAACCGGCGAGCGAACCGGAAGTCAGCCATCGTCCATCCACGCCCAACGACGGTGTTCCCTCCACCTTGTAGCCCTTCCAAAGACTCTGAGCTTGCGCTGCCTGAGTAGCGACGGCGAACGAGTTGAAAGCCTCCAGCAGCTTGGCCGGGGCAACGCCATTCTTGGTTGCGAAGTCGGAGATCCCCTGGGGCGTGTCCAGCCGCTGCTTACCGATGTGGATTGCAGTGAAGACCTTGCCATGCAGTTGGTCGACAAGGCCGAGTTGCTCGATTGCGAAGAAGAGCTTTTGATGACCTACGAGCGGGCCTTCACGAAACGCGACAGGAATCCGGCGGAACCGGACGCCGGAGGGTAGGCGTTTTTGCCACGCATCGAGTGCCGGCTCAAAGATGAAGCAGTGCTCGCAGCTGTACGCGAAAAACTCCACCACTTCGACTTGCTTGGGGTCGAGTGTCGGCTGAGGCGGCGAGACACTCACATAGTGCTTGCCTACAACCGGACGCTCCTGGGCGTAAAGCGAAACGGGGCATGCCACTGCGCTGACGATGGCTACCTTGGAAAATTGACGTCGATGCATGCTTTGAGGAAGTGGAAGTTGCGTTAATGAGCCATCTTGAAGCCCGAAGCGGCATCGGAGTCAAGTGGTCGGATGAAATCCCAGAAGCCGATCGATTTGTCGGCCGCGGCTGTTCAGAAGCACCGAGCTCAACCATTCTCTTCTTGAATCTGCTTCCTGCGGAATAGCTCGTGGATCACGATCAGCGCGGCACCCACCGTGATTCCGATGTCCGCAATGTTGAACGAAGGCCAGTGGTGCGGTTCCCAGTGAAAGTCGATCCAGTCCACCACGGCGCCGCGCACGATGCGGTCGACCATGTTGGCCAACGCACCGCCGAGGATCAGGCCGAAGCTCACTCGCTCGGTGCGGGAGGTTCCCGATCGCCGAATCATGACGGCCAGAAAGGCCGAGGCCGCGAGAGCGAGCGCGATGAAGAAATACCGCTGCCAGCCACCCGCGTCGTGCAGCAAACTGAAAGCCGCCCCCGGGTTCAGCACATGCACGATGTTCAGGACCGGCAGCCACTCGTGCTGCGCGCCGTAGTCGACCCAGGCGATGATGGCCGCCTTCGTCGCTACGTCACCGGCCAACACCAAGCCAGCCAGCACGAAGCCGAGGCGAATGCTGCGGTCAGTCGTCATGGGAACGTTCCGTAGGCTTTGAACCGCCCAACAGGCGCAGCCCGTTGAAGACCACGGCCAGGCTCGCGCCCATGTCCGCGAGGATGGCCAGCCACAGGCTGGCATGGCCCGTGAAGGCGAGCACCATGAAGATTGCCTTCGTGCCGATCGCGAACGCGATGTTGGTCTTCAGAATGCCGCCCACACGGCGCGATAGCTCGATGAACTCCGGCAGCTTGCGCAGGTCGTCCTGCATCAGCGCGACGTCGGCCGTCTCGATCGCGGTATCGGTGCCAGCCGCGCCCATTGCAAACCCGATGTTCGACTTCGCCAGCGCCGGTGCGTCATTGACGCCGTCGCCCACCATGCCGACGGGACCCTGCGCCGCGAGTTTTTCGATCGCCTCCAACTTGTCTTGCGGCAGCAGATCCCCGCGGGCGTCCGTGATCCCGACTTGCGCGGCCACCGCTTCGGCCGTCCTTCGGTTGTCGCCGGTGAGCATCACCGGCTCGACGCCGAGCCGCTTCAACGTAGCCACAGCCTGCTTGCTGCTGTCGCGCACGGTGTCGGCCACTGCGAGGACGGCCAGCGCCTGCTTGTCCGTGGCAAGCACCACGGCTGTCTTCGCCTGCGCTTCCAGTTGCTCCAGCAGCGCGCGCACCGGCTCCGTTGCCACGCCCAACTCGTTGGAGAGCCGGTGGTTCCCGATGTAGTAGGTCTGGCCGTCGATGTCGCCTCTGACTCCGCGGCCAGCCAAGGCCTCGAAGCGGTCTACGGTGGCATGCGGCCGGTCACCGTAGGCATTGACGATGGCGGTGGCCACCGGGTGCTCCGACAATGCATCGAGGCTCGCGGCGATGCGCAGGGCTTCCTCTGGCGGCAGCGAAGTCAGCGGCACCGTGTCGGTCAGCGCCGGCCGGCCATGGGTCAGCGTGCCGGTCTTGTCCAGCGCAACGGCCCGCAGCAGACGCCCCTGTTCCAGGTACAAGCCGCCCTTGATCAGAATGCCTCGGCGCGCGGCGGCGGCCAGGCCACTGACGACCGTGACCGGTGTCGAGATCACCAGGGCGCAGGGGCAGGCGATCACGAGCATCACCAGCGCCTTGTAGGCCCAGTCGAGCCACGCACCGCCGAAGAACAGCGGCGGGATGACAGCGATCGATATCGCGAGCGCGAAGACGACCGGCGTGTAGACGCTGGCGAAGCGGTCGACAAAGCGCTGTGTTGGGGCGCGCTGGCCTTGCGCTTCCTGGACCGAGCGTGCAATGCGGTCGAGGGTCGTCTGGCCTTTGCGCGATCGTACCTCGAACTCCAGCGTGCCGCGCTCGTTGATGGTGCCGGCGAACACGGTGTCGCCGGGGTTCTTCTCCACCGGCATGCTCTCGCCAGTGATGGGCGCCTGATTGACGGCCGAGGCGCCGGAGACCACAAGACCGTCCAGCGCTATGCGTTCGCCGGGTCGCACGCGTATCAACGCGCCGAGTTGTACCGTCTCCGCCTTGACTTCCTCCCAGCGCCCGTCGGCCTGCTTGACGAGGGCAGTTTCCGGCGCCAGGTCGATCAGCTTGCGGATTGCATTGCGCGCCCGGTCCAGGCTCAGGGCCTCGATCATTTCCGCGATGCCGAACAGCCAGATCACCACCGCGGCTTCAGGCCACTGGCCAATCAGCGCCGCGCCGATGACGGCGATCGTCATCAGCAGGTTCATGTTCAGCGACAGGGTGCGCAGCGCGATCCATCCCTTCTTGAGCGTCTCGACGCCCCCCAGAGCGATGGCGGCCAGGGACGCAGCCACGACTGGCCAGGACGATTCACCCAGACCGGAAAACGCAAGCACTTCGGCGCCGATCGCGAGCACGCCTGCGGCACCCATGCGCAGCCACTGCCTCTTCGAGATTCCGGTGCCGAATTCGCGCGTGACCGAGGGCGCGGGCTGGTTGCTGTCCTGCAGAACCGGCGACATGCCCAGCCGCTCGATGGCCGCCGTGATCGGCGCCACGTCGGTCAGCGCGTGACTGACGGTGAGCTTGCGGCTCATCAGATCGAACTGCAGCGCGCTGACGCCTGACATGCCCTCCAATGCCTTGCGCAGCAGCGCCTCCTCGGTCGGGCAGTCCATCTTCTCGATCAGATAGATGGCCTGTCCCTTAGGGCTCGGTCCCGCCTCGCGTTCGACGGTGGCTTTCATGCCGATCTCGCGCAGCGCGTTGAGCACCGGCGCCGGGTCGCCGAGGCGGTGCTGCACTGCCAGCCGACGGTTCATCAGGTCGAAGTCCAGCCGGTCGATCCCGTCCAACTTACCCACCCGCTTGCGGATCAGCGCTTCCTCGGTCGGGCAGTCCATATTCGTGATCAGAAACTGCGTGGTGTTGCCGCTAGCCGCCGGTGCAAGTGACACCGCCGGCTTGCCGCACGGGCTGCAGCCGGCGGCCCCGTCGTTGGTCGACAGTGCCGCCTCTGCGGCGTCCCCTAGGCGCGCCTGCATGCCGATCGTACGCAGGTGCTCCAGGATCGGATCCGCGGAGGGCAAGGTGTGAAGAACCGACAGCCGACGCGCTGGTAAGTCGAAGTTCAGCGACTTCACTTCGGCGAGCGGTTCAAGCCGGGAGCGGATCGCCGCTTCTTCGTTGCGGCAGTCCATGTTGGGGATCGAGAAAACGGCAGTCGTCGGGGCGCCGTTACTGCACGCCGAAGCACAAGCGGACCCGCAAGCAGGCGCTACGGTGGCCTCGGTATCGAGCAAGGCCTTCATCCCGATCTCGGCCAAGGCCTGCAGGAGAGGCTCCGGAGTGGCCAGTGCATGCACGACCGTCAGACGGCGCTCGGGGAGGTCGAATGACAGGGATCGGACCTCAGCCATCTTGCCGAGCCGGGCACGGATGGCCGCCTCTTCGTTGCGGCAGTCCATGTTCGGAATCCCGAAGACAGTCGTGGTGCCGTTGACGTCGAGAGTGCCTTCGCCGGCTTCCGTTGAGTGAGCTTGATCGATCTTCATCGTTTACCTTCTGTCCTGGCCGGGGGATTACACACCCTGAAGCAAGTACAGAGTCAAGTGGCTCCGGAATGGGCCTTTTCGCTGGCCTCGGCAGCTTCGGCGAGGATCTCTCGGCCACCGTTCGCCGCGATGGCCGACACCACCAAGCCGAGAACCAGGTCCGGCAGGTTCGATCCCCACCACATCACCAGCGCCCCGGACAGCACGACCGCGAGGTTCACGATCGAGTCGTTGCTGGTGAAGATGGCCGAGGCCTTGAAGTTGACGTCCTCCCCGCGGTGGCGCTTCAACAGGCGCAGGCAGACGATGTTGAGCGCCGCATTTATCGCAGCCATCGCCATCATCGCGGGGCCCACCGGAGGTTCGCCACCGAAGAATCGTCGCAGCACTTCGACCACCAGCATCACCGCCAAGCCGATCAAGAGCCAACCGGACAGCCTGGCGGCCCGGACCTTGATCGCCGGCGAGCGACCCACCGCATAGAGGCTGACGCCGTACACCGATGCGTCGGCCAGGTTGTCCAGCGCGGCGCCGATCAGGGCGGTCGACGAGGCCCACAGTCCGACCCCCAAGCCTGCCAAGCACTGCCCAAGGTTGATCAGCAGGACCAGCACCAGGATCCGGCGGTCGTCCGCCTGGCTCGCGTCCAGGTTCCGGCCTTCGTCGTCGGCGCAGTTGTCGCTCATCGGTGGCCCCTTGTTCGATAGGCACCGCCGACGGCGGGCCCTGGCAACCCCGATTGCAAACCCAGTACTGGGTACGGAGTCAAGCATTCCGGAACAAGGTAGCCGGTTTGTTCAAGCGCGCCCCTTGAGCTCTCGCCACACTGCCCACGTCAATTGTTTGGAGCAGCGATGACGGCACGTTCTCTTGTTCGATACGGCGCTTACCCGACCCTGTTGGCGTTGGTGGTTTTCGGCGTGGCATGGGCACCGACGCGAGATGTGCCCCTGGCCTGGCTCGCCGGACTTGTCGCGTTCGGCTTGGCGGCAGTGGCGCTGCTGGAGCGCCGGTTTCCGTTCGATCCGACTTGGCGGGTCCCAGACCTGGACTACCCGGCGGACCTGGTGCACGCCATCGTCAACCTGGTGGTCATGCATGCGGCGGTGCTGGGCTTCGTCGTGCTGCGGGCCTGGGCCGGCTGGGAGGGGTTCTGGTGGCCCAGCGAGTGGCCGTACCTGGCTCAGGTGTTCCTCGCGGGCGTGCCCCTGGACTTGTCTCTCTTTGCCGTTCACCGCCTGAGCCACCGCTACGGGTTTCTGTGGCGCCTGCACAGCATCCACCACTCGTCACGACGCCTCTACTGGCTAAACGGGGAACGCCGGCATCCTCTCCATGCGGCACTGATGGCCGGTCCCGGGCTGGTCGTCTTAGGTGTGCTGGGTACACCGGCCGAGGTCGTGGGCGGATGGTTCGCGATACTCGCCGTGCACCTGGCGTTCCAACATGCAAACCTCGACTATCGGGTGGGACCCCTGCGCTACCTCCTCGGGGTCGCTGAACTTCATCGCTGGCACCATCGCGAGCGCTTCGAAGATGCTCAAGTGAACTTTGGAGAGTTTTGGCTGGTCTGGGATCACTGCTTCGGCACGTTCTATCAGCCCCGCTCGCCGCTCGGTCGAGTCGGCATCGAGGGCGACCCGGTCCCTCACCAATACGGCAAACAGTTGGTCTACCCGTTTCGGGCGGACGCTTGAAGCAGGAGCGGTCACATGCTGTCCTTCGGCCATACCATCGGTCCATCCGTCGACGCTGAGCTGCACGAGGCCTGGCGTGCCCTGTGCAGCGGGGAGCGGGAGGGCAGCTTTCGGCATCTCGAGCGCGCCCATGTCCTCGGCCAGGCGTCGACCTACCACCTGCCGATCGTCAGCGAGCGCGGCGTGCGGCTGGTATTGGCCGACGTCGCCACGCTGCGGATCAGCGACGGACCACCGATGCTGCGCAGCGAGAACGCCCGGCTATCAGGGTGGGTCTACGTCGATATCCGCGGGCGCGACCTGCGCTCCGCGGTGCAGGACATGCAGCGCGTGGTCGGCGAGAAGGTCAAGCTGCCGCCAGGCTATTCGATCGCCTGGTCAGGGCAGTTCGAATTCCTCGAACGCGCGACTGCCAAGCTGAAGGTTGTCGTGCCCATCACGCGGCTGATCATCTTTCGTGCTGCTGTACCTGACCTTCAAGCGCTTCGACGAAGCACTCCTGATCATGGCCACGCTCCCCTTCGCGCTTGTCGGCGGCATCTGGCTGCTCTGGCTGCTGGACTACAACCTGTCGGTGGCCACGGCCGGCTTCATTGCACTCGCCGGCGTGGCCGCACCGAGTTCGGCGTGATCATGCTGCTGTACCTGAAGAACGCCTGGAACGAGCGTCTGGCCCAGGGGCAGGCGAGCGAGCAGGACCTGCTCGACGCGATCCGTGACGGCGCAGTGCTGCGCGTGCGGCCGAAGGCGATGACCGTCGCCGTGATCCTGGCCGGCCTGTTCCCGATCATGTGGGGATCGGGTACGGGCTCAGAGGTGATGCAACGGATCGCCGCACCGATGGGTCGGGGGCATGATTTCCGCACCGCTGCTGTCGATGTTCGTGATTCCAGCGGCGTACTTGCTGTTTCGGCGCCGGCGTCGTGGCTAGCGGTGGCGGGCTGCTCATCCACCCTGGTAGAGGTCGCGGCGCACGCGCCGTTGCGCGGGCGACTCGCAAAGCTGACCGGATGCACCGTGCCCACCATTCGGCACTACGAGGAAATCGGCCTGCTGCCAGTGGAAGCCCGAAACGACGCGGACAGCGAAGCTACGGCGAGCCGGCGCGGCGGCGCCTGACGCTCATCAGACGGTGCAGGGACTTCGGCTTCTCCATCGAGCAAGTGCGCAAGCTGGTCGGGTTGGTTGATCAACCAGATCGGCCACGCGTCGAGGTGAGAGAGATCGCTGCAGCGCATCTCGTCCAAGTACGCCGCAAGCTGGAGGAACTCAGGGTCCCTGGAGAGCAGCCTGACGGCGTTCCTGTGCACTTGCGACACGGCATGTGCTGGTGGAGCTGCGGTGGACTGCAGCGTTCGCCGTTGCGGCGGGTAGCTTGCGCCGGGGTCCGACTGCGGCTGAGGCATCACCCCGACGACGATGACCAATCGCAGATTGCTACTATTGAGATAATCTTTCTTATCGGTATAGCACTGTCAGACGCGTAAACTGGCCTTCGTGGAAATCACCCGGACCGTAACAAGCGCCGCGCCGGCCCAGTTGCCGGATGCGGCCGCGTTGTCCGCGCTTCGCGCCTGGCACGAAGGCTTGTCGGCGCGCGACGCTGTCGACCAGTACATCCCCCAGGCGCGAGGGGCCGGCGCATCGGCGCGAGGGGTGATCGGGACCATCCGGCGCCAGCTTGCTGCCGTCGCGATGGCGCGGCACAGGACGGATCTCGCGCGCCACTTCGCCGGCCAGGCCCGCAAGGGCGGCGCTGTAGCCCGTGCCGTCGCGGCCGCGATCGAGGAACTGCAGCACGCACCGGTCCCCAAGCCGCTGATCGGCGACGCCGTGGCCGCCTGGCTACCGGCGCGCATCGCCGCCGCCCTGCAGGCCGCCGGCATCAAGACCCTCGCGCAGCTGACCTTGCGCGTGCCGCGCCGCCGGCGCTGGTGGGTCTCGATCGATGGGCTCGGCGCCGCCGGCGCCAGGACGGTCGAAGCATTCTTTGCGGCCCATCCACGCCTCACTGCGCGGGCACGCGAGCTGGTGGTGGTCGAACACCCAACCGATGTCATGCCCTGGGAACGCATCGTCGTGCCTCGGGATGTCGACGGCTCAGCGGGCACGTACCGCGCGCCGCGCGCGGTATGCGCGCTGAAAGCGCACAACGACTACGAGGCGGTGCAGGCCTGGCTGTCGCTTCACGAGTCAAGCGCGACCCAGCGCGCCTATCGCAAGGAAGCTGAGCGGCTGATCCTGTGGGCCATCGTCGAGCGCGGCTGCGCCCTGTCGTCGCTGTCGACCGAAGACGCCATCGCCTACCGGGCCTTCCTGCGCAGGCCCGCTCCTCGACAGCGCTGGGTCGGCCCTGCGCGGCCACGGGGTTCGCCCGAGTGGCGACCCTTCGTGGACGGGCTGTCGACGCGCTCGACGGCCTACGCGCTGTCGGTGCTCGCTGCGCTGTTCCGCTGGCTCATCGAGCAACGGTACGTGCTGGCCAATCCTTTCGCTGGCGTCAAGGTGCGCGGCGCGAGGCCTGCAGGCCTCGACACCTCGCGCATGCTCACCGCCGGCGAGTGGAAGTTGACGCGCACCGTGGCCGACGGTCTGGAGTGGTCCTACGGCTGGGAAGCTGCCGCAGCGCAACGGCTGCGATTCCTGCTCGACCTGGCCTACGGGACAGGCCTGCGTGCCGGCGAGCTGGTCGGCGCATGCCTCGGTGACATTGAGGTCGGTGGGCATGGCGATGCGTGGCTGCACGTCGTTGGCAAAGGCGCCAAGGCGGGCAAGGTGGTCCTGCCAGGCAGCGTGTGCACCGCGCTCGACCAGTACCTGATGCAGCGGTGTCTGCCAACCTCCCCGTCGAAGTGGCAGCCCGCCACGCCGTTGCTCGCCAAGCTCGACGGCGAGGCTGGGATCAGCGCGACTCGACTCTGGGCCCTGATGAAGCGCTTCTTCGAGACCGCCGCGAAGGTGGTCGAGAACGGCAGCCCGGCGCTGGCCGAAAAGCTCCGGCGCGCCACGCCGCACTGGATGCGGCACACCCACGCAACCCACGCGCTCGAAGGCGGTGCCGATCTCACGACCGTCCGGGACAACCTCCGCCATTCCTCGGTCGCCACGACCTCCATGTACCTGCACGCCGACGACGTGCGGCGCGCGCGGCAGATCCGGGGCGCGTTCGATCGTGACGCCGCACGGTAGGCGCGCAAGTTCACGCCAACGCGCCATGGCGATCCCCGGCATTCGCCGGGTGAAAGACGCTTGAACTTTCTCGCGCAGCTTGTGCGAGAACCTGTGCCCAGCGTCCGACTCGTGACCATGCCGGCGATCTTCGTCACCGGGACAATTTGCACCTAGAGCCCGGGCTCCTCCGCAACCCTCGTTGTGGCAAGTCCTTGTCGCGAGGGGACTTTTTCGTCTTGGCCGGGACAATCTGCGCGAAAAATACGATCACCCCTACGAGCACACCAGCGTGGTCATCACGACCAACCTCAGCTTCGGCGAGTGGGCCAGCGTCTTCGGCGACGCCAAGATGACCACGGCGCTGCTCGACCGGTTAACCCACCACTGCCACATCGTCGAAAGCGGCAACGAGTCCTGGCGCTTCAAGCAAAGCAGCGCCGGCGACAACCCACCAGCCAGCCGGCCTCGACAGACCCGTCAACGACGGAAGGGACCAACCCCAGAAACAACCCAGGACATCAAGATATCCACAGAGCCAGGCTCCCTCGGGTAGCCTTCAGGGGTGGGTCAGTATTGCGTGATCTCGCCGGGTCAGTTCGAGGCGATCGTCAACAGCCGCGTCGATGTCGTCGCGCGGACAGGGCGTAGAAATGCAGGGTGCGCGCTTGTCGTCACCGCCCTTCGTTCCTCGGAGAACATACTCCTGACCGTCGTACTCCACCCAAACGTCTTCTTGTGGCCAGGGAATCGACGAGGCCACGCCTGCCGTCAGCCAGTCGCGCCTGCCGGTGAGCTTCGCTTGCGCAGCTTCGCCAAAGAGGTGGGGAACGTAGGGCGTTCTCATGAAGCAGCTGGCGCTGGCTGCGACTTCCGGCTCTCTAGAAACGCCTCAAGCTCATCGCACCGACGGAACTCCTTCTTGAGAGCAGCCAACGACACCGCCTTCGAGTCGAGCAGCGGGACGACCTGGTCTTCCCACCGCAGCACGCGAGTAGCTCGAATAGCTGCCATCACTTCGCCGTACGCCTCGTCGCCTGGCGGCAAGTTCTCGGGGCTGGGGACGTACATGTCGCTGACCTGTGCGGACTTCTTGCCCTTCAGTTCGAGATAGGCCACCGAGAAGACGGCGATGAGGTGCTTCATGAGCTTCTGGCCCCTACCAAGGAAGCCGGTGCCGGTCATGCTGCGAAGTGCTTCGGCCACGTCGGGGCCGTGCGAACCACAGATGAACAGAACGTCGTCCGCGTAGGCGTCGAGCAGCTCGATGTCCGTGTACACGGGAGCCACAATCATCCGCCGGTAGCCCTGGTTGTAGGCCGTCTCGACGGAAGGCAAGAACGGCAACGCCTTCACGGGTTCGGGCACCATGAAGTCCTTAGCCGGCGTGCTGCGGTCGCGCGGCATGATGCGACACGCCATCCCCATGTCCTTCGTCACCGCGAGCAGCGAGGTGACCAGGTCGATGGCCCAGTGCTCCTCAATGACGGACGAGCCTGCGACGAGGATGCCGACGGGACGCCCAGCGAGAGCACGCTCCAGGTACGGAAGGACTGCCGGCGGAATGGCGTCCGTCGTTGCCGTGTTAGGCACTGGAGTTGGCCAGGGTAGCGCAGGCGCGAAAGGGTCCTGCGCAAGCAGCTCGCCGGTTTCGGTGACCACGCCCATGAGCGCGTCCACGCAGTCCTCGCCCTCTTCCTGGCGCATGTCGACCGCCAATTGCACGTCGCCGAGTAGGTTCTCGAGCGTCGGGGTGTCCATCAGTACGGCAACACGATGGCCGGAATCGAGCGCGCGAATGCACGCCATCCGAAGCCGCGAAGCGCAGTCGTCCCATGAGCGCTGGTTCAAGTGCATGGGGCCCAAGACCAGGAGCGTTCCACTGGGGACGCGCTGCAGGCCGTAGGACCACAGGCCCTGCTCATCGAGGTCGATGCTGCCCTCCCAGTCGCTGCCGGCGCGTTCGGCATAGACCAGCGCTCCGTCCGACGCGTCGCTGTACTTGGCCAGCAGCGCGTTGATAGCCTCCTGAGACGTGGCGATGTACACGCCCGGCCGCGGACCCGACGGCCATACTTCCGGTGCCAGTTCCACCTTCCAGACATCCGGCGGAGCCAACGCCTTGAGCAACGTTGCCGGCGCTAGCTCCAGCTTGTAGCGGCTCTTCAGACGGTAGGCGAGTCGACCGGTTGACGTCGTGTTGAGCTCGGTGGCGGCGACCCGGTCAGGGAACGCCATCACCTCAGGCCAGTTGCGCAGGCCTGGCAGCGCCGCGATGACGTCGAGGGACTGCGAGTGCCCGATGGGCACGTTGTGCTGCTCCAGCAAGCCACGAACGAGGCCAGCCAGCAGCTTCAGCTGCGGGATATCCATGTTTCACTCCTCGGGCGTTCTCTAACCGGTGCACGCGTTGCGGGCCGCCCGTGGGAAACACGAATTGGGTGGCTCGGTACTTCAGTCCGTCTTCGTCGTACCCCGAAGGGCGCGTGCGGCAGGCGACGGCAACCGTGTCAAAAGATAACACGGCCGCGTCGCCCGCGGCTAGAGGCTCAGGTGAGGTAGCTGCTGGCGCTTGCCGCTGTCAGTCGGTCGCGCCACGGGGATGTCCGGCGCTGTTCCGACACTTTCCGACAGGTCGACGTCGGAACGACATGGATTTGTCGGAAGCCGCCCACAGGACCACACGCTCATGAGCTCGTCGGCACGCTGCGTCAGCCGAGGGTGGTGTACCTGCGCGCGGCCTCCACGTGGGCGGGCGTCAGGAATGGCCAGCTGCCGACAACGCGGTCCCAGTCGTTGCCGGCGTCCACGCAGGCCAGCAGCGTAGCGATGGGAAGGCGACTCCCGACGAACACGGGCACGCCTCCCAGGATGTCTGGGTCGCTGTGGATGGCGGGTAGCGCGGTGCTTCATCGTTCATGGCGGTCCCCAGGCGGCGGGTCTCGGTCGACCTGCTCGACCAGCTGGCCGTTGACGTACGTGTAGCCATTTCGGACCTCGATGAGCATCGGCCCGAACTTGCTCTCCCACACGTAGCGCAACACCCCCTCCGCAGCCAGCTGCAGTTCGGCTTGGGGGCTCGGTTCGAGACGGGTGAGGACTTCTGGAAGCAGTGGCGCGTTCATGGCAGGTCCGTAGACCGGCCATGGGTCGGGTCTACGTCAGGGGGGTGGCGGGGGCGGTCAAAACCAGGTCCAGACGCGACGCAGCCAAGCAGGTAAGGCTGGCTTCGGGCGGTAGAGCTGGCGGTAGGTGGCTGTCGTCATGGCGGCTCCTGTGCGGTACTGTATGCCCATACAGCATCAATCGCAAGCGCACCGTACGCCGCCCCGGATGCAGAGCCTCTGGTCGGCAGGGCAAGCTAGAAGTTTTTGTGCCGCTCTAGAGGCAAGCCGTTCTCGGCGAATCGGTTCGAGCTTTCCAGGGCCTGCGAGTTGTCTCTGCGCCAATGCTCCTCTGGGGTTTCCGAGGGGACGCCCGTCGCGCTTGACTTCTGGGGCCCCTTCGCCTGACCACCGTGCCACTGGCCGTAGTGCTCGCGAACGCGAGAGGCAAACTCGACCTCACCGCCCTCGCCTATTGCGAGCAGCCCACTGTCGTACAACGTGTGAAGGTCTCTGCGAAGCAGGATGCCGTCTTCTGCAGTGTTCTGGCCGGCACGCCAGTCTCGACCGCTCAAGTGGGCCGTCTCCAGCGCCTCGGGTACGTCGCAGCCAGTGACGACACACCGTCCTTCGCACGCCCTGAACACTGCCAGGCGAAAGGCAGCCTGCTGGGTCCGCACCTCGACTTGGGCAAAGCGGGCTGCTCGTTGCTCCAGGTCGTCAGTCGACTCGGACGGTTGGGGCGGCTCAGGGGCCGTCGCTGCCGCCGCAACGGCAGCAGGTGCCACTGAGGCTGTACCGTGGTCACCGCTCCAGAAGGCGTAGCACTTCTGCCGCTCACCTTCATCGTCGAAGACGCCGAACTCCTTGAGGATGCCGTCCGAGCATCGGCCCGTCTTTGCGTCGACGACGATGGCTGTGATGATGGGCTCGCCCTCTCGCTTGCAGTCGTGGCCGAGCCGACCAAGGGCACTGGTGAGTGGGTAGAACGTCAATCCGAAGCGCTCCATCACCTCGGTGTACGTCAGAGTGCCTTTGGAGCGGCACACCTGCTCGAACAGCGTCCGCATTGCCGGAATCTTGAGTTGGAACGCATCCGTCGAGACGCCGGTCTTCATGGAGACGTCAGCCGGAAACGGACCCTCTCCGGCTGCGGTCCCGAACGTTTGCGCGTGACCTGCCAGCTCGCGCAGAGGCACGAGGTCACCGAGCACCGCGGTCAGCTTGCCATCCGGCCGCATTTCCAGGCGGTCGATGCAGAACACGCCGTCGTCCCGGAACTCCTTGATTTCTCGAGGACGCACCAAGGGGTCTTTGACCGTGGCCATCACGGTGTACGCGGCAACCCCGCCAGCCCACACTGCCTCCAGTTGCCGATAGCGCTCGTCGAGCCCGTATGAGTCTCCGGCACGGTAGCCCGCCGGGTCCCGCAGCACCGTGACCCGCCGCACGCCCTCGTGGCGCGTGAATTCATCGGACCACGTGCGAAGCAACAGCGTCGACCCTGCTGCGGCGCCCCAGGACCACCGGATGTTCTTGAGTGGAAGCCCCAGGTCGCTGAAAAAGCGACTGATTGGTTTGGCCATGACGGACCCTCCTTCGCAAGAGCGCTACGGTTGCTTGGCCGGAGTGCGCAGCTGCTTGGGCAGCATCTTGTTCAGCTCCTCGTCGGTGAAGAAGAGCTCCTCCGCCTCCTTGAGGGCCTTCTGCGCTGCAGCGTAGGCCTTGGCATTGGTGCGAGGCGCAGCCTTGTAGATGTCTTCCAGCATCGCATTCAGCCGGTCGCGTTCTTGCCGAACCTCGTCGAGCGCCCGGCCATCCTGCAGGTCAACCAACAGGCTGAGCAGCGCCTCGCGTGCGCCCCAGAGCTTCGCGCCCACCTCGGTATGCATCTGGCCTTGTTCGCCAAGCGACGCCTCCTTGAAGTAGAGCGTGAAGCCGAGCAGGATGGCCGACAGGACCGCACCGATGATGGTGCCAATCGGCTTGTCGCCGAAGATGGCAATCAGGAGGCTGCTGGCCGTTGCTGCCGACAACACGATTTCAGCCAGCTTGATGCGCTTGTAGCGGGCCACGTAGTTGTCGGCCATCTTCTGATGGGTCTTGTGCGTGTACGCCGCTCGCCCGTACATCTCGCGCAGCTGGCCCTCCAGGGCGCTGGTTGGCGTCTGACTAGCTGGGGAAGGCGCTGCCATAGAGTCCTCGGTAGAGTTGTTTGGCCGTGTAGTCGTAGTTGTGCTGCTGGTTGTCGATGGCCTCTTTGGTGCGGAGCTCGGCTTGGCGGGCCTTGTACTGGAAGCCGCTGCCATACACCCACGAGCCACTCCCAGGGGCTGTCCAGTAGGTCTTGCCGGAGTCCTGGCCCGCCAGGAACGCAAAGAAGTCCCTGGTCATCCAGTCGTAGTACACGTAAGACTTGTCCTTGTAGGCCCAGCCGTCGATGAACTGATAGGCCAAGGTGTCTATGAGCATGCCGCTCATGGAGACATTGTTCTGGTCGCGCCATGCGCGAGCCATACGCGCCAGTTCCGCGAGGTTTCCGTTGCACGCGGTGTTGCGCGTGCTGAAGGCCGTCATCTCTTGCTTGGGCTTGCAGGCTCGCCACGAGCCGCCGTTGTTGGTGTCGGCGAACGTGTATCCGTCAGCCTTGTTGAGAAAGGCCGGAAGCACCTCGAACGTCACGCCATCATCGAATGCGATAACGACGACCTGGCCGTCCCCACCAATCTTGGTCGTTGGGTACGTGTTCTGGATGGAGCTGCGGACGAGCGCCAGGAGTGCCGACTGCCCGTTCCCTTGGTACTTGTCGAAACGCTCGTACAGCGCGGCGGGCAGCTCGTACAGCAAGTCGACGTCGCTTACGCTCGGGATTGCTGTGGAACGGCCGTACGAGCCGACGTAGAAGCGGTAGCTGGTCTTAGAGTCCAGGTTTCGCAGGTCGGCATTCAGCTGGCCGACGATGCGACCTGTTCGGTAGGCAATCGACCCACGCTTGTCCGGACCGATGCGGATGTTCCCGCAGAAGGTCTGGAACCAGTCTCCAACACCCATCCTGCCCTCCTCCTCAGCACCCTTGTCCGCCCGTACCGCATGCGGCGCGAGCGCTCCCTGGCCCGTCGTTTAAATGCGCGTGCACTATACCTCTTGTTGGGTCTGCAACTTGACCTAACTTGACTTCCCTGGCACACTCCACCATCCAATGCTCAACGTAGAACTCATCAAGTCGGCCATGTCCCGGCTGGGGCTCACCGGCACCGCGCTGGCTGAAGCTTGCGACGTCAGCAAGGAGGCCGTCTCCAACTGGCTGAACGGTGAGTCGATTCCCCGCCCGAGCAAGCTTGCAGCCCTGGCTGCGACGCTGAAGCTGGCCGTTGAGCAGCTCTTCGTCCCCGACCCGACCGAGCCGCCGGAGCCCGTCGTGGCTTTCCGCATGCGCAACAACCGTCCGCCGACGGTCGAGGCGCAGGAGGCTGGTGAGGACGTTGGGCGGCATCTGCGTCAACTGCTGCCCTTCATGGGCCCGCTCTTCGCCCCGCGGCATCTCGTGGGTCCGAAGGTCGACGAAGGTTACGTCGAAGACATCGCCAAGGCTGTTCGAGCCCAGTTAGGTGTGGGCCCGACCGAGGCGGTGACGCACGGTCACCTGTTGCAGCTCCTGAAGGACTTCGGTGCCGTGCTCGTGCCCGTCTATTGGGGCGGCGACAAGGTGGGCCATGAGAACGCGATGAGCGTGTACCTGCCGGACAGCAAGGCTTCGTGGGTGCTGTTCAATGTCGGCTGCCGCCTGGACGACCTCAGCTACTGGTTGGCGCACGAGTTCGGCCACTGCCTGACGCTGCACACGCTGACTGGCGACGAAGGCGAGAAGTTCGCCGAGCTCTTCGCTCAGACGCTGCTGTTCCCGCAGGAACTTGCCAAGAAGGCTCTCGAAGACATCCGCGCGGCTGCCAAGCCGACGGAGCTAGTGGCTTGGTACGCCGGCACGTACGGCATCTCGGTCGTGACGGTGGTTCGAGCCATCGACAAGGCGGCAGAGGCTTCTGGCCAAGGGAAGACGGGCTTGGCCACCGCTGGCTTCTACGCGAAGTGGAAGATGGATGGGAAGACCGCGCGTACGGCCAGCGACGAGCTCTTTGGTACCACCAAGCCTTCGATGAAGGACCTGGTGGTCAAGGGCGAGCAGGTGTTCGGCACGCCAGTGTTCCGTGCGCTCGCGCGCTGGCAGCACGATGAGGGCGGCCGTTCGCCTTCGTTCGTGGCAGCTGCTCTGAACTTGAAGCTCGGCGACGCGGTGCAGATGTCGCACGCGCTGCAAGAGCTTCAGGTCTGACCGTCAGGCGGCTCTTCGCCGAAGAGGGCCTTGTACTGGTCCCGCCAGTCGTCGGGCAGCTTCTCGCCGTGCTTGACCCAGTTGGCAACGACCTCGATGCGTTGCTCCCGCGAAATCTTCCCGTCCTTCTCGATGAGGTGGACGATGGCTACGCTCGTCAGCACCAGCGGGACGTCCGACTGCTCGTTCGCCACCATGGTCAGTGGCCATTCGTCGGTGGCCAGTGGCCCGCCAAGCACCTGGGCCGCGGCGAGAGCGTTGACGTCGGCGCGTGACAGCTCTCGGATTTTCTTGAGCTTCTTCGCCTCGCAGTGTTTGCGAAGACGCGAGTTGCCGTTGGAGCGGAACTGCTTGGCGAGATTGGCCATGTCGGTCTTCTTCGGCTCGCGCAGTTTCAGGCAGTTCTTCTGGAGCTCTGCCTGCACGTCTGGCTCCAGCAGCCATGGGTGGCGCTCGGCCACTTCCGTGCCCGGGCCGCATTCCCCGACCAAGTCAGCCAACGTCATGAGCAGATAGCCCCCGAACGTTGCGCCCAGCACCGGGCGCAACGGCGAGAACAGCAGGCGAATGAAGCAGTTGGTGTCAACGACGACGATGGTCGGCTTGGCGGGCATGCTGCATTATCTTGTGACGGTCTCTGCGGCGGTCTTCAGGACTGAAGACTTGGCCTTCGAAAGCGTCTAGCGCGCAGCCTGTTTAGCCTGTTTATTGGTGGGCGTATCTACCCCGCAATCTGCGAGGCTTGCAACGCCACAGGCTTCGCCAGAGGAAGCCCTGGCCGGGATGGCACGCTTCCGCAGCTCAGATTCGGGGTCAAAGCCCGGCGTCCAGTGCAGGCCGCGCGGCCGCCGGCTTGGTCGACTTGGCTCGCCCGCGGTGCAGCAAATACCAGGCGGCCGGAACCACCAGCATCGACAGGAGCGGTGCCGTGACCATGCCGCCCACCATCGGCGCCGCGATGCGCGCCATGATTTCGGAGCCGGTGCCTTCGCCCCACATCATCGGGATGAGGCCGGCAAGCACGATAGCGACGGTCATCGCCTTCGGACGCACTCGAAGCACTGCGCCCTCGCGGATGGCCGCCAGGAGTGTCTCTTCGTTGTCCGGCTCACCGGCCGCCAGGCGACGCTTCAGAGCGTTCTCCAGGTAGACGAGCATCACCACGCCGAACTCGGCGGCGACCCCTGCCAGCGCAATGAAGCCCACGGCCGTTGCCACCGACACCGAATGGCCGAGCAGCCAGACCAGCCAGAAGCCGCCGACCAGTGAGAACGGTACTGCCGCCATCACCAGCACAGCGTCGGTAGCGTTGCGGAACAGCAGGTAGAGCAGCACGAAGATGACGGCAAGCGTGGCAGGGATGACGACCTTCATCCGCTCGGTGGCCCGTTCCAGGTACTCGAACTGACCCGACCACGAGATGGCGTAGCCAGCGGGCATTGCGACTTCCTTGGAAACCGCTGCCTGCATGTCCTGGACGACCGAGCGCAGGTCCCGGCCTCGGACGTCGACGTAGACCCAGCCCGAAAGTCGCGCGTTCTCGCTGCGCAGCATCGGCGGACCTTCCTCAATGCGAACCTGGGCAACGTCCTGCAGCAGGAGCTGGGCGCCCTTCTCCGTCACGAACGGCAGCGTGCGCAAACGCTCCAGCGAGTCACGTACCTCTCGCGGGTACCGCACGTTGATGGGGAACCTCTCTCGGCCGCTGACCACTTCGCCCACGTTCTCCCCGCCGATGGCGGTGGCGACGATACCCTGCACATCAGTGACGGACATCCCATAGCGAGCAGCCGCGGCTCTGTCGACATCGACGTCAATGTAGCGGCCACCGGTCAGGCGCTCCGCCAGCGCGGATGAGACGCCTGGGACGTTCTTGACCACCGACTCGATGCGGGTCGCAAGCTTGTCGATAGTTGCCAGGTCCGAGCCCGCCACCTTGATGCCCACCGGGCTCTTGATGCCAGTGGCCAGCATGTCGATGCGGTTGCGAATGGGCGGCACCCAGATGTTGGACAAGCCGGGCACCTTCACGGCTCGGTCCAACTCCTCGACGAGCTTGTCAGGTGTCATCCCCGCACGCCATTGGTCGCGCGGCTTGAACTGGATGGTGGTCTCGAACATCTCCAGGGGTGCAGGGTCGGTGGCGCTATCCGCCCGCCCGGCCTTGCCGAAGACACGGTCGACTTCCGGCACCGTCTTGATGAGACGGTCGGTCTGCTGCAGCAGCTCCGTCGCCTTGGAGACCGACAGCCCGGGGAGTGCCGACGGCATGTACAGCAGGTCCCCCTCGTCCAGCGGCGGCATGAACTCGCCACCAACCCGAGTCAGTGGGATGAACGTCAGAGCCAGAACACAGCCGGCGATGGCCAGCGTCGCCTTTGGGAAGCGCAACACGACCTCCAACGCCGGCCGGTAAACACGCATCAGGAACCGATTGAGCGGGTTGGACGTCTCGCGAGGGATACGGCCGCGCACGAGCAGGCCCATCAGCACCGGGACCAACGTCACCGACAGCGCCGCGGCTGCCGCCATCGTGTACGTCTTGGTGAAGGCGAGCGGCGAGAACAGCCGCCCCTCCTGAGCCTCCAGCGTGAAGACCGGCAGGAACGAAAGCGTGATGACCAGCAGCGAGAAGAACAACGCCGGCCCGACCTCCACCGAGGCGTCGGTGACCAGCTGCCAGCGCTCTGCGACCGTTGGAAGGCGGCCGTGCTCATGCTCGAAGCCTTCGATGTGCTTGTGTGCAGCCTCCAGCAGCACGACCACGCCATCAAGTGCAGCGCCGCACGCCAAGGCGATGCCCGCCAAGCTGAGGATGTTGGCGTTGAGCCCCTGCCAGCGCATCACAATGAATGCGATGCCCACGGCAATCGGCAACGAAATGACGGCGACCAGCGCCGAGCGCAGGTGGAACAGGAAGATGGCGCAGACGACCGCCACTGCGATGAACTCCTCGGTCAGCTTCAGCTTGAGGTTGTCGATGGAGCGGTCGATGAGCTTGGACCGGTCGTAGGTGTCGACCACCTCCACGCCCTTCGGCAGGCTTGGCTTGAGTTGCTCGAGCTTGGCCTTGACCCCCTCGATGGTCGCCCGAGCGTTCTTGCCCGAGCGCATCACCACAACGCCCCCGGCCACTTCACCCTCACCATCCAGCTCGGCGATGCCGCGACGCATCTCTGGCCCGACCTGAACGAAGGCGACGTCTCGAAGCAGCACTGGGGTGGCGCCGGAGACGCTGATGGGAATGCCGCGGAAGTCGTCGAGCGACTTCAAGAAGCCGCGGGAACGCACCATGTATTCGGTCTCGGCCATCTCAACGACCGAACCGCCCGAGGACTGATTTGCCTTCTGCAGCGCATCCATCACCATGGCTTGCGTGACGCCCAACTGCCGCATGCGGTCGGGGTCCAGCACCACCTGGTACTGGCGCACCATGCCGCCAATGCTCGCGACCTCCGCCACGTCCTGCACGGTCTTCAGCTCGAACTTCAGGAACCAGTCGTTGAGGGCACGCAGCTGACCGATGTCGGTCTTGCCGGTCCGGTCAACCAGCGCGTACTCGTAGACCCAGCCAACGCCAGTGGCGTCCGGCCCCAAGGCTGCTGTCGCGCCGGCGGGCAGCTTGCTCTGCACTTGGTTCAGGTACTCGACGACGCGCGACCGGGCCCAGTAGGGGTCTGTCTTGTCATCGAAGAGGATGTAGACGAAGGAGTCTCCGAAGAACGAGTAGCCGCGGACCGTCTTCGCACCGGGCACGCTCAGCATCGTCGTCGTCAACGGATACGTCACCAGGTCCTCGACCACCTGGGGCGGTTTGCCCGCGTAGGTCGTCCGCACGATGACCTGTGTGTCCGACAGGTCCGGCAGAGCGTCAACTGGCGTGTTGGCGACAGAGAACAGCGCCGCAGCAACCAAGAACGCCGTGGCGATGAGGACGAGGAACCGGTTGGCGACTGACCAGCGGATGAGTGCCGCAATCACTTGGCACCTCCCGTCCGGTGGACGGAGACGAGCTCGTAGTCCTCGCCCTTCTTCTTGAACTCGAAGTGGACGTTGTCGCCCGGCTTCACCTCGGGAAAGGCCTTGGAGTTCGGCTTGTCGAAGCCCATCGTCATCGGGGGCCAACCCAGCGCGGGGATGTCACCGTGCGAGATGGTCAAGCTGCCGGCTTCGACGCTCTCAACCTTTCCTTGGCCGGTGAAAGTCGATGCCGCAGCGGCCGACGCGGGCGCCGAAGCTGATTGCGCGGTCGTCATGCTGCTCAGCACAGACCGAAGACGGGCCTCAGAGTCGACCAGGAACTGGCCGCTTGCCACGACCTGGTCACCTTCGCTCAGGCCGTTAACGACCTCCAGCTGGTCACCGAGGTCGGCGCCCAAATTCACTTCGCGTGGCTCGAATGCGCCGCTGTCCTTGCGCACGATGGCGACCGCGCGCGTGCCTGTGCGGATGATGGCCTCGGCAGGGACTACCAGGCGCGACGACGATGCCCCTGCGACCTGCAGGCGCAGCAGCATGCCCGGCACCAGCTTGCCGCCCTTGTTGTCCACCTCGAAACGAGCCTGCAAGGTTCGAGTCGCCGCGTTCACTTGCGGCAGGATTTCTTGCATCGTGCCGGTGAATGTCTGGCCCGGGTCGGCCTGCAGGGCAGCAGTCACCTTTTGCCCGCGCGCCAGACGCACGGCTTGGGCTTCAGGAACCTCAGCGACCGCCCAGACCTTCTCCAGCCCAGCGATGCGGAACAGGGTCATCCCGGGCGAGACCGCGACGCCTTCTCGAACTCCAAGCTCGGCAATCACGCCGCCGGCTGGGGCGAAGAGGGTGTACCGAGCCTGTGGAGTGCCGCCCTCCTCTGCCTGGCGAACGAGGTCCGCCGGAATAGACATGGCTCGAGTGCGTTCCTTCGCAGCCGCCACCAGTTCCGGCGCGGCGCCAGACCGCTTCAGCGCGACGATTTCGTTCAGGGCGCCCAGCCACTCCGGAGCGAACACGGTCCCGAGCGCCTGCCCCTTGGCGACGCGTTCCATGGGCGCGCGAACGTGGAGGCGCTCAAGGTAGCCGGCAGTCCGCGTTTGAACGGCGACGCTGAGGCGCTCGTCGAACTGCACCGCGCCGACGGCATCGAACGATGAGCTGACGTCCGCCCTCTTGACCAGAGCGGTCCGAATGCCGAGGTTCTGCTGAACCTGCGGACTCACCTTGACCCCAGAGTCGCTCGCCTCGTCGGCGTAGACCGGCTGCAGCTGCATGTCCATGAACGGCGACTTGCCGGGCTTGTCGAACTTCTGGCCGGGAACCATCGGGTCGTGCCAGTAGAGGACCTTGCGCTCGTTGACCGAAGCGGCCGCAGCAGGCCCCGCCGCCTGTGATTGGCCGTGACCGCCCGAGGTTGTCCGACCCAGGTAGAACGCTCCTGCTCCGATGGCCAGGGCGGACGCTACAGCGATAAGGGAAAGATGGAGGCGGCTCATTGCGCGGCTCCTTGAAGAACGGGTTTGAACACGAGCTGTGCCTGGGCTTTCGCGAGGTCGCGCTGGAGCGTCAGGAACTTGCGCTGTGCCTCCACTTCGGCATGGCGGGCCTCGAAAAGCATCACCAGGCTGGCTTGGTTGGCCCGGTAGGAGGCGAGCGTCGCCTCCGTCCGCCGCCGCAGCGGCGTGAGCACGGCTGCCCCGTAGCGGTCGACACGCTCCTGCAGCCGTTTGGCATCGCTGGCCAAAGCTGCGTAATCTCCCGCGGCGGCGCGCTGGGCTTCGGCCAGGTCGGCTTCCGCCTTTTCAACCATCGCGAGCTTGGCAGCCGTCTCCCGGTCCTGGCGGGCAGCAGGCGCAACCTGTAGCGGGATGCTCACCCCGAAGGACACCATGTCCGGACGTCCCTGCCGCTGACCGTAAGACACCTCGTAGCTCCAGTTCGGCTTGCGGTTCAGTCGCGTGGCCTCGGCATCCTGTCGCGCTACCTCGACGTCGCGCTGCTTTGCGACGACGAGCGGGTGGTTGGCCACAAACGCGTCCAGGGAAGGGGCGACCGCCAGCGTCGGAGCAAGGAGCTCATCGGGCTGAGTCCCGGCCCACCGCTGAAGCGCCGTTGCAGCTGCGGCCTGCTGTTGTCGAAGGTCGGCGGACTCGTCTTCGGCCACGCCCAGGGCGCTGGTCAGCGCGAGTACCTCGGCGCTGCTGCCCGACAGAGTGGCGAGCCGTCCCTTGCTCGCCTCCAACTCCTCGCGAGCGTGTTTTTCGTTCAGCGTGGTGAGCTTCCAGGCCTCGCCGGCGTAGTACGCCTCGACATAGGCCATTGCCGTCTGCACGCGGGCGTCAGCCGCCGCTACGTGCTCCAGCACCGCCTCCCTGCGCTGAATGGCGCTCGCGACGGCTTCGCGAGCGGCACGCTTGTCGGCCGACACCCACTCCTGGGAGATGCCGATGCGCTTCATCGTCATGTCTTCGGCGGTGGTGCTCAGCCGGTTGGAGCCCGTGGCTGGGAGGTTGTCGATGCCAAAGGTGAGCATCGGGTCCGGCAGCTGACCGGCTGCGCGCGCCATCTCGGCGGCGCTCGTGGCGCCGGCACGGGCGGAACGCGTCATTTCTGAACGTTGGATAGCCAGGCTAACCGCCCGGTCGAGAGAAAGAGGCGCCGCAACGACCCAGGTGGCCGGCAGCAAGGCGACAGTCAGAGCGACTGTTCGCAAGGTGTGTTTTGACATTGGAAGCTCCGAGGACGAACGCAAAGGCGGCTGGCGTGCGGACGAGCCGCAGCAGCACCGGTCTGTCGACGGAGCGGGTCAAACGCGCAGTCTGCGCGTGGAGAGGAAGAGCGGGTCTGGAGGCGGCTGCGCCTCGGGGGTAGCGGTCCAGGGGACTGCGCGCGCTTGGAGTGCTTCCAGCTCCAGAGAAAGCTCAAGCACCTGGACAACCGCCGGAGCGGCTGCTGTCGGGACTTTCACAGTCTCGAACGATTGCGGAGCACCTGACGAGTGCTCTGCGCACAGAGCGGGCTGCTCGGTGTCCATGCCTTCACAAGGCATCCCCGAAGCCATCATCTCCGCCATCGCCGTCACTTCCAGCTGCTCAGGGCAGACGTAGTTCGCCAACGCCAGCTGCGCGAACAGCAGCGACAGCACCACGAAGAACGTGGTGGTCAGGCGTTGAACGTGTCGACGGAACATGGGCATGCTCAGTTTAGCGCCCCGGATTTAGCCGATGCAGCGGTCTCGCCACCTGACGATTGAGCAGCGTCAATGTCGATGTTGGTGGCCGTTCGCCGTCGTGTAGCCGCGGGCGCTGTTGTAGACGGCCACCTGCTCATCGGAGAGCAACTCACGCGTTTTCAGGTGCGCTACCAGATGGACGGCCCGCAGTTGTCCTTGGAGGGAGGCGATGCGCGCCGTAGCCTCCTCCACGCCTTTCGCGTCGATGCTGCGCCCCTTGAAAGCGTTGTCCAGGGCGGCCTCTTCAGCCACAACCTGGGCGCCAAGGCTTTGAGCACGGGTCTTCATCTCCCCAGTGATGCCCTCCAGCGCTTGGCGCTGCTCGGAGGTCACCTTGAGCTGCTGCGCCAGTTGTAGGACGTGCATCGGACCAGGAACGCCGTTCAGCTCAGCCGGCAGAGATGCGCCCATCCCTCGGCCTTCCCGGAGGTCAGCAACCTGCTCTGTCGAAAGCGCCTTGATGTCGCGGCTTTGCATGCCTGCATAGCCGCTCGGCTGCGCCTGATGCTGGTGGTCAGCGTGCTGGCCAAACGCACTGCTTGCCGCCATCAGGCTCATGGTGATGAGGAGGCTGCGCATCGACACCTCACTTGGCAGGCTGAATGGCGGTCACGGTGAAAGCGCCGTTGACCTTCTCAGCGGTGAACTTGACCTTGTCGCCTTCCTTCAGGCCCTCGAGCAGCTTGGGGTCAGCGGCCTTGAACACCATGGTCATTGCAGGCATATCTAGGTTGGCCAGCGGTCCATGCCGCAGGGTGAGCTTGCCCTGCTCCTTGTCGACCTTTCGAACTTCGCCGTCGCTCTGCGGCGCGGCCGCAGTTGAGTGGTGTGCAGCATGGTCGGCACCAGACGCCGGCGTCGACTGTGCGTTGGCCGCGAGGGCAAGGACGGCAGATGCGATGGCGGCGATGGTCGGGGTGAGCTTCATGAGTTACTCCTTTAAGCTTTCGGGTAGTGGGCGAAGACGGTGTCGCGACCGCTCTTGTCGATGAGAAAAACGTCGTACGGGTCCTTGCGGTCGCCGTACTCCATGCCGGGAGAGCCGACGGGCATGCCCGGCACAGCCAGGCCAATGGCCGCAGGCTTCATGGCGAGCAGCCGTTTCACTTCTGCTGCCGGCACGTGGCCCTCGACGACGTAGCCGTTGACGATGCCGGTGTGGCAGCTGCCGAACTTGTCTGGCAAGCCATAGCGATTGCGCGTCACCGTCGTGTCGTCGACTTCAACGACCTTGACCGGAAAGCCAGCCGCTTTGAGGTGGTCGACCCAGGCGCCACAGCAGCCACACGTCGGGCTCTTAAAGACTTCGACCTGAGGCAACGCATTCGCAGCCATGGAGGGCAGCCCCACAGCCGCAACGCCTGCCGCGAGGGTAGTGAGAACGTGGCGGCGCTTCATTTGACGGTGACCTTTCCGACCATGCCGGCCTCGAAGTGGCCAGGGATGAGACATGCGAACTGGAATTCACCGGCCTTGGTGAACTGCCAGACGATTTCGCCGCTCTTGCCAGGCTTCACGTGCGCCATATGCGGCTCGTCGTGCTCCATGCCCGGGAACTTCTTCATCATGTCGGCGTGCTTCTTCAGCTCCTCGGACGTGCCAAGCACCATCTCGTGGAGCACTTGGCCCTTGTTGGTGGCAACCAGCTTCACAGTCTCACCGCGCTTGACAGTGATGTCCGCGGGCGTGAACCGCATGGCGTCGGACATGTCTACCCGAATGGTGCGAGTTGCCTTGGCGGGGTCGCCCTCGCGCCCAAACGCCGTGTCTTCCACCTTTGAGGCGTCGTACTTGCGGGCGGCGCCAGCATGCTCTTCGTTGCCGTGGGCAAGCGCGCCAGCGTTCATCGCCAGCGCTGCGAGTGCCACGAGGATTGCTTTAGTGTTCATCTGGTTCTCCTTCAGTGGTTTGAGTGGTCGCCGCCTGAAGGCTTGCGAACATTCATCGTCTTGCCGTCAGCCTTGGGCGCCGACGCGCGCGTGGGCTGCTGCACCTGGCCGGTGTACTCGTAGGCCACCGTCCCTTGCGGGTGCTTGTAGAAGCCGGGGTCCTTGTAGTCACCGCGCTGCACGTCGTCGCGTACCTTGACGACGGAGAACATGCCGCCCATCTCGAGTGGTCCGAACGGGCCTTGACCGGTCATCATCGGCAGCGTGTTGTCGGGCAAGGGCATCTCCATCGCGCCCATGTCGGCCATGCCCTTGTCGCCCATGACCATGTAGTCGGGCACGAGCTTGGTGATGCGCTCGGCCACGCCCTTGTGGTCGACGCCAATCATGTTGGGGACATCGTGCCCCATGGCGTTCATCGTATGGTGCGACTTGTGGCAGTGAATGGCCCAGTCGCCAGCGATGGCGTCGAACTCGAACGCGCGCATCTGCCCCACGGCGACGTCGGTTGTCACCTCCGGCCATCGAGCTGAAGGCGGCACCCAGCCACCGTCGGTGCCGGTCACGACGAAGTGCGGGCCGTGCATGTGGATGGGATGGTTCGTCATCGTGAGATTGCCGACGCGAACACGAACCCTGTCTCCAGTGCGTGCGACAAGCGGGTCGATACCGGGGAACACTCGACTGTTCCAGGTCCACAGGTTGAAGTCCGTCATCTCGGACGTCTTCGGTGTGGCCGCACCAGGCTCGATGTCGTAGGAGGCCAGCAGGAACACGAAGTCCCGGTCCACCCGCATCTGGCGCTGGTCCTTTGGGTGGATGATGAACATACCCATCATGCCCATCGCCATCTGAGTCATCTCATCAGCGTGCGGGTGGTACATGTGGGTCCCGGAGCGCAGCAGGGTGAACTCGTAGACAAAGGTCTTGCCGGGCGGAATGTGCGGCTGTGTGAGACCGCCCACGCCGTCCATGCCCGATGGCAGCAAGATGCCGTGCCAGTGCACGGTGGTGTGCTCGGGGAGCTTGTTGGTCACGAAGATGCGAACACGGTCGCCCTCCACCGCTTCGATGGTCGGGCCTGGGCTCGAGCCGTTGTAGCCCCACAGGTTGGCCTTCATGCCAGGTGCGAACTCGCGCACCACGGGTTCGGCAACCAGGTGGAACTCTTTGACGCCGTTGTTCATGCGCCAAGGCAGCGTCCAGCCGTTGAGCGTGGCCACGGGGTTGTAAGGACGACCGGTGTTGGGAACCAGCGGCGGCTGCATCGTCGGCGAGGTCTGGTAGACCGCTTCGGGGAGCGATGCGGCGCCTACGCGGCTCACGGCCGTCGCGCCAAGTGCAACAGCACCGGCGGCTTTGAAGAAGTTGCGTCGATTGGACATGGTCGTTGTTCTCAGTGAGCCGCGGCTTGCTCGGTAGAGGCAGCGGCGGGCGTCGAAGCGGCGGTGCCTGCGCCTGGCGAGCGCCCCGTCAATGCGGTTTGGAGGTTGCTTTCAGCGACCCAGAAGTCGCGCAGCGACTGCACGTAGTCGGTCACGCTGCGAACTTGCTCGCGCGAGTCGGCGAGCAACTCGAAGACGCCGATGAGCATGCCGTTGTAGCGGAGCAGGTTCTCCTCGGAGATGCGCTTGCGCAGCGGCACCACCTCGTCGCGGTAGTGCTTGGCCAAGTCGTACGCCGTGCGGTAGGCCGAGTAGGTCTCGCGCACCTCGGAGCGTGCATTGACCGCGACCTCCGCCGTCCGATGAACCGCCTGCATGTAGGTGGCTTCGGCACGCGCGGAGCGCGCAGAGCCAAAGTCGAACAGCGGGATGGGCAGCTCAATCTCGTAGCCGTTCTGGCGCTCCTCGCCGGTCTCGCTCTTGTTCTGGTAGCCAACTTCCAGGCCGTTCAGGATACGAGTGGCGTTGGTCAGGCCGAGCGAACGTGCCGTGGCCTCGGTCGAGCGCTTAGCCATCAACACGTCGAGCCGCTTGTCGATGGCGGTCTGCTCCGCGTCCTTGGGCTCGATGGTCTCCTTGGGCAGGTCCGGCAGTCGCTCGGGCAGCTTGAAGCCGAGTTGGTCTCCGGACAGACCCAGCAAGCGCGTCAGCCGCTCACGGTCGGCCACTGCCTGCTGCTGGGCGCGAGCAAGACTTGCGGTTGCGTCGGCGTAGAAGCTCTGCTCACGCATCTGGGCGAGCTTGTTGAAGTTGCCCGCCTGCAGCATGCGCTTGGCCAGCTCGTTGGAGGCATCGGCGGCTTCCTTGACCTGCTGGAAGTAGCGGACGAGCTCCTGGGACGCCACCGCGCTGTAGAACGCCTTGCGGGTTTCCGCGGCGATGCCGACCGCCTCATAGGCAGCGCGGAACTGCGCCTGCTCGAAGTTGCGTTGCTGCACCTTCGTCGCCACGGGCATGGTCAGCAGGCTAAGCACGTCGAACATGACGGAGCGCTCGATTTCCACCGCACCGCCGCCAAGAGCGAGACGGCCGAAGCTGAAGATGGGGTTGCGAAGGCGCCCAGCCTGAACCAGGTCGGCCTCGGCAATGCCGAGCTGGCTGAAGCTGGCCTGGAGGCCCCGGTTGTTGAGTAATGCCAGTTCCACCGCGGCGTCTGCCGTCAGGGGCTGTCGCAGGACTTCCGAGACGCGCGCCTGGGCGGTGTCGGCTTCCTTGGCTGAGCGCTGCATCGTCACGGACTGGCCCGTGCGTTCCTTGGTCAGCTCGGAGACCTTGCCCACGCCGCCATCCGGTGAAAACGAGGCACAGCCGGCCAGGATGAACGCCGCCGATGCGGCCGCAGTCAACCGCATCATTTCTGGCCTCCGTGCATTTGATGCCCCTGGTGGCCGCTGGCGGCGGGAGCCGGGGCCTTCGCCGCTGGAGCAGCCGGCGCAGGTGCAGCACCATGGCCGGCGTGCCCGCCGCCCTTGCCGTCCTTCGGCGCGACGTTGTCGTTCAGCTGACGCCAGTCACCCGGCTTGATGTCTTGCCACGGCTTGTAGTCAGCGAAGGCGGATTGATAGCGCAGCGCCGAAGCCGAGGCACTGGAGGCTGCTGCTGCGGGCGTAGGCGCCTGGGCGAGCGCGGCTAGCGGGACGCACAGCGCCAGCGCGGAAAAGGTGTTCTTCATTGTTCGAAACCATGTGAGTCGTCGGCTCGGCGGTGCCACAGCCAGGAGACGCTCGCGCCGGCCGGCAAGCGGACGGACGAGCCCCGTCAGACCTCCCGCGGAGGCCTTGTTGGGTCAGATGGTTCGGGGTGGGCGCTCCTGGCCGTCCGAGAGGAAGCTCGGGGCAGGAGCGGCGAGGGAAGGAAACGAGGCGTCGGTCAACACCATCGGTTCGCTGATGCCGGCAGACGCGCTCGGCATGGGAGGGACTGAGCAGGAAGCCGAGCACATGTTGCACTTCTGCGACTTGTGGTCGTGGTCCGAGCTGGACTGGCTCCCGTGGTCGTGAGCGGAATGGTCCGAAGCATCGACTGCGGCCATCTGGGCTGCGTGGTCGGAATGGTGCGGATGGGCGTCGCCGTGGTCAGCGTCGGCCGCCTCGACGTACATCCCCACCTGAGCGGCTGCGCTAGTTGGCGCGCACGGCATGGTCGCCGCCATTGCGCCACGGATGGGCAGCAACACGGCCAGCAGGACCACGAACCAGATGCGCAACAGCTTCACAGGGAAAAGATTACCAGAGGGGCTTATGCCTAGGTCTAGAGGAGCAATTTAGCCATCGTAAACCTTGCCCCCGTGGCAAGGTCAAGTGCTCGGGCCGGTTTGATGCTGTCTGCCCGGCGCGGGTTCCCCGGTCGCGGCGGGCCTTTTGTGCAGGTGTGCACAGCTCAGCTGACTGCTTTAGAGCTCCGCCGTCCGGGACGCAAACCGTCTGCCTTGCCATGACGAAGGCTGGCCGGGGGTGCGTCGTCGGCCAGCGATTCGATGATGGGGCAGTCCGGCCGGTCGTCGCCGAGACAACAATGCACCAGATGCTCAAGGGTCGCCTTCATCGCCTGCAACTCCTTGAGCTTCTCATCCAGTTCCTTGATGTGGGCCTGTGCGAGCTCTCGGACCTGACGGCTTGACCGGCGCCGGTTCTGCCACAGGCTGAGCAGCTCGGCGATTTCGGTCAGCGAGAAGCCGAGGTCGCGGGAGTGCCGGATGAAGCGAAGCGTCTGAACGTCGGCATCACCGTACTGGCGGTATCCCGACTCGGTGCGCTTGGCCGCCGGAAGCATGCCGACGTCCTCGTAGTGGCGAATCATCTTGGCCGACACGCCCGAGGCGGCCGCTGCTTGTCCGATGTTGAGCATGGGAGACTCTTTGGGGCTGGGACATGTGCAACTCTAAACCTTGCCCTCGTAGGAAGGTCAAGCCCTTGACCTTCCTACAGCGTCAAGGTTGAGACTGGAGGCACTGAAGCAAAAGGAGCTCACGATGCTGACCTATCGAGTTGAGGACATGACCTGCGGCCACTGCGCAAGCACCATCACCAAGGCTGTCCAGGCTGTGGATGCAGGAGCGAAGGTGCAGATTGACCTTGCCCAGCACTTGGTGGGAGTCGAGCCGGCAGATGCTGACGCCTGCGCGGTGGCACAAGCCATCAGCGAGGCCGGCTACACCCCCGTCGTTGCGCCGACAGAGGTTGCGCCGGGCCAGACCAAGAAGAGTGGCTGCTGCGGCTGCTGCGGTTGATTCACGTCAAGCTGCCCTGCTCCCGTTCCTGCGACGCTAGGGACAAAGGAGCCGGGGCAGACCATGAACGAACAGACCGCACCTTCTCGCTGGCGTTCGCCGCTGGGCGTCTTCATGCTCATCGCAGGCGCCGTAGGCATCTATTACTTGCTCACGGAGCATCTGACGCACTTCGCTCAAGCAGTTCCGTATCTCCTCCTGCTTGCCTGCCCGCTGATGCACCTCTTTCACGGGCACCATGGCGCCCATGGTCACGCTGCACCCAAAGAGGCTGCGCCCCGGGGCAACGCCCCGCTCGACGAATGAACGCAGGACCTGCCAAGTCGGCAGAACTGGCGTCCGGGCTGGGTGCCGTCGTTCTTGGCGCCGGAATGGCTCTGGTTCTGCCGCAGTGGCTGCGGGCGTACGGCTTGCCGCTGCTTGTCGGCGGCGCGCTCGTCCATGGTGTCGGCATGACACTGAAGTTCAGACTTGAGAGCCGGGAGAGTTCACCCCTGTGGTGGGAGCGGTTCCTGTTCTGGGGTTGCTGGCTCTTGCTGGCGGGGCTCGGCATCTGGATTTCGGTGGCTGCGTTCAGATGACCACTTGAAGATGCATGGCACCCCTTGACCTTCCGACAAGGTCAAGGTTGAAACTACGAACAAGAACAGGAGAACGCCATGCCAACTTCCTCCCATCAGCATCACGACCATTCGAGCCACGAGCACGGCAAAACGCCCGTGGGCAGCCATGTGATGCCGGATGGCACGGTCATGGCCGGTCACGAGCATCGCCACCCTGGGGCGGCCGACCATTGGGGGCACGCGCATCACGACCATAGCCACCATGGGCACGCCCCGGCGACGGCAAAGGCACCGTCTGAGGGCGACCAGAGCCAGGTCGAGTACACCTGCCCGATGCACCCCCAAGTGCGTCAGATGGGCCCGGGCAGCTGCCCCATCTGCGGCATGGCGCTTGAGCCGGTCCTGGCGACAGCGGAGCAAGGCGAGAGTCCAGAACTTCGCGACATGACCCGGCGGTTCTGGATTGGCTTGGCCCTCACGCTGCCGGTGTTCGCGCTCGAGATGGGCGGGCACCTCTTCAACATCCACCACCTCATCGCGCAGCAGACGTCGAACTGGGTCCAGTTGCTGCTCGGCACACCGGTCGTCTTGTGGGCCGGCTGGCCGTTCTTCGTCCGCGCGGTCGCGTCGGTAAAGAACCGCAGCCTGAACATGTTCTCGCTCATAGCGCTGGGAACGGGCGCGGCCTGGCTCTACAGCATCGTGGGCACCGTGGCGCCGCAACTGTTCCCAGCCAATCTGCGCCTGGAAGGCGGGGCCGTGGCCATCTACTTCGAGGCTGCAGCCGTCATCACAGTGCTGGTTCTGCTCGGCCAGGTTCTGGAACTCCGCGCTCGCGAGAAGACCTCGGGCGCCATCAAGGCACTGCTGGGACTGGCGCCGAAGACGGCCGTCAAGGTCGACGCCCAGGGCAACGACGAGACGGTCCAGGTTGACGCCATCCAGGTCGGCGACCTCTTGCGGGTCCGCCCAGGCGAAAAAGTACCCGTCGACGGTGAACTCACGGAGGGCAAGGGCAACGTCGACGAGTCGATGGTGACGGGCGAGCCCATCCCGGTCGCGAAGGCGGTCGGGTCCAAGGTCACGGCCGGCACGCTGAACCAGACGGGCGGCTTCGTCATGCGCGCAGAAAAGGTCGGCGCAGACACCCTGCTCTCTCAAATCGTGCACATGGTGGCTGCCGCTCAGCGCAGCCGTGCGCCCATCCAGCGGATGGCTGACCAAGTCGCGGGTTGGTTCGTCCCAGTTGTCATCTTGGTAGCGGCGCTGACCTTCGTCGCCTGGCTGGTGTGGGGTCCGTCGCCAGCCTTCAGCTACGCGTTGGTCACTGCGGTGGCCGTGCTCATCATCGCCTGTCCTTGTGCGCTGGGTCTGGCCACGCCGATGTCCATCATGGTGGGTGTCGGCAAGGGTGCCCAACACGGTGTGCTCATCCGCGATGCCGAAGCGCTCGAGAAGATGGAGAAGGTCGACACGCTCGTGGTCGACAAGACCGGTACGCTGACCGAAGGACGACCGAAGGTCGTGCACATCGAACCTGCTTCGGGGTTCTCGGCAGATGACGTGCTGCAGAAGCTGGCCAGCGTCGAGCGTGCAAGCGAGCATCCGCTGGCCATGGCCATCGTCATGGATGCGCAGGAGCGCAAGCTGGCTCTGTCTCCGGTCACGGACTTCGACTCCCCCGTAGGCAAGGGCGTGGTCGGAACAGTGGATGGCCTAGCCATCGTGTCGGGCAGCGCGAAGTTCCTGGCAGAGCACGCCATCGACACGTCTGGGCTGGAAAAGTACGCCGATGAGCAGCGGCAGAAGGCCGCCACGGTCATCTTCGTGGGTGTTGGCGGCAGGCTTGCCGGGTTCGCTGCGATTGCCGACCCCATCAAGGCAACGACGCCGCAGGCCCTGCAAGGGCTCAAGGCCGCTGGCGTGCGGGTGGTGATGCTCACTGGCGACGGCAAGACGACTGCAGAGGCGGTGGGCCACCAGCTTGGCATCGACGACGTTGTGGCTGACGTGCTTCCTGAAGACAAGGCAGCGGTTGTCAAGCGCCTTCAGAGCGAGGGCCGAGTGGTTGCGATGGCCGGTGATGGCGTCAACGATGCGCCAGCACTTGCCCAGGCCACGGTCGGGGTCGCGATGGGCACCGGCACCGACGTCGCGATGGAGAGCGCAGGCATCACGCTGCTCAAGGGAGACCTGATGGGCATCGTTCGGGCGCGCACCCTCTCCAACGCGACGATGCGCAACATCCGCCAGAACCTCTTTCTGAGCTTCGCCTACAACGTCGCCGGCATCCCGCTTGCAGCAGGCGTGCTCTACCCCTTCTTCGGGCTGCTGTTGTCGCCGGTGGTCGCTGCCGCGGCGATGGCGCTCTCGTCGGTCAGCGTCATAGGCAACGCCCTCAGACTGCGGACAGTGAAGGTTGAGTGACGATTGCGCGGCTTAGGCCGCGCGGAGTTCTACCCGCAGGGGTGCCGAGGAACGCGGATTGCCCCAGTGTGGAGGGTCAGCTACCGCCGGAGTCTCCGCCATGAAAAAACCACTTTCACCTCTCCTCCTTGCCTGTGCCCTCACCTGCTCAGGGGCTGCTTTCGCGCAGTCGGCCGGGTCGGCATCGGCGTCTGCGGGCAACATGGCTCACGGCTCGCAGCAGATGCACGAGTCCATGATGGCCGGCATGCAGAAGATGCAAGGAATGCAGCCCACCGGCGACACCGACAAGGACTTCGCCATGATGATGCGCATGCACCACCAGCAGGCGGTGGACATGGCCAAGGTCGAGGTGCAGCACGGAAAGTCGCCGGAGCTCAAGGCGATGGCCCAGAAGATGATGAAGGACCAGCAAAAGGAAATCGACCAACTGGACAAGTGGTTGGCCAAGCACAAGTAACCGTTCGGGCTGTTCGTTGTGTTCCGGTGGTTCGCACGCTCCCGCGTCCAGCGCTTCGTGCTGGGCTTGGTCCTGGCGACCTTCCTGCCGGTGGCGAGCGCCACGGTGGCTTGCCAGATTGCGTGTGCCTCTATGGGCGCAGCCAGCGCGCACCAAGCCTCGATGGCTGCAGCAAGCGCACATCACCCAACGCACAGCGTCTCCAAGCCTGCCAAGGTCCACGAGATGGGCCAACTTGCACACGCCGGACCGTGTCACCTGGCGTCGATGCCTACCCTCTGTGGCGACTCCGAGTTTCATCCAAACACTGGGTTGCCGTCGCTCCTCCGGCCGGTCGCTTACCTGCTACCGGCCTCTTTCGTGGGGCCTCCTCCCGAGCACAAACCTCGAGCCTGACGCTCCGTTCACGCCGCTGTTGCGGCGAGCTTGACCGTGCGCGGATGCACCTGGTGTCCGCGGTCTAACCTAGAACGAAGGAGTTTCAAGATGGCTCACCAAGAGAACCAATCCTGCATCGAGGCGTGCAACGCCTGCGCTGACGCCTGTGACCACTGCGCCGCGGCCTGCCTGCAGGAGCAGGACGTCAAGATGATGGCGCGATGCGTCGCGCTGGACATGGACTGCGCCGCAATCTGCCGCTTGGCGGCTGGCTACATGGCCCGGGGCAGCGACTTCGCCAAGCAGCTGTGCCAGCTGTGCGCGCAGGTCTGCCAGGCGTGTGGCGACGAGTGTGGCAGGCACCAGCATGACCACTGCCAGCAGTGCGCCCAGGCGTGCCACCGGTGCGCTGACGAGTGCCGGCGGATGGCGGCCTAACCCCTAGCTGCTGAGTCAGGAGCGAGGGCCGGGAGGCCCTCGTTCGGCTTTCCAGGGCGCGTCGCCACCGCGCCGAGTCGCGACGCGGTGGGCTACGGCGAACATGAACACTCAGTTGCGACCAGTCTTCCTGACTGTGCTCCAAGGATTTCAAGCGCCCGAACCGCACTTCTCTTAGAGTGCCAAGGGCGTGCAGTGCGCACCTTCCGCTCACATCGGAGAAGCCAGAGGCAGCACCGAGAAGCAAGTTGCTCTCGTCATAGCCGCCTCTTTGTCGACCCCTCCAGAGGTCTGAACAGGCATGAGTGAGCCATGCATCGCCACGTGCGATTGATGTTCGGACCTCGACATGGAGTGTCGATGAACCAGTCCCCCGCCCCTGCGGTCCAGGAGCGACCGCCTTCCCGTTTTGAAATCGCTTGCCACGTCGCTGGCGTCTCTCCGCCCAGGAAGGCAGACGAGGCTCGTGCCCTTGCCAACCGATGCGTCGAAGGCGCGAAAACGAAGGCTGGCCTGCTGCTGAAGGCAGTCGCGCGGCAGATGCCTCGAGCCAAAGCGCTGGAGCTCGTTGCCGAGCTCCTGACGTTCCCGACTTGGCATGCTATGGCTCAGTTCGCGAAGTCATTCGCGGAGCTCTCGGCCGAAGAGCGCACGACCCACCCTTACAGCCCCTCGCTTCTGGCTGGAGCCTGGGTGCTGCGTGAGCGTCCAGCCGCCCCACCTTGACGTCGAGAAGGCGTTCAGGCTTTCGCTGCAGTCCAGCGATGCGGCAGCAGTTCATCGAGCCGGGTGTTGAGCAGCGTCGGCAGACGCTGCAAC
>CAKZXL010000316.1 GCA_937883885.1 uncultured Aquincola sp. | reverse complement strand
CATGTCGCGCAGCACCACCGAGAACTCTTCGGTGGACTGGCGCAGCGCCAGCACGCCGGCTTCGTCGATCCACGCGGGCGGATGCTGCAGCAGGCGGAAGAGGGCCGCCGGCTCGGGCGCCAGCAGCCGCTGCAGCCGCACCAGCACCCGCCGCATCGCGCCCAGCTTGGCGCGGCGGGCATCGGGCCGGTTGGCCAGCAGCTCGTCCTCCACCTCGTCCACGCGGGCGGTCACGTCGCGCACGATGCGCACCAGCACGTCGGCTTGCGCACGCAGCAGCGCTTCCAGCAGCTCGATGGGTGAGGCGATGGTGTCGCCGCGCTTGGCGGCGGTGCGCAGGGCGTCGATGGAGCGCAGCGCATGGCGCCGCGCCGTCACCACCAGGTGCCGGTCCACGTGCACCCACAGCGTGCTGATCTCCGACGGCTCGAACGAGAACGAGAAGTGCACGTCGTTGATCACCGCGATCAGCGCATGGTGGTCGGTGCGCTCGATGCGGGTGGAGTGCAGGTCTTCCTTCAGCGCCTCGAAAAAGGGCTCGGGCAGTTGCGCCGCGTGCTCCAGCCAGGGCTGGCTGCCGGTGTGCGCCAGGTTGAAGTGCAGCCACAGGAACTCGCCGTGGGCCGCGGCACCCGCGTGCCGCGCCGCCAGCCATTGCGCCGCCTCCGCCGAGCCGATGTCCTGACCGTGGCGGCCCGGCCCCAGCCGGTAGCCACAGATCAGGCCCGACTCGTCGGCGCCGTAGGTGTTGGCGGCGGCCGGGGTCATCCGGCCTTGATGCGCTGGTCGAGGTGGGCCAGCGCCTCTTCCACCTGGTCCACCAGCACCAGGCACAGGTCGCCCGGCTGCAGGCGGTCCAGCGCGGTGTCGATGGCGATGAACTCGCCGCGGATCTCTTCCACGTGGCGGGTGCGGCGGGCCTGGCCCAGGCCTTCGCGCAGCAGCGCCATCACCTCGCCATCGGCGCGGCCACGCTGGGCCGCGTCCTGGTACAGGATCACGTCGTCGAAGGCATCGCCCAGGATCACGGTCTGCTCGCGGATGTCCTCGTCGCGCCGGTCGCCGGCGCCGCTGATCACCACGCTGCGGCGCTTGGCCGGCATCGCATCCACCGCCTGCACCAGCGCCCGCATCGCGTCGGGATTGTGGCCATAGTCGGCAATGATGGTGGCGCCACGGAAGTCCATCACGTTGAAGCGGCCGGGCGCGTTGTGCGCATCGTTGACGAAGCTGGCCAGCCCGCTGCGGATGGCCGCCAGGTCCAGCCCCAGGCCCCAGGCCGCCGCCACCGAGGCCAGCACGTTCTCCACCTGGAAGCCGATGGTGCCGGCGCGCGTCAGCGGCACGTCGCGCAGCGCGATGGCTTCGCGCCAGCTGCCTTCGGCCACCACCACCGCGCCGTCGTCCACGTACACCGTGCGGCCGCCCTGGGCGCGGTGGGTGGCCATCACCGGGTGGTGGCGGTCGGCCGCGAAGAAGATCACCTTGCCCGGCGAGGTGGCCGCCATCTTGGCCACGATGGGATCGGCCGCGTTGAGCACCGCATAGCCGTTGGGCGCCACGTTCTGCACGATCACGCGCTTGAGCACCGCCAGGTCTTCCACCGTGGTGATGTAGTTCAGGCCCAGGTGGTCGCCGGCGCCGATGTTGGTGACCACCGCCACCTGGCAGCGGTCGAAGCCCAGGCCTTCGCGCAGCACGCCGCCACGGGCGGTCTCGAACACCGCCGCGTCCACGTCGGGGTGGGCCAGCACGCTGCGGGCGCTCTTGGGGCCGCTGCAGTCGCCGGAGTCGATCTGCCGGCCTTCCACGTACACGCCGTCGGTGTTGGTCATGCCCACGCGCAGCCCGTCGCTGGCCAGCAGGTGCGCGATCAGGCGCGCCGTGGTGGTCTTGCCGTTGGTGCCGGTGACGGCCACCACCGGGATGCGGCCGTCTTCGCCCGGCGGAAACAGGTGGTTGATGATGGCCTCGCCCACCGGCCGGCCCTTGCCGTACGAGGGCGACAGGTGCATGCGCAGGCCGGGCGCGGCATTGACTTCCACCACGCCGCCGTGCTGCGCCTCCAGCGGCTCCAGCACGCCTTCGCACACCACGTCCACGCCGCAGATGTCCAGGCCGATCATGCGGGCCGCGGCCACCGCGCGCTCGGCCACTTCGGGGTGCACGTCGTCGGTCACGTCGGTGGCGGTGCCGCCGGTGCTCAGGTTGGCGTTGTTGCGCAGGATCACGCGCTGGCCCACCGCGGGCACCGACTGCTCGGTCAGGCCTTGTTCAGCCAGCCGCGCGATGGCGATCTCGTCGAAGCGGATCTTGGTCAGCGAGGTGGCATGGCCTTCGCCGCGGCGCGGGTCGGCGTTGACGCGCTCGACCAGCTCACGCACGGTGTGCTCGCCGTCGCCGATCACGTGCGGCGGGTCGCGGCGCGCAGCGGCCACCAGCTGGTCGCCCACCACCAGCATGCGGTAGTCGCAGCCGGGCAGGTACTTCTCGACCATCACGGTGCCGTATTCCTCGGCGGCGCGGTAGGCGATGTCCAGGTGGTCGCGGTGCGTGATGTTCACCGTCACGCCCTTGCCCTGGTTGCCGTCCTGCGGCTTGACCACCACCGGCAGGCCCACTTCCTGGGCCACGGCCCAGGCGTCGTCGGCGCTGTCCACCGGGCGGCCGATGGGCACCGGCACGCCGGCCGCGCGCAGCAGCTTCTTGGTCAGGTCCTTGTCCTGGGCGATGGCCTCGGACACGGCGCTGGTGGAATCGACCTCGGCGGCCCAGATGCGGCGCTGCTTGGCGCCCCAGCCGAACTGCACCAGGCTGCCTTCGGTCAGGCGCCGGTACGGGATGCCGCGCGCCAGCGCCGCGTTGACGATGCTGCCGGTGCTGGGGCCCAGGCGCACGTCCTCGTCCTTCTCGCGCAGGCGGCGGATGGCGGCGTCGACGTCGAAGTCGGTGCCGGCCAGCGCGGCGCTGACCAGCAGGTGCGCTTCTTCCAGCGCCATGCGGCCGACCGCCTCTTCGCTGTACTCCACCACCACCTGGTACACGCCTTCGTCCACCGTGGCCGAGGTGCGGCTGAAGGTGACGGGGCAGCCCGCTTCCTTCTGCAGCGCCAGTGCGGCGGCTTCCAGCACATGGGCCAGCGAGGCGGCGCCGGTGGCCGGCCGCAGCGCGCCGATGGCCGGGAAGCGCTGGCGCACGCGGTCTTCGAAGTCGTCGCGCTGCGACAGCGTCAGCGCCTTCTCGGAGCATTGGACGATCGCCTCGATGGCCGTGTTGCGGGTCCAGAGGTTGGGGCCGCGCAGCGCGCGAATGCGGGAGACTTGCATGGGCTTGAGGCGGTAGGTCAGGCAGCGGTGGCCACGTCGCCGGCGAAGGTCTCGATGCCGGCAATCATCAGGTCGGGCGGAACATCCTGCGCCCAGGCTGCGGCGATGGCGGCCAGCAGGGCTTCGGTGTCGATCGGGGCATGCGTGGCGCCGCGGCCCAGCGCCATGCGCTGCAGCGGGGCCAGGCGGGTTTCGGCGCTGCCGGTGGCCAGCACCACACGGCCTTCGCGCACGAACACCGCGCGGCCGCCGCGGGCGCCGGTGCCGCGGTGCTTGTCAATGGCCACCAGCTGCGGGTCGAGCCCGTAGAGGATGGTGTCGCCGTCGCACAGCTCGGCCAGCGCGGCCACGCGTTCGTCGGCGGCATTGAGCACCGCGGTGCCGTGCGACAGCACCACGTCCACCTGGGTACGCAGCACCTTGACCAGCTGCTCGGCCTCGAAGAAATCGTGCTGAGCCAGCGGTGCGCGCAGGGCTTCGGGCAGGTCGAGGTCGGTGACGATGCCGACGTCGCAGCGGTCATAGGCCAGGCCGTCGTTGAGGATCTCGACCGGGCCGTTCTCGATCACCGCGGTGTCCACGCTGCGGCTCATCAGCAGGCGCTGGGCGCTGTCCCAGCGGGTGGCGTCGCCGCCTTCCACGCGGCGGCGCTCCAGGTACAGGCCCTCGCGGCAGGCCAGGCCCACATGGCGGCCGGCCAGCTGCAGCAGCCAGGCCACCAGCCGCGCCACCAGGGTGGTGTTGCGGGTGCCGGCAACGCCCACGATGGGAATGCGGCCGTCTTCGCCCTCGCGGAACAGGTGGTCGGCCACCGCGCGGCCCACCGGGCGCGGCACGCCGACGGCGGGCTTCAGGTGCATCAGCAGGCCGGGGCCGGCGTTCACCTCGACGACGGCGCCGCCCTGCACATGCAGCGGGCGGCGGATGTCCTCGGCCACCAGGTCGATGCCGGCGATGTCCAGGCCCACCACGCGCGCGGCCAGCGCGGCCACACGGGCCACCTCGGGGTGCACGTCGTCCGTGCAGTCGATGGCCACGTTGCCGTTGCGCTGCACCAGGATGCGCCGGCCCGCCTCGGGCACCGACTCGGGCGTCAGCCCCTGGCGCTGCAGCAGCAGGCGGATCACGCCGTCCTTCTGCAGGTCGATGAATTCGAGCGGAAATTCCTCGGCCTCGCCGCGGCGGGGGTCGGTGTTGAGCTGGTTGTCCACCAGGGCGGTGACGGTGGACTGGCCGTCGCCGGTGATCCACAGGCTTTCGCCGCGGGCGGCGGCCACCACCTCGTTGCCCACCACCAGCAGCCGGTGTTCGTCGCCGCGGATGTAGCGCTCGACGATCACGCCGCTGCCTTCGGCGTCGGCCACGTGCCAGGCGGCTTCCACCTCCTCGCGGGTGTTGAGGTCGAGGCTGACGCCACGGCCGTGGTTGCCGTCCAGCGGCTTGACCACCACCGGCAGGCCGATGTCTTCGGCCGCCTCCCAGGCGGCGGCGGGGGTGTCGGCGGTGCTGCCCTCGGGCACCGGCACGCCGCAGGCGGCGATCAGGCGCTTGGTCAGGTCCTTGTCGCCGGCGATGTTCTCGGCGATGGCACCGGTCTTGTCGGTCTCGGCCGTCCAGATGCGGCGCTGGCGCATGCCGTAGCCCAGCTGCACCAGGTTGCCGCCGTTCAGGCGGATGTGCGGGATGCGCCGGTCGGTGGCCGCCGAGACGATGGAGGCGGTGCTGGGGCCGAAGTAGGTGTCGTCCAGCTGCTCGCGGATCTGCGCCACCGCGGCCGGCACGTCGAAGGGCTCGTCGTTGATGGCGGCCATCAGCAGCCGGTGGCCGCAGGCCAGCGCGGTGCGCGAGACATGCTCGTCCCGGGCCCGGAACACCATGCGGTAGACGCCGTGCTGCGAGGTGCTGCGCGTCTGGCCGAAGCCGGTGGCCATGCCGGCCAGGTTCAGCAGCTCGATGACCACGTGCTCCAGCACATGCCCCATCCAGGTGCCGCCTTCCAGCCGCTGCAGGAAGCCGCCGCGCTCACCCACGCCGCAGTGGTGCTCCACCAGCGCCGGCAGCAGGGCGGTCAGCCGGGCGTTGAAGCCGGGCAGCAGGTTGGACGGATGGTTCTCCAGCTCGCCGAGGTCGAGCCAGGTCTCCAGCACGGGGCGGTAGGTCCAGATGCTGGGCCCCCGCAGGTAGTTGATGCGCAGCAGCCGGATGTCTTGGAATTTGCTCATGGGTCCGCAGGGGGTTGTGCCGCGAGGCCGGGTGATTCGTGGGATTGTGCGTCGTGTGCCGCCCGGGCTGTCGGCGGCCGTGGTGGTTGGTGCGTTGCGGGCATGGTTCAGAATCCGTCTGCCTGGCCATCGCCCGGGCCGGCCTGTCGATGCAACCCCTCCAAGATCCATCTTCCACTGTCGGCGCGCCTGGCGCGCTCCACCTCACCAACGCCTTGCCTTCGTTGCTGGCGAGCGACGAGAACGTGCTGGCCACGCTGGAGGTTGACCTCGACGCCCGCCAGCGCTTTGCGCCCGGCCTGCTGGTGCTCACCGACCGCCGCCTGCTGGCCGGCAGCACTGACGGCTGGGCCGACTGGACGCTGACCGCCGACCTGGCGCTGCGCCACACCGACCATGCCGGCGTCGGCACCATCGAGATGCACGACGCCCACCGGCGGCTGGCGCAGTGGCGCTTCACGCTGGCCGCCAACGTGCAGGCGCTGCAGTGGATGGCGCAGGTGGAGCGCCAACTCGACCGGCTGCACCGCAGCCCGCCGGACGATGCCGACGACGCCTTCGAGCCCGACGACTTCAGCCGCGAGGCCACCGAGGTGCCTTCGACCTGGGTGCTGCTGCGCCTGGGGCGCTTTGCCAAGCCGTACCGCAAGCAGCTGATCGCCGGCTTTTCGCTGACGCTGGCGTCCACCGCCGCCACGCTGGTGCCGCCTTACCTCACCATCCCGCTGATGGACGACGTGCTGATCCCGTTCCAGAACGGCCAGCGCATCGACACCTGGCTGGTGATCAGCCTGCTGGCGGGGTTGCTGGGCTCGGCGCTGCTGGCCTGGGGCCTGGGCTGGGCGCGCACCTGGCTGCTGGCGCTGGTGTCCGAGCGCATCGCGGCCGACCTGCGCACCGCCGCCTTCGAGCATTTGCTGCGGCTGTCGCTCGACTACTTCGGCGCCAAGCGCACCGGCGACCTGATCGCGCGCATCGGCTCCGAGACCGACCGCATCAGCGTGTTCCTGTCGCTGCATGCGCTCGACTTTGCCACCGACGTGCTGATGATCGGCATGACCTCGGCCATCCTGTTTTCCATCAACCCCTGGCTGGCGCTGGTCACGCTGCTGCCGCTGCCCTTCATCGCCTGGATGATCCACCTGGTGCGCGACCGGCTGCGCACCGGCTTCGAGAAGATCGACCGCGTGTGGGGTGACGTGACCAACGTGCTGGCCGACACCATCCCGGGCATCCGCGTGGTCAAGGCCTTCGCGCAGGAGCGCCGCGAGGCCGACCGCTTCAAGGCCGCCAACCGGCTGAACCTGGCCGTCAACGACCGGCTCAACAAGACCTGGTCGCTGTTCTCGCCCACGGTGTCGCTGTTGACCGACGTCGGCCTGCTGGTGGTCTGGGCCTTCGGCATCTGGCTGGTGTCACGCGGCAGCATCACGGTGGGTGTGCTCACCGCCTTCATCGCCTACATCGGGCGCTTTTACACCCGGCTCGATTCGATGAGCCGCATCGTCTCGGTCACGCAGAAGGCGGCGGCCGGCGCCAAGCGCATCTTCGACATCCTGGACCATGTGTCCAACGTGCCTGAGCCGGAGCACCCGGTGGCCCTGCAGCAGCCGCGCGGCGGCATCCGCATGCGCGGACTGGGCTTCCGCTACGGCAGCCGCTCCATCATCCGCGGGCTCGACCTCGACATCCGCCCCGGCGAGATGATCGGCCTGGTGGGCCACAGCGGCTCGGGCAAGAGCACGCTGGTCAACCTGATCTGCCGCTTCTACGACGTGACCGACGGCGCGATCGAGGTGGACGGCACCGACATCCGCCGCTTCAGCGTGGCCGACTACCGGCGCCACATCGGCCTGGTGCTCCAGGAGCCGTTCCTCTTCTTCGGCACCGTGGCCGAAAACATCGCCTACGGCCGGCCCGACGCCACCCGCGCCGAGATCATCGCGGCCGCCCGCGCGGCCCATGCCCATGAGTTCATCCTGCGGCTGCCGCACGGCTACGACTCGCTGGTGGGCGAGCGCGGCCAGGGCCTGTCGGGTGGTGAGCGCCAGCGCATCTCCATCGCGCGTGCGCTGCTGATCGACCCGCGCATCCTGATCCTGGACGAAGCCACGTCGGCGGTGGACACCGAGACCGAAGGCGAGATCCAGAAGGAGCTGGACAACCTGGTGCAGGGCCGCACCACGATTGCCATCGCGCACCGGCTGTCCACGCTGCGCAAGGCCGACCGGCTGGTGGTGATGGACCGTGGCCGCGTGGTGGAGGTGGGCCCGCACGACGAGCTGATCGCCCGCCAGGGCCACTACTGGCGCCTCTATGAGGCGCAGGCCCGCCGGGTGGATGCCGACGACGTGACGCCCGAGCGCGAGCCCACCCACGCCGCCCACCCGGCCGGAGCCTGACGATGCAGCCCGCTGCTTTCAACCTGGAACGTGACGGCTTCGGCCGCCTGGTGCTGACCACGGCCGAAGGCCATCGCCACGAAGGCGTGACGCCGGTGCGCGCCTTTCCGCTGGGGGCGCCCGACGAAGGCGTGTCGATGATCAGCGCCGAGGTCCGCGAGGTGGCCTGGATCGAACGCCTGGCCGACCTGCCGGCGCCGCTGCGGGCGCTGGTCGACGACGAACTGGCGCAGCGCGAGTTCGCGCCGCAGATCCAGCGCATCCGCGCCGTGTCCACGTTCTCGACGCCCAGCCTGTGGGACGTGGACACCGACCGCGGCCCCACGCGCTTCGAGCTGAAGGGCGAAGAGGACATCCGCCGCGTCGGCACCGACGGCCGGCTGATGATCGCCAGCGGTCACGGCATCTTCTTCAACGTGCCCAACTGGCGCTCGCTGGACCGCGGCTCGCGGCGGCTGCTCGAGCGGTTCCTCTAGGCGCCCACTCAAGTCTTGAAGCCGGCCACGACGTCGGCCAGGCGATCGGCTTGCTGCTTCAGGCTTTGCGTCGCAGCGGCCGACTGTTCCACCAGCGCGGCGTTCTGCTGCGTCATGCGGTCCAGCTCGGCCATCGCGCTGCCCACCTCGCCGATGCCATGGCTCTGGTCCGTGGTGGCCGAGGTGATCTCGCCGATGATGTCGCTGACCCGGCGCACGCTGTGCACGATGTCCTCATGGTGCTGCCGGCGTCCTGCACCAGGCGGGCGCCGTCTTCCACCTTGCCCACGCTGTCGCCGATCAGCACCTTGATCTCCTGCGCGGCCGAGGCCGAGCGCTTGGCCAGCGAGCGCACTTCCGAGGCCACCACTGCAAAGCCGCGGCCCTGCTCACCGGCGCGGGCGGCTTCCACCGCCGCGTTCAGCGCCAGGATGTTGGTCTGGAAGGCAATGCCGTCGAT
>CAKZXL010000315.1 GCA_937883885.1 uncultured Aquincola sp. | reverse complement strand
GGGCGTGCATCTGCGCCCGGTCGGACGCCAGCTGCGCATAGTGCGCATGGAACTGCTTGTGCCAGTGCAGGGCCTCGGCATGGGCGCCCAGCGCCTCGTGCACGTCGCACAGCAGGCGGCAGCAGCTTTGCAGGTAGGCCGCATCGCCCGTTGGCGCCAGCAGCGCATGAGCGGCTTGCAGGCGCTGCAGCGCAGCCGCGGGCTGCCCGTCCTGCAGGTCCATCTCGGCCAGGTTCAGCAGCGCGATGGCGGCGGCCACGCCGCCGTCCTCGCCCGCTTCGTCATGCACCGCCTGCAGCGTCAGGCGGGCGGCGGTGAGGTCGCCCAGGCCCAGCTGCGCCACGGCCTGGTTGTGACGGGCACTGCGCATGGCATGCACGTCGCCCGCTGCGGTGGCCAGGCGCAGGTACTCGCCCGCATGATGCAGGGCCCGCTGGCGCCTGGCCTGGGCTTGCGCCGGGTCGGTGGCCTGGCGGCCCAGCTCGCCCTCCACGCTGGCCAGGCTGCCATGGGCCACGGCCTGCAGATCCACATCCGCGGCCGCAGCGGCCAGCGCCTGCATGTGCTGGAAGCTGGCCAGGGCCTCCGGCCAGCGCGCCATGGCCCATTGCACGGCGCCCAGGGCTTCGGCCGCGGCGGCTTGGGCACCGGCATCGCCGCTGGCCTCGGCCAGCTGGCGCGCCTCGTGGGCTTCGTCGGTGGCTTTTTCGATCCGTCCCAGCGCGTTGAGCGCATGGGCCCGCTGCACGCGGGCGCGGCATTCACGCGCAGGATCGGCCGCTTGTTGCGCCACTTCCACCGCCTGGCCACTGTCGGCCAGTGCCTCGTCGAGCCGGCCCTGCCGACGCGCGATGCGGGCCAGCAGGGTGTGCGCATCGGCGCGTTGCGCCGCGTCGCCCTGGTCAACCAGCGCCTGGGCGGCGGCACGTGCGGCCTGCAGCCGGTCTGCGCGGAACAGCGGCATCGGATCGGCAAGGCAAGCCCGGGAAACGGCTGTGGGGCGGGGCATGGCAGAACGGGAAGGGCAGCGCCCGATTCTGGCAGCAGCCAGGCGCCGGCTCCCGCCTCAGGGCGCCTGCTGGCTGCGCGCCGGCTGTGGCATGGCGCCGGGCCCGGGGCCCACGCCCGCGCTGCGCTGGCGCAGGCCTTCGATCACGCCGGCGGCGGCGGCCTGCGGGCTCAGGTCGCCTTCGGCCTCGTCGCGGTGCTCGTCGGCAATCGCCTGGATCGTGTCCTCGATCTCGAAAAAGGCATCGAGCACCGCGGGGTCGAAGGTGGTGCCGCGCAGCTCGCGCATCATCTGCGTGGCCTTGGCGTGGCTGAAGGGTTCCTTGTAGCAGCGGCGGCTGATCAGCGCGTCGTAGATGTCGGCCACCGCCATGATGCGCCCGGCCAGCGGAATGTCCTGGCCGGCCAGGCCCAGCGGGTAGCCGCTGCCATCCCACTTCTCGTGGTGGGTGGCGGCGATGTCGCCGGCGATGGTCAGGAAGTTGTCGCCGTCGATGCGCTGAGCGGTGCTGAAGATGATCTTGCGGCCGAACTCGGCATGCTGCTTCATCAGCACCATCTCGTCGTCGGTCAGCCGCCCCGGCTTGAGCAGGATGTGGTCGGGCACGCCCACCTTGCCGATGTCGTGCAGCGGCGCCGACATGAACAGCAGCTCGATGTAGTCGTCGGTCAGCAGCGCCAGGTGCTGGCCGGTGGCGCGCAGCCGCAGCGCCACCGCGCGCACGTAGTGCTGCGTGCGCTTGATGTGGGCGCCGGTCTCGGGGTCGCGGGTTTCGGCCACCGACGCCATCGATTCGATGGTGACCTGGCGGGCGTTTTCCAGCTGGCGCCGCCAGGCTGCCGCGCGCCTGCGCTCCAGCGCGAAGCGGGTGATGAAAAGCCCCGTGGCCAGCAGCAGCCCCACCGCCACCGGCGCCGCCGCCGGCACCAGCAAGCCGGTGCGCAGGTACAAGGCTGCAGCACCCGCCTGCACCGCCGCCGGCAGCAGCAGGCTGCCGGCCACCAGCAGCGCGATGCCCTGCACACCGATGTACAGCGCGGCCATGGCCAGGCCCACCGCCAGGCTGGCGGCCAGCGCCAGCGCCGGGCCCCAGGCAGGCTCCACCGCGAAGCGGCCCTGCAGCAGGTTCTCGGCCATCAAGGCATGCAGCTTCAGGCCGGGAAAGTCGGGTGCCAGCGCGGTGCGGTGCAGGTCCTTGAGGCCCACGGCCGAGGTGCCGATGAACACCACCTGGCCACGGAAGCGCCCTGCGGGCACCTGGCCGGCCAGCAGGTCCACCGCCGGCACGGCCGGGTAGCTGGCCGGGCCGCCGGCAAAGCGCAGCCGATGCTGGCCGCGAGCGTCGATGGGCACGGCCTGCGCGCCCACCTGCAACACCAGGCCATCGGCGGTGCTGCGCACATCCAGGCTCTGCAGGCCCTGCGCACGCATCACCGCCGCCAGTGCCAGGCTGGGGTGGATCGCGCCCTGGTGGCGGATGAGCAAAGGCAGCCGGCGCAGCACGCCGTCGTCGTCGGGCCGCTGGTTGACGAAGCCGGTGAGCCGCGTGCGTGCGGCGATCGGCGCGGTGTTGTCCAGCACGCCGGTGGCCTCGTCCAGCGCCAGCAGGTCGGTGCGGCCGGTGACGGGCGGTGGCAACGCCCGGCCGCCCTCGACCCGGCTGCTGTGGTCGAAGTAGAAGTAGCGCGCGCCCACCACGCCGGCCTGCGCGATGCGGTGGCCCAGGAAGCCGTCGTTGTCCATCAGCCCTTCGGGCACGCCGGCGATCTGCAGATCGAGGCCGAAGTCGCGCTGGAAGGTGGCTTGCAAGGTGTGCAGCGAGCTGCGGTCGGGCTCGGGAAACAGGATGTCCAGCACGATGGCCGCCGGCTGGTCGGCGCGGATGCGATCGATCAGCTGGGCCACCCGGTAGCGCGGCCACGGCCACTGGCCCACGGCCGCCAGGCTGACGTCGTCGATGTCCACCACCACGCTGCGCGAGGCCGGGGCGGCCTGGGCATCCAGCCGCGTCAACGGGTCCTGCAGCGCATGCTGCAGCGGCGCCAGCCACTGCGGCTGCGACAGGCCCAGCGTGCCCACCGCCAGCGCCAGCAGCAGGCCGGCCACCAGCATGGCGGCGGCCTGGCGCGGCGTGACCTTGTGGCCCAGCGTGCCGCCTGCGCGGTGGCTGGCGGGCATCAAAGCACCATCACTTCGGCGCGCCGGTTGCGCGGCTCGGCCACGCCCGGCGGCGTGGGCACCAGCGGCTCGGCATCGCCGAAGGACTGCACCGCGATGCGGTCCAGCGTGGGGTCGCTCCTGCGCAGCCAGTCGGCCACGGCCTGCGCCCGCTCGGCCGACAGGCGCAGGTTGCGCTCGCGGCTGCCGATGCTGTCGGCATGGCCGAAGACAGTGATTTCGGTGGGCTTGCGTTCGCGCACCGCGGCCAGCAGCGCGGGCAGCTGTGCCTTGGAGGCTTCGGTCAGCACCGAGCGGTCGAGCACGAAGTGCAGCGTGAAGCTGACGGGCTTGGGCGGCTGCGCCTTCAGCAACCGGGCATGCGCCGCGTCCACCGCGGCCTGGCCCAGCGGCACGGCGGCGGTAGGCGGCGCGGTGGCCGTGGCGGCCGGGCCGGTGGCCGTGGTGGCGGCAAAGGCCTCGCTCACCCGCTGCGTGCCGGCCGCATTGCTCACCAGCACCGCGCCCACCTGGCCGTCTTCATCGGGCAGCAGGGTGACGGTGGTGCGCGGCTGGGGTGGTGGGGGCGGCGTGGCGCAAGCGGCCAGCAGGCAGGCGGCCACGGCCGCCGCCACGGCCCGGCGAATGCGGGCGGCCGTCATTCGGCCTCGACGATGAAGCGCGTGCCGCGCACGCCGACGGTGGCCGTGGGCGTGCCCACCTTCACCGACTCGGGCGACAGCTTGCCGATCTTGCCCGACGCATACACCGCCTTGCCGCGCGACAGGTACAGGTCGAACTGGTACCTGGCGTCCTTGGGCTCGAACACGTAGTCGCGCAGCTCGATCTCGCTGGCGGGACCCAGGGTCACGGCGGTGCCGTCCTTGAACATGATGCCGGCGGTGGCATCGGCGGCCGAGACCAGCCGGTCGGCCACGTACAGCGGCATGCCAGCGGTGGCCGTGACAGGCCCGCTGTTGCGCACGACGGTGACGCTGCCGCTCACGCTCTTGAACAAGGCGACATGTTCGCCGGTGGGCGCGGCGGCCAAAGGGCCGGCCATGGCGGCCGCAAGGGCCCATGCGGCCATGGTGGCCAAGGTCGATCGAGACATCCGAGCCTTACTGCTTTGCCCTGGTAGCTCCTCATCGACCCCTGCCCGGGTCGCTTGACCCTGGCTGTGTAACCAATGCGCTCGGCAAGGGGAGGTAGCTCGCCCTGCGGGGACGAAGAACCGACCTGCGAAGGGCCGCCAGCATCGCTTTTCCGTGTGCCTTGCAGGCCACCGCAATCGACTGTGGCCACTGGCTGGTGGAATCAGGCCACGGTGCCCGCTGACGTGGCCGCCGCAGCCGCCAGGATCTCGGCCGATCCGCAGGTCACGGCGCTGCTGGACGACCAGAGCACGCCCACCGCGGCCAAGTCGCGCTGGAACCAGTTCCTGGAGCTGGTGCGCATGCCTTCGCCCTCGCGCGAGGAATACCGCTCGGCCGCCGAGATCCACCGGCGCATGGTCAACGACTGGGGCTTTGCGCCCAACGAGGTGATGACGCGGCCGCCGGCCGGAAACCCCGGCGCAGCTGGCCGCCCTCCCGACCGAGCTGTCCTTCGATGCGGCCAACCGCATCATCGAGAACGGCGAGTACAACGTGGCCAGCCAGTGGTTCACCACGGCCACCGCCGCGCAGGCTCGAACCCGCTGAACTTGGTGGCCAACTTCGGCCTGGAAGGCGGCGGCATCGTCAACTTCCTGGGCAGCGACATCCTGATGCAGCAGAACCTGCCCGCCAGCAGCTACCTGATCATGAACCTGACGGGGGGCAACTCGGTCAACAGCATCGCGTCGGACGGGCTGATCGAGGTGCGGCTGACCGCGGCCAATGCGCCGGCCTACCAGTCGCTGGTGGCGGCAGTGACCGAGCTGGCCCATGCCGGCGCCACCGCGGAGAACAACTTCCGCGGGGTCAAGGTGGGCGACCTCACGTCGGGCGCGCCGGCGTGGGTACGTGCCTCGGTCAAGTGAGCGACTAGAAGCGGACGAAGTCCGTTTCGCTCAGGTCCGCCTCTGCCAGCCGGCGGGCGGGCCTGGGCGCCACCGTGGCCAGCTTGGGCCGCGCAGGCCGGCTGCGGGAGGCCACCGACACCACGGCGGCCGGCGCTGCACGGCGGCCCGGCGCTTCGGCAGACGGGGCGGCAGCGGCGCCCGCGGCTCGCGGCAGCACGAAGAACGACATCGCCTGCTGCAGCTCGGTGGCCTGGGCGCTCATCTCCTCGGCCGTGGTGGCCAGCTCTTCGGAGCTGGAAGCGTTTTGCTGCGTGGTCTGGCTC
>CAKZXL010000314.1 GCA_937883885.1 uncultured Aquincola sp. | reverse complement strand
GGCCGGTGAGTCCACCACGAACACGTCGCGCTTCTTGCCGCTGACCGGCAAGGCCACGCCCAGCCGGGCGGCCAGCGGCGCTGACCACGCACCGGCCGACAGCAGCACGGCCTGCGTGGCGGCCATGCGCTGGCCGTCGGCGCAAAGCACGGCCGCGACCCTGCCTTGCCCGTCGTGCTCGAAGTCCACCGCATCGGCCTGCACGAAGCGCGCGCCGCAGGCCACCGCCTTGCGCTTGAACGCCTGGTGCAGCGCCGGGCCGTCGAACCAGCCTTCGCCGCTGGCGCCCCAGGCGCCGAGCGCAATGCCTTCGGTGTTGAGCCAAGGAAAGCGCTCGCGCAGCTCGGCGGGCGCCAGCAGCCGCACGTCGGCGCCATGGCTCAGCTGCAGCGCATGGTTGGCGCGCATCGCCGGCACACCGGCTTCGGTGGCCAGGTACAGGTAGCCGGCTTCGGTGAGACCGATGCGCGGCGGCGGCTCGTCGGCCAGCGCCAGCTCGTCGGCCAGCCGGCGCAGGAAGCGGATGCTCCAGGCCGACAAGGCGATGTTGATCGGCGTGCTGAACTGCTGGCGGATGGAGCTGGCCGACAGCGCACTCGACGCCTGCGTGTAGCGCAGGTCGCGCTCGATCACCACGGCGGGCAGGCCATGGTCGCGGGCCAGGAAACAGGCGGTGGCGGCACCCATCACGCCGCCACCCACGATGACGATGGGTGCTTGCATGGCCACCAGTCTAGGATGGCCGAACCACCGACAAGCAGGAGACAGGGATGCCCAGCATGCAGGCCGCCACCCGGTGGCACATCGCGCTGTTCGCGGCCGGGGTGGCCGGCTTGATCGCGATCACGGCCGGGGCCGAGACCGCCGCGGCGGCCGACGAGGCCGCGGGCTACGTGCAGTTCGTCGAAGACTTCACTGCCAACTGCGTGGCGCGCAACGGCGTGCAGCTGCAGGTCAGGAACACCCACCCCAGCCGCAAGATCCGCGTGTGGCTGGACCGCGTGCAAATGGGCGTGGGCACCGGCGACCGATCACGCACCGAGCTGCCGCCCGGCGCCGAGCCCGAGCCGCTGGGCTGCTCACGCACGCTGACCGGCACGCAGGAATGGCGGCTGGTGCGGGCCCAGTTCGTTGACTGAATCAACCAAGCCGGCTAAGCGCGCCGCGCCGCCCAGTAGGTGGCACCGGCTGCGCCGTAGCGCTCGGCATGCGGCTCGTCGCGGTCCAGCTCGAAGCGGTCGCCCGGCTGCAGGTGCCGGGTCTGGCCGCGGGCGGTGAGCCACATCTCGCCCTGCACCACCAGCGCCTGCACCGCGAACGGGTGGCCGTGGTCGTCCACCACCTGGCCGGCAGGCCACACCCGCTCCAGCACCTCGGGGTAGCCGCGTTCGCGGGCTTCGGCGGCAAAGGTTTCGAAGGTGGGCAGGCTCATGCGGTACTCCAGGCGCGGCAGGCGCATCGCGATTCTGGCCCTGGCGGGCCGCGGGCGTCAGATGGCCAGCGGATCGACGTCCACCGCCCAGCGCAGCACGCCCTTGTGCACGCTGCGCAGCGCATGCAGCTGCGGCAGCCAGGCGGCCAGCAGCCGCTGCAGCGCCACGCGGGAGGGCGACTCCACCAGCATCTGCATGCGGTCCACATCGGCCACGCGGGCCACCGGCGGCGGCACCGGCGGGTACAGCGTCACACCGGCTGCGTCGGCCATGGCCTGGGCCAGCTCGGAAGCCGCCCGCAGAAAGCCCTGCGCGATGCTGGCTTCGCGCGCTTCGGCCCGCAGCAGCGCCAGGCTGCTGAAAGGCGGCAGCCCGGCCGATTGGCGCTCTTCCAGCTGGCTGGCGGCAAAAGCCTGGTAGTCGTGCTTGCGCAGCGCGGCGTACAGGGGGTGCTGCGGATGCCAGCTCTGCACCCACATCTCGCTGCGCGCGGCCTGTTGCGCATCGCGGCCGGCGCGGCCGGCGGCCTGCATCAGCAGCGCGAAGAGGCGCTCCGGCGCACGGAAGTCGCTGGCGAACAAGGCGCTGTCGGGGTTCACCGCCGCCACCAGCGTGATGTGCCGGAAGTCGTGGCCCTTGGCGATCATCTGTGTGCCCACCAGCACGTCCACGTCGCCCGCATGCACGGCGCCCAGCTGCGCTTCCAGCGAGCCCTTGTGCCGCGTGGTGTCGGCATCGATGCGGGCCACGCGGGCACCGGGCAGCAGTTGCGCGATCTGCTCTTCCAGCCGCTCGGTGCCGCGGCCCAGCGGCGCGATGTCGAGGTTGCCGCAGTCGGGGCAGGCACGCGGCACCCGTTCGCTGAAACCGCAGTGATGGCAGCGCAGGCTGCGGTCGCCCTTGTGGAACACGCGCCAGGCGCTGCAATGGGGGCAGCCGCTTTTCCAGCCGCAGGCGGTGCAATGCAGCACCGGCGCATAACCGCGGCGGTTGAGGAACAGCAGGCTTTGCTCGCCGCGCTCGATGCGCTCGGCCACCGCGTCCACCAAAGCGGGCGCCAGCGCCGGCGTCGGGGTGCCGCGCTGGCGGGGCAGCGTGTTCATGTCGAACAGCCGCACCCGCGGCAGCACGCCGCCGCCGATGCGCTGCGACAGCGCCAGCCGGGTGTAACGGCCCTCCTGCACGCGCTGCCAGGTTTCCAGCGAGGGCGTGGCCGAGCCCAGCACCACCGGCACACCTTCCAGGTGGCCGCGGTACACCGCCAGGTCGCGGGCCGAATAACGCGCACCTTCCTGCTGCTTGAAGGAGGGGTCGTGCTCTTCGTCGGCCACGATCAGCCCCAGCCGCGGCAGCGAGGCGAACACCGCCAGCCGTGTGCCCAGCACCAGGTCGGCCTCGCCCAGGTGGGCCAGCAGCCAGTGCTGCAGCCGCTGCGCGGGCGTGAGCGCGCTGTGCAGCGACACCAGCCGCCGGCCGGCAAAGCGCTGCGCCAGCCGCGCTTCCAGCTGCGGCGTGAGGTTGATCTCGGGCACCATCACCAGCACCTGCCGGCCGGCGGCCAGCGCCGCCTCGGCCGCATGCAGGTAGACCTCGGTCTTGCCGCTGCCCGTCACGCCGTGCAGCAGATAGGTACCGGCCGCTGCGGCGATGGCATCGACGGCAGCCTGCTGCTCGTCGTTGAGCGGCGGGGCTTGCGCGGCGGCAGGCGGGCCGGCCTGGGCCACGCTCGATCCGGCGCCGATGGTGGGCGCGCCCAGGGCCTCCCGGGCGGCCGCGGGTTCGGGCGTCTCAGCGGCTTGGTGGGCCGCCGTGTCAGCCATGGCGGCGGCGGGGCTGGCGCCACCGGCGCGCCGACCGGGCCGGGCCGGGGCAGCCGGCTTGCGCAGGCGCGCCACCCGGCGGGCCAGCTGCACGTCGTCCAGCTTGCGCAGCTCGGGCGGCAGCACCGCCAGCGCCAGCTCGCCCAGCCCCCGCTGGTAGTAGGCAGCGGCAAAGCTCACCAGCTGCCGCCAGGGTTCGCCCAGCGGCGGCAGCGCGGACAGCACCTCACGCACCGGGCGCAGCTCGGCGGGCGCTTCCAGGTCCCGCGGCCGGTCCCACACGATGCCGGGCACATCGCGCCGGCCCAATGGCACGCGCACCAGCGTGCCGGGCCGCAGTGAGGCGCCCGCGGCGTAGTCCAGCGGCGCGCCCAGGCCGGTGTGCTGCGGCGTTTCCACCGCCACGGCCACCCTCGCGCCCGGCGAGTCAGCCAAGCGGCACCTCACTTGCGCCGCAAAGCTCGCGGTTGTGTGAGCGTTGCGCGCTAAGTGCTTGTGAGACAAGGCCTTTGTCCACTTGCCCAAACATTCTGTGGATAACTTTGTGCAAAAGCTGGAGGTAGATGCGCTAACTGCTTGATGCGCCGGGCAACAGCCCTGGATTGCCCAAGCTTGCAGCAACGCCTGCTTGTCGAAAAATCAACGACTTAGCGCTGCTGGTGGTGATTTGTGGCCCCGTGCGTCAAGCGAGCTTGACACAGCACCCCCAAGCCAATTTTTGGGGATAAGTCAAGCGGGGCAGGCCCTGTCAGCACCACACCCCCAAAGCGTGGGTGCTTGAACCACCGGCCGGGCACCTTTGTCTCGGCGGCGATTTGTCAATCAAGAACTTGCCCCATTTTTCTGTGGATAACTTTGTGCAGAAGCTGGAGGCAGCGGCGCTAACTCGTTGATCCGCAAGGCAGGTGCCCTAGCCTGCCGCATCTTGAGGCAGGCAAAAGAAATCAAGAAAATCAAAGACTTAGCTTGCAACTCCGAAAGTGCGATGGTAGGAAGTGACGACGCGTGACGCCCGATCGCACGGGCAGCGAAATGGGGATAAGTCAAGCCCCGGCGCACAAAATCTTGGGGGCCGCGTTTTCCCCAGCCGGCCGGGCTTGAAAACGTCCCGATCTGCGCTCTTGCAGCCGCCGGCCGAGTTGCCCCGAGTTTCTGTGGATATCTTTGTGAAGAAGCTGGAGGCAGCGGCGCTAAATGCTTGATTCATCAAGGGATTGCCCTAGGTTGCCCGCAAAAGCAGCAAAGCGCTATTTCGATTGAAAATCAACAACTTACAACGCCCCGCCTGGGCTGCCAAGGCGCTGGCCAAACGCCAGGAATGCGTCAGCCGAGATCGCCGCTTTGTTGATAAGTCAAGCGCCGGCGACGAATTCCACGGGCTATTGGACGGCGCGGCGCAGCGCGCGCGAGTGGCTGTGCACCTCGTCCACCAGAGCCGAGACGGCCTCGGGCGGGGTGTGCTGCGAGATGCCATGGCCCAGGTTGAACACGTGGCCGCCGCTCGCGGGCGTGCCGAAGCGGTCCAGCACCCGCCGAGCCTCGGCGCGCACCGCCGCCTCGCCCGCAAACAGCACCATCGGGTCGAGGTTGCCCTGCAGCGCCACCCGGTCGCCCACGCGGGCGCGGGCAGCGCCCAGGTCGGTCGTCCAGTCGAGGCCGATCACATCCGGGCCCAGGCCGGCGATCTGCTCCAGCCACTGGCCACCGCCCTTGGTGAACACGATGCAGGGCACGCGCTGGCCGTGTTCATCCTGACGCTTGAGCGCCTGCAGCACGCGCGCGGTGTAGGCCAGGCTGAAGGCCTGGAAGGGCCCGTCGGCCAGCACGCCACCCCAGCTGTCGAACAGCATCACGGCCTGGGCGCCGGCATCGATCTGCGCATTGAGGTACTGCGCCACCGCTTCGGCATTGATGGCCAGGATGCGGTGCAGCAGGTCGGGGCGCGCGTACAGCATCGTCTTGATGCGGCGGTAGTCGTCGCTGCCCGAGCCTTCCACCATGTAGCAGGCCAGCGTTAACGGGCTGCCCGAAAAGCCGATCAAGGGCACCCGGCCGGCCAGCGCCTGGCGGATGGAGCGCACCGCGTCGAACACATAGCGCAGCTTGTCCATGTCGGGCACGGCCAGCGCGGCCACGGCGGCCTCGTCGCGCACCGGGCTGGCGAAGCGCGGCCCTTCGCCCACCGCGAAGCTCAGGCCCAGGCCCATGGCGTCGGGCACGGTGAGGATGTCGGAGAACAGGATGGCCGCGTCCAGCGGAAAGCGCTCCAGCGGCTGCAGCGTCACTTCGGTGGCATAGGCGGGGCTGGTGGCCAGCCCCATGAAGCTGCCGGCCCGGGCGCGCGTGGCGTTGTACTCGGGCAGGTAGCGCCCGGCTTGGCGCATCAGCCACACCGGGGTGTGGTCGGTGGGCTGGCGCAGGCAGGCGCGCAGAAAGCTGTCGTTGAGGAGGGGGGCAGGCATCGGCCGATTATCACGGCCCACCGCGCGCGTGGGCAGCATCGCAAGAGGCGGGCCCACCAGCCCGGCCTACATCCGGCGCCGCGGCTCCTGCGCCTCGGGCATGGCCTGCCCCGCCAGCCAGGCGCGGGCCAGCGGCGTGGCGTCGGCCAGCTGCGCGGCCTGCCACACCAGCTCCGGCGGCACCACACGCGTGCCGCCGGGGGCGCTGGCCAGCCCCCGCGCCAGCTCGGCCGCGAACTCGGCCACCTTGGCGGCGCGTATCGGCAGGTCGCGCTGGGGCACCATAAACCGCAGCTGCGACAGCATCAACTCCGCCAAGCGCGTGAGCGGGCCACGCCCCTGAACACGCTGCGGCGCACGTGCCGGCCGCATGAACACCACATGCCGAAAACCCAGCGCGGCCACCGCCTGCTCGTCCAGCGTCGCCAGCCCGGCCTTGAGCGCATCGGGCATGCGCGCCGCATCGTGCGGCAGCACCACCAGCAGGTCGTCGATGCCCGCTTCGTGCAGGGCGGCGGCCACCGCCGGCAGGTCGTCCGGCATCGGCCGGTGCAAGGCGGCCTCGCGGCCATTGGCATGGCGTGGCGCGTCCAGCACCACCACGCCGGTGCGCGCCCCGAAGCTGGCCAGCGCCTGCGCATCGGGTGGCCAGGCCAGCGTGCGCATGCCACGCAGACTGGGCTGCAGCGGCTGCACGGTGGTCACGGCCACTTCGGCAAAGCCGCCCCGGCCGAGCAGTTGCTCCAGCACGGCGGCACCCAGCGACCCCGCAGCGCCAGCCACGATGGCGTGCCTGGCGGGGCCGTCCACCGGTCGCGGCCGGGCCTGGCCGGCACGCAGGGCCTGGTGCGTCAGGTCGGGGCCGGCGCTCATCGGGCGCTCGTGGAGGTGGGTTGCATGGGCCCAGTATCCGCCCCGGCGCCGGCCACGCGGGCGCGCGCACTGCTGGTTGGCCGGCGCGCTTGCAAATGCAGCGGGCGGTGCGCATATGCCGCTGCCACAACCCCGGGGTAGCATCCCCGCGCCAAGGAGGAGTTCCGATGACCATCACCCGATCGCGCGCACGTGCCGCGCTGGCCGCCGCGCTGCTGGGCGCTGCCGCGTTGCTGTCCGGCTGCGGCTACAACGACTTCCAGCGCATGGACGAAGAGGTGAAGGCCAGCTGGAGCGAAGTGCTCAACCAGTACCAGCGCCGCGCCGACCTCATTCCCAACATCGTCAACACGGTCAAGGGCGAGGCCAACTTCGAGCAGGAAACGCTGACGCGCGTGGTCGAGGCCCGCGCCAAGGCCACGTCCATCCAGGCCACGCCCGAGCTGATCAACAACCCCGAGGCATTCCAGAAATTCCAGGCGGCGCAGGGTGAACTCACCGGCGCGCTGAGCCGGCTGCTGGTGGTCAGCGAGCAGTACCCCAACCTGAAGGCCAACCAGGGCTTCCAGGACCTGCGGGTGCAGCTGGAAGGCACCGAGAACCGCATCACCGTGGCGCGCAACCGCTACATCAAGACGGTGGCCGACTACAACGTGCTGGCGCGCAGCTTTCCCACCAACCTGACGGCCAAGATCTTCAGCTACGAGGTCAAGCCCAGCTTCACGGTGCAGAACGAAGCGCAGATCTCGACGCCGCCGACGGTGGACTTCGGCAGCAAGCCTGCCGCGCCCGCCGCCTCGCGCTGAGGCGATGAGCGCCCTGGCGATGGACGGGACGGTGCAAGGGGGCACCGGCACGCTGCCCGTGTCCCGCAGCCGCGCGCTGCGCAGCATGTGGCTGGTGCTGCAGCTGCTGCTGATGCTGGTGTGCCCGGCCGGCCTGCTGCGCGCGCAGACGCTGCAGGCCGTGCCGCCGCTGAGCGCCCGCGTGATCGACCAGACCGGCACCCTCAGCCCCGCCCAGGCCGCCGCGCTTGAGACCAAGCTGGCCGACTTCGAGGCGCAGCAGGGTCCGCAGATCGTGGTGGTGATCGTGCGCAGCACGCTGCCCGAGGACATCACCGACTACACCCAACGCCTGGGCGACGCCTGGAAGATCGGCCGGCGCGACGTGGGCGACGGCCTGCTGCTGGTGGTGGCCAAGGACGACCGCAAGGTGCGCATCGCCCCGGCCAAGGCGTTGGAAGGTGCGGTGCCCGACCTGGCGGCGCGCCAGATCATCCAGCAGCACATCGCACCCGCCTTTCGCGCCGACGACTATGCGGGCGGCCTGAATGCCGCGGTGGACGCGCTGATGTCCCGCATCAAGGGCGAGCACCTGCCGGCGCCGGCCGGGCGTGAAGCACCGGCGCGCCAGAACGCCGACCCTGGCATGCAGTGGGAAGAACTGATGATGTTCTTCTTCGTCGGCGTGCCGGTGGTGGGCGCCGTGCTCACCGGCATCCTCGGCCGCAAGCTGGGCTCGGTGTTCACCGCGGGGGTGGCCGGCGGACTGGGCTGGTGGATGACCGCCAGCGTGCTGTTGGGCGCTTCGGTGGGGCTGGTGGCGCTGGTGCTGGTCGGGCTGCTGGGCATCGGCGCTGCGGGCCGCCGGCCCGGCCGCATCGGTCGCGGCGGCGGCATGGGCATACCGCCGATCATCCTCGGCGGTGGCGGTGGTGGCGCTGGCTGGAGCGGCGGGGGCGGCGGAGGCGGCTTCTCTTCCGGCGGTGGCGGCGACTTCGGCGGCGGCGGCGCCTCGGGGGACTGGTGATGCCGGCCCGACAAGGCTCCCGCTGGTTGCGCCTGCTGCGGCATCGCTGGCTGGACGAATCCGACGTCCACCGCGCGCTGGACGCGGCCGCCATGGCACGCCTGACGGCAAAAGTGACGGCCAGCGAAGCACGCCATACCGGCGAGATCCGCCTGGCCGTGGAGGCGGGGCTGCCGCTGTCTTATCTGTGGAAGGGGCTGACCGCCCGCGACCGGGCGGTGACGCTGTTCGGCAAGCTGCGTGTGTGGGACACCGAGCACAACAATGGGGTGCTGATCTACCTGCTGCTGGCAGACCACGCGATCGAGATCGTCGCCGACCGCGGCATTGCCCGGCTGGTCGACTCCACCGAGTGGCAGGCGGTGGTCAGCTCGATGCAGCAGGCCTTCCGGGCCGGGCGGTTCGAGGCCGGCCTGGAGCAGGCGCTGTCGGCGGTGGAGGGCGTTCTCGTGAGCCGCTACCCGGCGACACCCGGTGAACAAAGGGTCAACGAACTTCCAGATACCCCATGGACAGCCTGACACAAGTCAGTGGCCGCCTTGCCCCCGTTCAGGGGGATTACCCCAAGCTTGGCAGTCTTCTTGCTGCACTGCAACCGGCATGATGCCGTTGCTGCGGTGAGTTTCGATCTGATGGGCAGGTCGAGGCCGCAGTGGCACATCAGGAGGAGCCATTCTCATGAAGCAATTGTTCAAACAGGGCGCTGTCCTGGCGGCTGTGGTGCTGGC
>CAKZXL010000313.1 GCA_937883885.1 uncultured Aquincola sp. | reverse complement strand
TGCTGCCGCTTCTCGCTCGACGCCATGCAGGCAGAGCGGCTCGGCACGATGAGCGTCCAGCAGTTGATGGCCATCGTGGCCAACCTGGGTGACGCCACGCTCTTCCCGCCGCGCCGCGACCTGGTCAGCCTGCTCGACACACCGCTGCCGCTGGTTCGACCGCTGGCCGCGGTCCACGCCCCCCGCCATGTGACGGCCAGTTCGGCCGCCTGACGCTCAGTTGCCGGGTCATTGGCCATGCAGTCGCGGGTCGATCGCCAGTTGCGCGCCCTGGCGCTGGCCAAGGCCTGTGCGGCCTGCGGTGCACGCGTGCGCACCATCGGTCATCTGACGGGCCTGCCGCCCCGCGAGGCGCTGCGCCTGCTCTTCCCCGATCGCCTCGCCGTGCCTCGAGGGCGCTCGCCGGACTCCCCGGAGTGGTACCACGGCGCCAACCTGCTCCACCGCGCCGAGGCCTCGATCGTCGTGGCCCTGTACCGCCGTCTGCGCGACGCCGACTTCCCTGCGGGCGAAGCGCTCGTCGGCGCCTACCGCCACTACGTCGGCATCTGCCAGCCGCCGCACCGCATCAGCTTCGACCGCGCCTTCGATCTGGCCGCGCACACGGACGGCCTGTGGCTCACCGACATGAGGAGCTTCTCGCTCGTCACCTGCCCGACCTGCCACAGCGAGTTCCTGGCGGCCTTCGGCTCCGTGGCGCGGTCGAACGACCACTGCCCGTTCTGCAAGCTGGTGCAGCGGTACGGCACGGACCCGCGGGTGCAGGGGGCGTTTCCGGTGCAGCCGCTGGCTGCGCCGAGTGCGGAGCAGTTGGGGATGCTCGTCCTGCTGCAGCGTTCCTTTGGCTCGTCGACGGGGCAGGCTGGCACGTCCTCGACGAGCGAAAGCCAGACTTGAGCCAATCGGTTCGCAGCAGGACCTTCACTGTCGGATGGCGATGCGAGATACAGAGGAAGCAATTCCGATCTGGCGTGGACGGCACAGCGTCCTACTTGCATCACAAGCGGATGCCGCCGGACTTCGGTGTCGCAAACTGGTCCGGCTCCTTGCCCAGCGGGAAAGCGACAACGTACAGAACGCTTACCGGCATCGGCTTGGCATCGGGGTCGGTTCCCCACTTCACCTGCATCTTGCGTTCGGCATAGCGCAATGACACGCCGAGCGCCTTCAGGCCATCGATGCGGGACTGCAGTTCGTCGTACACCTCGAACTTGGTCGACTCGGTGTAGAGGTCCGCGCAGTCACGGTACTCCCTGAAGTAGTCCACCAATCCGGCGAACGCCTCGTCCGCCTCCCGCTCGAGCTCGAACCCAGGCTCCGACAGATCCATCATGTGAGCTTCGGTGAGCTTGGCCAACTGCTTCCCCGTCGTCAGCGGGAGTGCAGTCAAGGTGACGTGTTCGCGATCGAACTTTGCCTTCTGTGCCTAGAGCTCCTCTTCCGTCGGGATCGCGAAAGGCTTGTTCAGTACATCCAGATCCTCGAACTCGAACGCACCGGCCAGAGCCCTTCGCGTGTCCAGGCTGGCCGCCAGGCCCTGTTCGACCCGCTGGATCGTGCGGACGTTGAGCCCGGAGATTTCAGCCAACTGCTCCTGAGACCACTGGCGCATCTCCCGGAAGAGCCGCACGCACAGGCCGAGTTCGGCCGGGGTCAGCAGGCGAGCGGTCGTCACACTTTCGGCGGTGTCAATCACAAGGTTCTCCATGGTAGGACATCGATGGCATGCAGTATCGAAAGCACCGACGGCGCTGACCACGACAGCAGCCCGACAGCAGCCCGCCATGGCGGTGTATGAACGCGGACGACGCACGCCCGATGTCGACCGCCAGCGATGTCGGATCAGGCCTGCCGCCGACGCCTGGTGTCGAAAGCCGTGCCCGAGAGTGATCCTTTCAGGTGTCGGCGTTCAACCGTGTCCATCAACATGGCCGCGGGTGCTCGCCTGCAATCGCCATGCTTTCGTCAGCTTCCCACGGAGCCTTTCCAGCGTCCGACCCGGGCTTCGCCGCCCTGCCTGTCGCTGACCTGCTCGCATCGGCCGACGACCTCGTCAGCCGCATCCGTTTGTGCTTCGGCCTGTCCCGTGACGCCTTCGAGGTGGAAGTGCAACCGCTGCTGCAGCACTACGCCAGCTACGTCCACCTTCTCCCCGCCACCGCCCACAATTACTTCAGTTCACCTGCCGGCCTGCTGAACCTCGGGCTGGAGGTCGCGTTCTACAGCCTGCAAGGCACCGACGCGCACATCTTCTCCGGACGGTCGACGATCTCGGCGCGCCGCCAGCTTGAACCGCGCTGGCGCCTGGCCACCTTCATCGGTGGCCTGTGCTGCGAACTGCACCGAGTGCTCAGCCACCTGATCGTGACCGACGAGGCGGGTGGCGAGTGGCCGCAGTTCCTCGTCCCCCTGGGCGACTGGCTGGCATCGCGGAGCGCCTCTCGATACTTCGTTCGCTGGCGGCCGAACGCCACCGAGTCGCGCGGCCTGGGCGTGTTCGCGCTGCCCCTGGTCGTCCCGGGAGCCACGCTCCAGTACCTGGCGCAGGACAACAGCATCATCGTCCCGCACCTCCTGTCCAGCGTCAGCGGGCAGCCGGTCTACCGTGACCACAACGTCCTCGACGCGCTGGTGCGTCGTTCGCTTGCGCTGGTGATCGACCGGAACCTGCAGGCCAACGCCGATCGCTACGGCGTGCCGCAGTTCGGCTCACACCTGGAGCGCTACCTGGTCGACGCAATGCGCCGACTGGCGTCCAGCAGTACCAGCTGGTTCCCGAACCGGGAGAAGTCGCGCGCCTGGCTGGGGCCCGACGGGCTGTTCCTGCTGTGGCCGCAGGCGGCCCACGATGTTCAGGCACTCCTCGAAGCCGATCAGTTGGCCGGCATCCCGAAGTCGCCCGAGACGATGCTCGATCTGCTGCTGGAGGCCGGGGTCTTCGTGCGGCAGGCGGACGGCGCCTCGACCTGGTTCGTCCTGCCGCCGGAGTTGAAGACCGCCGGGGAGGCTGTGAAGCTGGCATCGCCGGCGATCCTGCTGAACGGTGTCACGCCGCCGGCCGAGCCACTGACCATCTCGTTGGTCTGCCCACCTGGCGCCATGCGGACCACCCAGAAGACGCCAACGACTGTACCGGCGCCAGCTCCCGCACCGCCGCCCGGTACCCAGTTCTCATTGCTCGACGCCACCGAGGTGGCCACATCACCGGCAGCTCATACATCTCCGCTGCCGCCGATGCCGTCTACCCCGGCACCGCCCCCTGCTGTCGTCGCCGACCTCGCAGTCCAGTCGCCGCCCCCTCCGCCCTCCCCGTCGCAGGCCGCGGCGCCCACCTTCAAGCTGAACGCGCCCATGCGCCTGAACCCGGCCGTGCGCGATGCCCTCGCGGCCATCGTCAGCACCCTCAATGGGC
>CAKZXL010000312.1 GCA_937883885.1 uncultured Aquincola sp. | reverse complement strand
TTGCTAGCACTCGACACGCTTGAGTGCTAACACTCCAAAAGAGACCGACAGACGGGTTGGGGGCGCCTGCCGCCACGGCCCGTGAGCCCACCCAAAGTGTCATTGCACTAGGAGATCCCATGAAACTTCGTCCGTTGCACGATCGCGTGATCGTCAAGCGCCTGGAACAAGAAACCAAGACCGCCTCTGGCATCGTGATCCCCGACAACGCCGCCGAGAAGCCCGACCAGGGTGAAGTGCTGGCGGTTGGCCCCGGCAAGCGCAACGACAAGGGCGACTTCGTGGCCCTGAACATCAAGGTCGGCGACCGCGTGCTGTTCGGCAAGTACAGCGGCCAGACCGTCAAGGTCGACGGCGACGAACTGCTCGTCATGCGCGAAGAAGACCTCTTCGCCGTGGTCGAGAAGTAATCGGTCGTCCCCCTACTGAACAGAATTCGGAGTCATCAACATGGCAGCTAAAGACGTGATCTTCGGCGGCGAGGCCCGTGCCCGCATGGTCGAAGGCGTGAACATCCTGGCCAACGCGGTCAAGACCACCCTGGGCCCCAAGGGCCGCAACGTGGTGCTGGAGCGCTCGTTCGGCGCCCCCACCGTGACCAAGGACGGTGTGTCCGTGGCCAAGGAAATCGAGCTGAAGGACAAGCTCCAGAACATGGGCGCCCAGATGGTCAAGGAAGTGGCTTCCAAGACCTCGGACAACGCCGGTGACGGCACCACCACCGCCACCGTGCTGGCCCAGGCCATCGTGCGCGAAGGCATGAAGTACGTGGCCGCCGGCATGAACCCGATGGACCTCAAGCGCGGCATCGACAAGGCCGTGACGGCTCTGGTCGAGCAGCTGAAGTCGGCTTCCAAGGCCACCACCACCAGCAAGGAAATCGCGCAGGTCGGCTCCATCTCGGCCAACAGCGACGAATCCATCGGCAAGATCATCGCTGACGCGATGGACAAGGTCGGCAAGGAAGGCGTCATCACCGTCGAAGACGGCAAGAGCCTGGACAACGAGCTGGATGTCGTCGAAGGCATGCAGTTCGACCGCGGCTACCTGTCGCCCTACTTCATCAACAACCCCGAGAAGCAAGCCGCGCTGCTGGACAACCCGTTCGTCCTGCTGTTCGACAAGAAGATCTCGAACATCCGCGACCTGCTGCCCACGCTGGAACAAGTCGCCAAGGCCGGCCGTCCGCTGCTGATCATCGCTGAAGAAGTCGAAGGCGAAGCGCTGGCCACGCTGGTGGTCAACACCATCCGCGGCATCCTGAAGGTCGTGGCCGTCAAGGCGCCTGGCTTCGGCGACCGCCGCAAGGCCATGCTGGAAGACATCGCCATCCTGACCGGCGGCAAGGTCATCGCTGAAGAAGTGGGCCTGACGCTCGAGAAGGTGACGCTGGCCGACCTGGGCCAGGCCAAGCGCGTGGAAGTGGGCAAGGAAAACACCACCATCATCGATGGCGCCGGTGCCGCTGCCGACATCGAAGCCCGCGTCAAGCAGATCCGCATCCAGATCGAAGAAGCCACCAGCGACTACGACCGCGAGAAGCTGCAAGAGCGCGTGGCCAAGCTGGCCGGCGGCGTGGCCGTCATCAAGGTCGGTGCCGCCACCGAAGTCGAGATGAAGGAAAAGAAGGCCCGCGTGGAAGACGCGCTGCACGCTACCCGCGCTGCCGTGGAAGAAGGCATCGTGGCCGGTGGTGGCGTGGCCCTGCTGCGCGCCAAGCAAGCCGCTGGCGAGATCAAGGGCGACAACGCCGACCAGGAAGCCGGCGTCAAGCTGGTCCTGAAGGCCATCGAAGCCCCGCTGCGCGAAATCGTGGCCAACGCCGGTGGCGAGCCGAGCGTGGTGATCAACGCCGTGCTGGCTGGCAAGGGCAACTACGGTTTCAATGCCGCCAACGACACCTACGGCGACATGATCGAGATGGGCATCCTGGATCCCACCAAGGTCACCCGTACCGCGCTGCAGAACGCCGCTTCGGTCGCTTCGCTGATGCTGACCACCGAGTGCATGGTCGCTGAAGCCCCGAAGGACGAGTCCGCTGCGCCCGCCATGCCGGGTGGCATGGGCGGCATGGGCATGGACATGTAAGTCCAGGCCTTACAGCCTTCACGAAAAGCCCGCGGTGCAAGCCGCGGGCTTTTTCTTTGGTGCGCCCGGCAGGGCGCACCTACTTGGAGGTGCAAGTCCTCCACCAGCCCGGCAAGGGGAATGGTTAGCCGAAGGCAAGGGCTCCGCGGGCGACTGCGGGTCTGAAGGAAGCCGGATGGCAAAGCGCTGGCCTGACGAACAGGAAGCGGATACGAGGCGACGCGCTGGGGTGAGATGGCCAAATTCATCAAAGCCCGGTACTTGCACGGAACGGTGCGTCGTATATCCGACAGGCATAAGCGTGAAGGTGGGTGCGCAATACCCGGGGAGATCTGAGTGTGTGCCCGAAGGGGCTACCGGCGTCGAGAGGCGGCGGGATGCGCGCTCAGAAGTCAGCCGAGGCCATAGTAGGTGCCAGCACGGACCGAAGGGCTGAACGAGTAAGACCGAGAGTAGGACGATCGATCTTGACGCCTATCGATGATGCAGAAGCTGGCCTGGGCTGTTGCTCTGGGCAGGCCGAGCGCGAAGCAACCGGACGGAATCCGGGGAGTGCGCGCGACGGTGCGGAGATGGGCGCAGCGACGGACGGGCAAACGAAATCGGAGGGCTGCCGGCTCATGGAGCGGGTGGTCGAACGCAGCAACATGCAAAAGGCGTACAGCCAGGTCATGAGTAACCGCGGGGCGCCCGGCATCGACGGGCTGCGCTGCGAAGACCTCAAGGGCTGGCTGCAAAGCCATTGGCAAAGTGTGAAGGAGGCGCTGCTGGACGGCACGTACCTGCCACGCGCGGTGCGCCGAGTGGACATCCCCAAGCCGCAGGGCGGGGTCAGGACGCTGGGCGTGCCCACCGTGGTGGACAGGCTGATCCAGCAGGCGCTGCACCAGGTGATGCAACCGCTGTTCGAGCCGACGTTCTCGGAAGGGAGCTACGGCTTCCGCCCGGGACGCAGCGCGACGCAGGCAGTGGCTCAAGCCGCGAACTACATCCGGGGCGGCAAGCGCTGGGTGGTGGACATGGATCTGGAGAAATTCTTCGACCGTGTGAACCACGACGCGCTGATGCACCGGGTCGCCAGGCGGATCGACGACAGGCGCGTGCTGAAGTTGATCCGGCGCTTCCTGCAAGCGGGCCTGATGGACAACGGAGTCGAGACAGCGAGGACACAGGGCACGCCGCAAGGCGGACCGCTGTCACCGCTGCTGTCGAACATCCTGCTGACCGATCTGGACCGCGAACTGCAGCGGCGCGGACTGGACTTCTGCCGGTACGCGGACGACTGCAACATCTATGTGTCGAGCCAGCGGGCGGGACAACGCGTCATGGACGGGGTGACGAAGTTCCTCTGGGAACGGCTGAAGCTCACGGTGAATGCGACCAAGAGCGCGGTGGCACGGCCCTGGGGACGCAAGTTCCTGGGCTACAGCGTGACTGCGCACAAGGAGACCCGTCTGCGGATCGCGCCAGAAAGTCTTGCCCGCCTGAGGGCACGGGTCACCGACCTGTGTTTGAAGGGGCGCGGGCAACGCCTGGAGCGGACCATCGAGCAGCTGCGGCCGGTCCTGCGTGGCTGGATGGCCTACTTCCAGTACACGCAGGGACGACGGGCGCTCGAAGAGCTGGACACATGGGTGAGACGTCGCCTGCGCGTCATCGCCTGGAGACAGTGGAAGCGCCCGGCCACACGGGCATCGCGCTTGCGAGCGCTTGGCCTGGACGCGCATCGCGCGTGGAAGTCGAGCGTCAACGGTCGGGGTCCGTGGTGGAACGCGGGGGCCAAACACATGGTGGCGGCCATGCCGCCGAAGCACCTTGCCCGCATGGGGCTGGTCTCGCTGGTGGACATCCACCGGCAACTCCAGCGTCTTACTTGAACCGCCGGATGCGGACCCGCATGTCCGGTGGTGTGAGAGGGCTGAGGGGATAACCCCTCACCCTACTCAATGCCGCTGTTTTTCACCCTTTTTCCGCGTTTAGAGCCGCGGGGCGGCTGCCGAGAATGCGTCACTGGTCTGCCCCCGCCATGCCGCACCGCCCCACCCTGCCCCAGTTCGTCGAAGACGCACTGTCCCGCGCACCGCTGCTGATGCAGGAGGTGCTCGACGGCGTGGCCGCGATGACCCAGAGCCCGGTGCCGATGCTGCTGCCCGACGTGCAGCGGCTGGTGCGGCTGTACCGGGCCGACCTGGTGAGCCAGTTCACCCGCCAGCTGGCCACCTTGCTGCGGCCCCAGGCGCCCGCTGCCCGTGTACCCAACCGGCTGGCCACGCTGTCGCTGGTGGAAGACCAGGCCGTGACCGCCGACGTGGAGCTGGCGCGCAGCGTGGAAGCGGTGCGCGGTGCGGCCGACCACTCGCTGCGCGAGCTGCGCGCCTTCACCTCGGCGCTGGTGGGTGACCTGCACGTGGCGCGCGACACCAACCCGCTCAAGCCCGAGCTGTTCGTGCGGGCGCTGTGGCAGGCGCTGGGCGACCTGCCGGTGTCGCACCGGCTGCAGCTGGCCTTTTTGACCTGCGCCACCGCGCCGCTGGGCAAAGGGCTGCGCCTGTTCTACGCCGCGGCCTGCACCCGGCTGGAAGACGCAGGCGTGACGCCCAGCAGCTACCGCACCATCGTCACCGGCACCAGCTCGCGCAGCTGGCACCGCCAGAACCCGCCGCCCGACGACCTGGCCCGCCTGCGCCAGCAGCTGCCCGCGGGACCGGCCGCGCTGCTGCCCGCCGGCAGCGACGGCCTGGCGCTGCTGCCGCGCATCTTCGACACCATCTTGCAGGCCGGCGAGCTGCCTACCGACGTGCAGGCGCTGATGCAACGGCTGCAGCCGGTGGCGCTGCGCGTGGCGCAGCAGGACCCGACCACGCTGGACGCTTACACCCACCCGATCTGGGAATTGATGGACCGCATCGCCTTCCTGGCCGAGGTGCATGCGCAGCCGGGTGACCCGCAGCGCCAGCAGCTGCTGGCGCAGGCCGGCCAGCTGGTGGAAGCCATGGCGCAGGAAGAGCAGCCCGACGCGGCTTCCTTCCGCTGGGCGCTCAAGCGCCTGACCACCCAGGCGCAGCAGCAGTTCGACGAACGGCTGCAGGCGGCCGCCGATCACATCGCGACGCTGGAAACCCTGGGTCCGCAGTTTTCACCGACCACCGCCGAGGCGGGCCACAGCCTGCCGCTGGAAGCGCACACGCTGGCCACGGTGCAGTCGGCGCTGCTCGACAGCGCCAACTCCCAGGTGGCGGCCGGCGCCGCGCTGGTGGACGAACGCTGGCTGGACACGCAGCAACCCGGCCATTGGCTGCGGGTGTTCATCGACGGCCACTGGCGCATGCTGCAGCTGCTGTGGCATGCCGATGACCTGTGGCTGTTTGCCGAGCTGGCCCAGCCCACGCGCCAGACCTGGGCGCTGCGGCAGTCCGCCCTGGAGCGGCTGCACGCCGAAGGGCTGCTGCGCGAGCTGCGCCCGCGATCACTCGTGCGGCGCGCCGCTGCCCGGCTGCTGCGCCAGATCGCCCAGCGCGGCTGATTCGGCCGGCACCGGGGCCGCGTCGGCGGTTGATGCCTGCGAAGCCTCTTCGTCGGCCGCGGCCGCCGGCTTGCCCGCCGGATGTACCCAGTCATGCAGGGTTTCGGCCGCATCGCCCACGCCGCTGCGCTTGAGGGCCGAGAACAGGCTCAGGCTCACGTCGGCGTCGTCGGTGCTCACCTGGCCCAGCACCTCGGTGGCGCCGCGCACGGCGGCATCGGCTTCCTTGCGCGAGAGCTTGTCGGCCTTGGTCAGCAGCACCAGCAACTTGACCTCGCCGGTGCCCACCCGCGGCGCCACGAACTGCAGCAGCTGCTGGTCCAGCTCGGTGAAGCCCAGGCGCGAATCGACCATCAGCACCACGCCCGAGAGGCTGCGGCGCAGCTCCAGGTAGTCGGCCATCACCTGCTGCCAGCGCAGCTTGGCGGTGCGCGCCACCGCCGCGTAGCCATAACCCGGCAGGTCGGCGAACAGGCAGTCGGGTGCGTCCTTCGGGCCCAGGTGGAACAGGTTGATGTGCTGCGTGCGCCCCGGTGTCTTGGAGGCGAAGGCCAGCCGCTTTTGCTGCGCCAGCGTGTTGATGGCGGTGGACTTGCCGGCGTTGCTGCGCCCGACGAAGGCGATTTCAGGCAGCTCGGAGACAGGCAGCTGGTCGAGCTTGCTGGCCGTGGTGAGGAAGCGCGCGGTGTGCGTCCAGGCCAGTGCCGTGCGGGCGTCAGGTGATTCGGTCATCCGGCATTGTAAAATCTGAAGGTTTGAACCTCCAACGCCGCCGCCAAGACATGAAGTCGCTCATTGCCCTGATCTTTGCCGCCGCCTTGGCGCCCGCGTTCGCTGCAGAGGGCAGCGCACCCGCCGCCAAGCCCGACCTGACCAAGGGGCAAGCCATTGCGACGCAGGTGTGCGCGGCCTGCCACGCGGCCGATGGCAACCGCGGCAGCCCGGCCTACCCCATCCTGCAGGGCCAGCACCCGGAGTACCTGGCCAAGCAGCTGCACGAGTTCAAGGCCGGCAAGCGCAAGAACCCCATCATGCAGGGCTTTGCCGCGCAGCTGAGCGACGAAGACATGCGCAATGTGGCCGCCTTCTATGCCTCCAAGCAGGCCAAGCCGGGCTTTGCCACCAGCAAGGACACCGTCGCCCTGGGCGAAAGCATCTACCGCGGCGGCATTGCCGCCAAGGCCGTGCCGGCCTGCGCGGGCTGCCACAACCCCACCGGCGCCGGCATCCCTTCGCAGTACCCGCGCCTGGGCGGCCAGCACGGTGCCTACACGCAGGCGCAGCTGGCGGCCTTTGCCAGCGGCGCGCGCGCCAACAACCCTCAGATGATGGCCATTGCCAGCAAGATGAGCGAAGCCGAGATGAAGGCGGTGGCCGACTACATCGCCGGCCTGCGCTAAGACCCTGCCAGCGCCTCACGCCAAGGCCGGTCCACGACCGGCCTTTTTTCCGTCCGCACCATAATTTCCGCCATGAGCCTGCCCACCACCGGCCTTGAAGTCAGCAGCCGATCACGGGCGTGGCGCGACGCCGTCGAGCTGCTGTCCTCGATGCGCTTCGCCATCTCGCTGCTGACGGTGATCTGCATCGCCTCGGTCATCGGCACGGTGGTCAAGCAGCATGAGCCAGCGAACAACTACGTCAACCAGTTCGGCCCGTTCTGGGCCGACGTGTTCGGGGCGGTGGGCCTGTACGCGGTGTACAGCGCCTGGTGGTTCCTGCTGATCCTGGCTTTCCTGGTCACCTCCACCAGCCTGTGCATCGCCCGCAACCTGCCCAAGATCACGGCCGACCTGCGGGCCTACAAGGAAAACCTGCGCGAGCAGTCGCTCAACGCCTTCCACCACAAGGCCCAGGGCCGGCTGGCCGAGGGGCGCGACGCGGCCTACGCCCGCATCGGCAGCCTGCTGACCAGCAGCGGCTGGAAGGCCAAGGTGCAGATGCGCCCCGAAGGCACGATGATCGCGGCGCGCAAGGGCATGGCCAACAAGCTGGGCTACCTGGCGGCGCACGGCTCCATCGTGCTGATCTGCCTGGGCGGGCTGTTCGACGGCGACCTGATCGTGCGGGCGCAGATGGCGCTGCTGGGCAAAACGCCCTTCACCGGCGGCGGCATGCTGCGCGACGTGTCGGCCGACCACCGGCTGAGCGAGCGCAACCCCACCTTCCGCGCCAACCTGCTGGTGCCTGAAAACGGCCGCGCCGGCACGGCGCTGATCAGCATGTCCGACGGCGTGGTGCTGCAGGAGCTGCCCTTCGACATCGAGCTGAAGAAGTTCATCGTCGACTACTACGAAACGGGCATGCCCAAGCTGTTTGCCAGCGAGATCGTGATCCACGACCGCGAGACCGGCCAGGCCATCCCGGCCACGGTCAAGGTGAACCAACCCGCCTTCCACCGCGGCATCGCCATCTACCAGAGCAGCTTCGACGACGGCGGCTCGCGCCTGAAGCTGCATGCGCTGCCGCTGAAGGCCGGCACGCCGCCTTTCGACATCGAAGGCCGCGTGGGCGAAAGCACCACCCTGGCGAGCGCCGACCAGCAGCTGACGCTGGAGCTGGCCGGCCTGCGGGTGATCAACGTCGAGAACCTGGGCGCGGCCACCACCGGCCCCACCGACGTGCGCAAGGTCGACCTGGTCAGCTCGCTGGAAGAGCACCTGGGCTCAGGCGCCAAGACCAAGGCCGGCAAGACGCTGCACAACGTCGGCCCGTCGGTCTCGTACCGGCTGCGCGACAACGCAGGTCAGGCGCGTGAGTTCAACAACTACATGCTGCCGGTCGAGATCGACGGCCAGCGCGTGTACCTGGCCGGCGTGCGCGACACGCCGAACGAGAACTTCCGCTACCTGCGCATCCCGGTCGACGAGAAGGACTCGATGGACGGCTGGATGATGCTGCGCCGCGCCCTGACCGACCCCGCGCTGCGGGCCGAGGCGGTGCGCCGCTACGTGGCCAAGGCCACGCCGGCCGACAAGCCCGAGATGGCGCAGCAGCTGACCGTGACCACCGAACGGGTGCTGGGCCTGTTCTCCGGCGCCGAGGTGCCGGGCGCCAAGGACGACGCCAGCCAGGCCCCGGGCGGGCTGATGTCGCTGTCGCGCTTTCTGGAAACCACGGTGCCCGAGGCCGAGCGGCCGCGCATCTCGGAAGTGCTGCTGCGCATCCTCAACGGCGCGCTGTTCGAGCTGTACAACACCGCGCGTGAGCAGGCCGGCCTGAAGGCCGCCGAGCCGGGCGATGCCACGCAGGGCTTCATGTCGCTGGCGGTGCTGTCGCTGAGCGACAGCTTCCTCTACCCCTCGCCGGCGCTGCTGCAGCTGGCCGACTTCACCCAGGTGCAGGCCAGCGTGTTCCAGGTGGCCCGTGCCCCGGGCAAGACCCTGGTGTACATCGGCGCGGTTCTGCTCATCATCGGGGTCTTCGCCATGCTCTACGTGCGGGAACGCCGCCTGTGGATCTGGCTCCAAGACGATGGACAAGGCGGCACCCGCGTGAGCACGGCCCTGTCCACCACGCGGCGCACGCTGGACGCCGACCATGAGTTCGACCGCCTGAAGCACGACATCCTGAAGGACGCCGCATGAACACCACCACGCTCACCCTGCAGGGCTCGCGACGCTACGGCAGCCCCGGCGCATCCAACTGGATCTTCGCGCTGCTGGTGCTGGCCGGCACCGCCTTCGCCTTCCAGCGCTACAACGCGTCGATGGATGTGTACGAGAAGGCCATCCTCATCGGCGCCGCGCCGGTGATGATCGGCCTGGGCTGGTTCTGGGGCGCGCTGCGCGTGCTGAGCGTGGCAGTGGGCGCGGCCACGCTGCTGGCCATTGGCCTGTACAACCGCCACCTCGACAACTTCGGTGCCGACCTGGCGCAGGCCGACAACGTCTTCCTGCTCAAGTACTTCCTGTCCAGCCAGAGCGCCATCTTGTGGATGAGCGTGCTCTTCTTCATGAGCACCATCTTCTACTGGATCGGCTTTTTCGTGCGGGCCGACGACAACACCGCGCAGCGCATCGGCTCGCGCATGGCCTGGGCCGCGGTGTTCATGGCCCTGGTGGGCACCATGGTGCGCTGGTTCGAAAGCCACCAGATCGCGCCCGACATCGGCCACATCCCGGTCAGCAACCTGTACGAAGTGTTCGTGCTGTTCTGCTGGATGACGGCGCTGTTCTACCTGTACTTCGAGCAGCACTACCGCACCCGTGCGCTGGGCGCCTTCGTGATGCTGGTGGTCAGCGCGGCGGTGGGCTTCCTGCTCTGGTACACCGTGGTGCGTGAGGCGCACGAGATCCAGCCGCTGGTGCCCGCGCTGCAAAGCTGGTGGATGAAGCTGCACGTGCCGGCCAACTTCATCGGCTACGGCACCTTCGCGCTGTCGGCCATGGTGGCCTTTGCCTACCTCATCAAGCAGCAGGCGTCGGAAACCCGCTGGTACAAGCTGGCGCCGCTGTGGCTGCTGGGCGTGGTGCTGTGCTTCGAGCCCATCGTCTTCCGCCAGGGCGCGGCCGGCAGCGCCAGCAGCACCTACTGGATGGTGTATTTCGGCATCAGCGCGCTCATCGTCGCCGGCATCCTGATGGCGCGCCGTCGCATCGCCGCCCGCCTGCCCGCCTTCGAACTGCTGGACGACGTGATGTACAAGTCCATCGCGGTGGGCTTTGCCTTCTTCACCGTGGCCACCATCCTGGGCGCTTTCTGGGCGGCCGAGGCCTGGGGCGGCTACTGGAGCTGGGACCCGAAAGAAACCTGGGCGCTGATCGTCTGGCTGAACTACGCGGCCTGGCTGCACATGCGGCTGATGAAGGGCCTGCGCGGCGTGCCGTCGGCCTGGTGGGCCCTGGTGGGCCTGGCCGTCACCACCTTCGCGTTTCTGGGTGTGAACATGTTCCTGTCGGGCTTGCACTCGTACGGTGAACTGTGAAGTTGCATCCGGGACACTGAACCCGGCGTAAGGATCGAGGGTCCACCCCGACAGACAGCCACAGGGTGAGGCCCGCTCACCCGGCTGAATGGACGGAGTCACCTCGCATGCATTTCCACAAAGACCGCGGCTTCCAGCACCGCATCGCCTCCGAGATCACGCCGCAGGCGGTGTACGAGGAGCGCCGCCGCTGGATCCAGATGGCCGCCGCCGGTGCCGCGCTGGCGGCCGGCGCTGGCCACCTGGGCCGCGCCCACGCGCAGACGGTGGCGGCGCCCGGCAAGCTGGCCAAGCTGCCCGCGGTGCGCAGCGCCGTGGCCGGCGCCAACACCATGGAAAAGCCGACGGCCTACGAGGACGTCACCACCTACAACAACTTCTACGAATTCGGCACCGACAAGGCCGACCCGGCGCGCAACGCCACCAAGTTCAAGACCACGCCATGGACGGTGGCGGTGGAAGGCGAGGTGAAAAAGCCCAAGGTCTACGACCTGGCCGAGCTGCTGAAGCTGGCGCCGATGGAAGAGCGCATCTACCGCATGCGTTGCGTGGAAGGCTGGTCGATGGTGGTGCCCTGGGTGGGCTACTCGCTGGCCGAGCTGATCAAGCAGGTGGAGCCCACCGGCAATGCCAAGTTCGTGGAGTTCGTGACGCTGGCCGACCCCAAGCAGATGCCCTACGTGGGCACGCGCGTGCTGGAGTGGCCGTACGTGGAAGGCCTGCGCATGGACGAGGCCATGCACCCGCTGACGCTGCTGAGCTTCGGCCTGTATGGCGAGGTGCTGCCCAACCAGAACGGTGCGCCGGTACGCCTGACCGTGCCCTGGAAGTACGGCTTCAAGTCGGCCAAGTCGCTGGTCAAGATCCGCTTCGTGGACAAGCAGCCCACCAGCAGCTGGACCAAGGCGGCGCAGCAGGAATACGGCTTTTACTCCAACGTGAACCCCAAGGTGGACCATCCGCGCTGGAGCCAGGCCACCGAGCGCCGCATCGGCGAAGGCCTGTTCGCCAAGCGCCGGCCCACGCTGATGTTCAACGGCTATGAGCCGCAGGTGGGCCAGCTGTACGCGGGCATGGACCTGGCCAAGAACTTCTGACCGTGACCACCACCGCCCCTGCCCGCACCGGCGCCCCCCGCGCCCGCCCCTGGTTGATGCACCCGGCCGTCAAGCCGGCGGTGTTCATCGCCAGCCTTCTGCCGCTGGCCTGGCTGGTGTGGGGCGCCGTGGCCAACACCCTGGGCCCCAACCCGGCCGAGGCGCTGATCCGCGGCACCGGCGACTGGACGCTGCGCTTTTTGTGCCTGACGCTGGCCATCACCCCGCTGCGGCACTGGTTCAGCCAGCCGGCGCTGGTGCGGCTGCGGCGCATGCTGGGCCTGTTCACCTTTTTCTACGGCGTGCTGCACTTCCTGTGCTACGCCTGGCTGGACATGGGCCTGGTCCTGCCCGACATCCTGACCGACATCGCCAAGCGGCCGTTCATCCTGGTGGGCACCGCTGCGCTGTTGCTGATGGCGCCGCTGGCCGCCACCTCGTTCAACCGCGCGATCAAGGCGATGGGCGGCAAGCGCTGGCAGGCGCTGCACAAGGCCATCTACGCGGTGGTGCTGCTGGGGCTGCTGCACTTCTTCTGGATGCGGGCGGCCAAGCACAACTTCGGCGAGTGGTCGGTCTACGCCGGCATCGTGGCCGTGCTGCTGGGCGACCGCTTGCTGCGATCACGCCGAAAGGCCTGAGCAACCAGCCGGCCAGCGAGCCAAGGCACGCTGCATGCTTGCAGCGGCCGCATGGCCTCCCCCACTGCAACCCTTCCCCCGGCTGAACGCCACACCTTGCTGGACGACGCGCAGGCCTTGCTGGCCGGCACGCTGTTCGTGGCGCTGGGGCTGACGATGTACGAGCATGCCGGCCTCATCACCGGCGGCGTGGCGGGGGCGGCCTTCCTGCTGAGCTACGCCACCGGCTGGTCGTTCGGCCTGCTGTTCTTCGTGCTGAACGTGCCGTTCTACTGGCTGGCCTGGAAGCGGCTGGGCCCGGCCTTCACCTTCAAGACCTTCCTGGCCATCGGCCTGGTGTCGGTGTTCACCGCGATGGCGCCGAAGGTGGTGAGCTTCGACCGGCTGCACCCCGTGGTGGCGGCGGTGCTGGGCGGCATTCTGGTGGGCTTTGGCCTGCTGGCGCTGCTGCGCCACCGCGCGAGCGTGGGCGGCGTCAACATCCTGGCGCAGTACCTGCAGGAACGCCGCCGCTGGAGCGCCGGCAAGGTGCAGCTGGTGATCGACGGGCTGATCGTGCTGGCCGCGATGCTGGTGCTGCCGCCGCAGCGCATCCTGCTGTCCGTACTGGGTGTGGTGGCGCTCAGCGGTGTGCTGATGATGAACCACCGCCCCGGGCGCTACCTGGGCGTGTGACCGGCGCCGCCTCCGCACAAGCCCTGAGGAACCGGCGGCCGGCGGCGGCAGTCCAGGCAAGGCGCCGGGGCCGGCGGCCCATGCACCCGGAAGCAGCATGCAGGCAGGCCCGCGACGTGCTTAGCAGGCTGCAGCAGTTGCCAAGGGGAACCCGCATGCACGTGAACAGGAATGCCGTGTCACCTTGCCCGGTACCGCGCCACCGGGCGCTGGAAGTGTTGCCGGGCCGCGCGCGCGATGCGCTGGCCGATGCGCTCCATCATCTGGACGAGGCGGAGCTGCAGGATCAGCCCGCCATCCTGGCCCTGGCGCTGGCCCAGGTGGGCCGCTGTTACCGTCGCATGGGCGACGGCGCCACCGCCGAGTGGTACCTGCAGCAGGGCCTGCGCAAGGCACGCACCCTGTGTGCGCCGGAAGCGTGCATCGAGCTGCTGTGCGACCTGGCCGAGCTGGTGTCCATCCTGGCCACCGAGATCTGCCGCGACGACCCCCGCGGCGCCCATGCGGTGCGTGAACGCGCCCGCGACCACGGCTATGAAGCCGCCCAGATGGTCAGCCTGATGGGCGACTGGGAATGGGAAGCCGCGGTGCTGCAGCGGGTGAGCCGCGTGCTGGACCGCTGCGGCGACGTGGACGACGCGGCCGCGCTGCGCGAGCGGGCCGGCATGCTGCGGGCGCGCGACCTGCGCACGCTGACCGCCGCGAACGACGCATCCAGCTGGGCGCGGTCGGCGCAGTAGGCCGACCGCCTGCTGACGACTGGCGCCCCAACACCGGCGATTCCCGCCTACTGGCGCCGGAGCACCGGCGAGCCTCGCCTACTGGCGCCCCAACACGGGCGCCAGGGCTTTGCCCGTATGGCTGCCCGCCAGCACCACCTGCTCGGGCGTGCCGGCCACCACGATGCGGCCGCCGGCATCGCCGCCTTCCGGCCCCAGGTCGATCACCCAGTCCGCCTCGGCGATCACGTCCAGGTCGTGCTCGATCACCACCACGCTGTGGCCGCCCTGCACCAGCCGGTGCAGCACATGGATCAGGCGCTCCACGTCGGCCATGTGCAGGCCCACGGTGGGTTCATCCAGCACATACAGCGTGTGCGGCGCCTTCTGGCCGCGGCGGCCCACTTCATCCCTGACTTTGCTCAGCTCGGTCACCAGCTTGATGCGCTGCGCCTCGCCGCCGCTCAGCGTGGGTGAAGGCTGGCCCAGCGTCAGGTAGCCCAGGCCCACGTCCTTGAGCAGCTGCAGCGGGTGCGCGATGGCCGGCATCGAGGCGAAGAACTCCACCGCCTCGTCCACCTCCATGTTCAGCACGTCGCCGATGCTCTTGCCGCGCCAGCTCACCGCCAGCGTCTCGGGGTTGAAGCGCTGGCCGTGGCACACGTCGCAAGGCAGCTTCACGTCGGGCAGGAAGCTCATCTCGATGGTGCGCATGCCCTGGCCTTCGCAGGCCGGGCAGCGGCCTTCACCGGTGTTGAAGCTGAAGCGCCCCGGCCCGTAGCCGCGCGCCTTGGCCTCCAGCGTTTCGCTGAACAGCCGCCGCACCGCGTCCCAGAAGCCGATGTAGGTGGCCGGGCAGCTGCGCGGCGTCTTGCCGATGGGCGTCTGGTCCACTTCCAGCACGCGGTCCACCGCGGTCCAGCCTTCCAGCGCCTCGCAGCCCTGCAGCGGCGGCGCCTTGCCCTTGTTGCGCACACCGTGCTGCACCAGCGCCTGCACGTTGTGCAGCAGCACGTCGCGCGCCATCGTGCTCTTGCCCGAACCGCTGACGCCGGTGATGGCCACCAGCCGGTGCAGCGGCACGTCCACGTCGATCTGCTTGAGGTTGTGCAGGTCGGCACCGCGCAGCTGCAGCCGCGGCGTGTCGTCCA
>CAKZXL010000311.1 GCA_937883885.1 uncultured Aquincola sp. | reverse complement strand
TGGTGGGCCGCACCATCCTGGCCCACGTGGGCAGAGGCGATCAGCGGCAGCGCGGCGGCGGCCAGGCCCAGCAGGGCGGCGCGGCAGGGGCGATGGGTCATCGGCAGTCCTTCTTGTGTCAGGCGGGAAGTGGCCGCAAGCGCCACAAAGGTGCGCTTGCCGGCGGGCTCATGCAATGGGTTGGTGCACCGTCACCAATTTGGTGCCATCGGGGAAGGTGGCTTCGACCTGGATCTCGGGGATCATCTCGGCGATGCCGTCCATCACGTCGGCCCGGGTGAGCACGGTCTTGCCCTCGCTCATCAGCGCGGCGACGCTCTTGCCGTCGCGGGCGCCTTCCATGATGGCGGCGCTGATCAGCGCCACCGCCTCGGGGTAGTTGAGCTTGAGGCCGCGGGCCTTGCGGCGTTCGGCCAGCAAGGCGGCGGTGAAGATCAGGAGCTTGTCCTTCTCGCGGGGCGTGAGTTCCATGGGACTGCTTTGAGCAGGATGGATGCCAGTGCCGCGGCATGGTGCGTTTCTTGATGCGCCATGGTGATGAAGGATGACAGCAGGACCGCGCCGCCGCAGCGCCTGGACGATGCGCCGCAGCGGGTGGTCAAGGTGCGCCGCGACTACAACAGCTGGGTCGGCAGCGAGACCATGGAGGACTACGCGCTGCGCTTCACCGCGCGCTCGTTCCGCAAGTGGTCGCCCTGGCGGGTGGCCAACACCGCCTTCGGTGCCGCCTCGTTTCTGGTGCTGGAAGCGGTGGGCGCCACGCTGCTGGTGCAGTACGGCTTTGCCAACGCCTTCTGGGCCATCCTGTGCACCGGGCTGATCATCTTCGCGGCCGGCCTGCCCATCAGCATCTACGCGGCGCGCTACGGCGTCGACATGGACCTGCTGACCCGCGGCGCCGGCTTCGGCTACATCGGCAGCACCATCACCTCGCTCATCTACGCCAGCTTCACCTTCATCTTCTTCGCGCTGGAAGCGGCGGTGATGGCCTATGCGCTGGACCTGGCCTTCGACATCCCCCCGGCCTGGGGTTACCTGATCTGCGCGCTGGTGGTCATTCCGCTGGTCACCCACGGCGTGACCATGATCAGCCGGCTGCAGGTGTGGACACAGCCGCTGTGGCTGCTGATGCTGGTGCTGCCTTTCGTCTACGTGTTCCAGGCCTACCCGGGCGTGCTTGGTGAGCTGTCGGGCTACGGCGGCGCCAACGACACGCCCGCCTTCAGCCTGCTGGGCTTCGGCGCGGCGCTCACCGTGGGCATTGCGCTGATCACGCAGATGGGCGAGCAGGCCGACTACCTGCGCTTCATGCCCGAGCCCGCCACCCCGCGCGACAGGCGCCGCTGGTGGGCCGGCGTGCTGGTGGGCGGGCCGGGCTGGGTGGTGCTGGGCGTGGTCAAGATGCTGGCCGGCACGCTGCTGGCCTACATCGCGCTGTCGCACATGGTGCCGGCCGAGCGCGCGGTCGACCCCAACCAGATGTACGTGAACGCCTGGAACCTGGTGTTTCCGCACTACGGCTGGGCGGTGGCGGCCACGGCGCTGTTCGTGGTCATCTCGCAGCTCAAGATCAATGTCACCAATGCCTATGCCGGCTCGCTGGCCTGGAGCAACTTCTTCGCGCGGCTGACGCACAGCCACCCGGGGCGCGTGGTGTGGGTGGTGTTCAACACCCTCATCGCGCTGATGCTGATGGAACTGGACGTGTTCCAGGCCCTGGGCCATGTGCTGGGGCTGTACTCCAACCTGGCCATCAGCTGGATGATGGCGGTGGTGGCCGATCTGGTGATCAACAAGCCCATGGGCTGGAGCCCGCGCGGCATCGAGTTCAAGCGCGCCTTCCTGTACGACGTCAACCCGGTGGGCGTGGGCGCGATGGGCATCGCGTCGGTGCTGTCGGTGGCGGCGCACATGGGCGCCTTCGGCGAGCTGGCACAGGCGTTTTCGGCCGTCATCGCGATGGTCACGGCCTTCGTCGTGTCGCCGCTGATCGCCTGGGCCACCGGTGGCCGCTACTACCTGGCGCGGCACGACGGCGCCGGTCCGCCGCCGCCGGCGGTGCCGGGGCGGCGCATCTTCCGGCTGGTGCCGGTGGCGTCCAAAGAGGCCGCTGCGCAGCCGGCCGCGCTCAAGCACTACGGCCTGCAGCGCTGCTGCATCTGCGAGCGCGACTACGAGCACGACGACATGGCCCATTGCCCGGCCTACCAGGGGCCGATCTGCTCGCTGTGCTGCTCGCTCGACGCGCGCTGCGGCGACCTGTGCAAGCCCGATGCGCGGCTGGCCGCGCAATGGACCGCGCTGCTGCGCAAGCTGATGCCGCGTGCGCTGTGGCCGTCCATCGACTCGGGCCTGGGCCACTACCTGATGGTGATGCTGATGGTGGTGCCGGTGCTGGGCCTGCTGTTCGGCGCGCTGTATGCGCATGAGCTGCGGCTGCTGGGCGAGGCCGGCGTGGCGGTGCAGCCGGCGCTGCGGCTGGGCTTCATCAAGGCCTTCGCGGCGCTGCTGCTCATCTCGGGCATCGTGGCCTGGTGGCTGGTGCTCACGCACAAGAGCCGGCAGGTGGCGCAGGAAGAATCCAACCGCCAGACCCAGGCGCTGCACGAGCAGACGCAGGCGCTGCAGCGCGAGGCCGAATCGCACCGCCGCACCGACGCCGCGCTGCAGCAGGCCAAGCGCGCCGCCGATGCGGCCAACCAGGCCAAGAGCCGCTACATCACGACCATCAGCCATGAGCTGCGCACGCCGCTCAACAGCATCCTGGGCTATGCCCAGCTGCTCGACGAAGACGAGCACATGCCCGAGCACCGCAAGCGCGCGGTCAGCGTGATCCGCCGCGGCGGCGACCACCTGCTGAGCCTGATCGAAGGCACGCTGGACATCGCCCGCATCGAAGGCGGCAAGTTCAGCCTCAGCCCGCAGCCGATGCGCTTTCGCGAATGCGTGCATGAGCTGGCGCGCCTGTTCGAGCTGCAGGCCGCCGGCAAGGGCATCGCCTTCGAGCCGCAGATCGCCGACAGCCTGCCCGACGTGGTGCGGGCCGACGAGAAGCGGCTGCGGCAGATCCTGATCAACGTGCTGGGCAATGCGGTGAAGTTCACCGCGAGGGGGCGGGTGATCTTCCGCGTCAGCTGGGCGCGCGAGCTGGCCCGCTTCGAGATCGAGGACACCGGCCCCGGCATGAGCGAAGCCGAGCTGGAACGGGTGTTCGAGCCCTTCATGCGCGGCTCGGCCGCCGGCATGTCGGCCAGCGGCGGCACCGGCCTGGGCCTGACTATCGCCAAGATGCTGACCGACCTGATGGGCGGCGAGATGCGGGTGCACAGCGAGCCCGGCGTGGGCAGCCGCTTCACCATCCGCCTGTTCCTGCCCGAGATGCGGGCCGAGCTCACCCGGCCTGCCGAGGCACCGCGCCGGCGCACCGGCTACGTGGGCGCGCGCCGCAAGGTGCTGGTGGTGGACAACGAAGAGGTGGACCGCGGCTTTCTGGCCAGCGTGCTGGAGCCGCTGGGCTTTGAAGTGGCGCAGGCCGCCTCGGGCGAAGAGGCGCTGGCCCGCGTGGCCGGACTGGCACCCGACGCCATCCTGATGGACCTGGCGATGCCCGGCATCGACGGCTGGGAGACGCTGCGCCGCCTGCGTGCGCAGGGCTTGAGTGCCGCGCCCGCGGCCATCGTCTCGGCCAATGCCTTCGACAAGGGGCTGGACAACGACGTCGGCATCGCGC
>CAKZXL010000310.1 GCA_937883885.1 uncultured Aquincola sp. | reverse complement strand
TTCACGCCCACGCCCTCGCGGCCGATGTTGCCGGTGGCCATGGCCAGGTTGGCGATGCCCATCACCATGGTGGAACCCTGGCTGTGCTCGGTGACGCCCAGGCCGTAGTAGATGGCGCCGTTGCCGGCGCCGGCATACAGCCGCGCCGCGCCGCGCAGGTCGGCCGCGGGCACGCCGGTGGTGGCCTCGGTGGCTTCTGGCGAATGCTCGGGCCGGGCGACGAAGTCCATCCATTCGCCGAAGGACTTGGCATCGCAGCGGTCGGCGATGTAGTCGCGCGCCAGCAGGCCTTCGGTCACGATGACGTGGGCCAGCGCAGTGAGCACCGCCACGTTGGTGCCGGGGCGCAACGGCAGGTGGAAGGCGGCCTGGATGTGCGGCGACTTCACCAGGTCGATGCGGCGGGGGTCGATGACGATGAGCTGCGCGCCTTCACGCAGCCGCTTCTTCAGCCGGGAGGCGAACACCGGGTGGCCATCGGTGGGGTTGGCGCCGATCACCATCACCACGTCGGCATGCTCCACCGATTTGAAGGTCTGCGTACCGGCCGATTCGCCCAGCGTCTGCTTCAGGCCGTAGCCGGTGGGCGAGTGGCACACCCGCGCGCAGGTGTCGACGTTGTTGTTGCCAAAGGCCGCGCGCACCAGCTTTTGCACCAGGTAGGTTTCTTCGTTGGTGCAGCGCGAGGAGGTGATGCCGCCGATCGAGTCGCGCCCATGTTCGGCCTGGATGCGCTTGAACTCGCTGGCGGCGTAGCTGATGGCTTCTTCCCAGCTCACCACCTGCCACGGGTCGGTGATCTTCTTGCGGATCATCGGCGTGGTGATGCGGTCGGCATGGGTGGCATAGCCCCAGGCAAAACGGCCCTTGACGCAGGAGTGCCCTTCGTTGGCGGCGCCGTTCTTCCACGGCACCATGCGCACCACCTCGCTGCCCTTCATTTCAGCCTTGAAGCCGCAGCCCACGCCGCAGTAAGCGCAGGTGGTGGTCACGCTGTGCTCGGGCTGGCCCAACTCGATGACGGTTTTTTCCTGCAGCGTGGCGGTGGGGCAAGCCTGTACGCAGGCGCCGCAGCTCACGCATTCGCTGTCCATGAAGGCTTCGTCCATGCCGGCGGACACGCGCGACTCGAAACCGCGGCCGCTGATGGTGAGCGCGAAGGTGCCCTGCGTTTCTTCGCAGGCCCGCACGCAGCGGTTGCAGACGATGCACTTGGCGGGGTCGTAGGTGAAGTACGGGTTGCTCTCGTCCTTGGCGCTGTTCAGGTGGTGGGCGCCGCCGTACTGGTCGCCCACGCCATAGCGCACCTGGCGCAGGCCGGTCACGCCGGCCATGTCCTGCAGCTCGCAGTTGCCGTTGGCACCGCAGGTCAGGCAGTCCAGCGGGTGGTCGCTGATGTACAGCTCCATCACGCCCTTGCGCAGCTCTTGCAGCTTGGGGCTTTGGGTGCGCACCTTCATGCCGGCTTCGGCCGGCGTGGTGCAGCTGGCCGGGTAACCCTTGCGGCCTTCCACTTCTACCAGGCAAAGCCGGCACGAGCCGAAGGGCTCCAGGCTGTCGGTGGCGCACAGCTTGGGCACCTGCACACCGGCGTCGATGGCCGCGCGCATCAGCGACGTGCCTTGCGGCACCGTCACCTGCTGGCCGTCGATTTCCAGCGTCACCTCTTGGGTGGATTCGCGGCGCGGCGTGCCGTAGTCGATCTCAGGGTGGGCGTCGAGCATGGGGTTCTCCTGCCGGCTCTCAGGCCGCCTCGCGTTGCGGGGTGGAAAGGCCGAAGTCTTCGGGGAAATGGTTGAGGGCCGACATCACCGGGTAAGGCGTCATGCCGCCCATCGCGCACAACGAGCCGTAGAGCATCGTGTCGCACAGGTCTTTCAGCAGCGCCACCTGCTGCGCATGGGCGGCGGGCTGCTGGCGGTGCAGCGTGATGCGGTCGATCACCTCCACCCCGCGTGTGCTGCCGATGCGGCAGGGCGTGCACTTGCCGCAGCTTTCCAGCGCGCAGAACTCCATCGCATAACGGGCCAGCTTGGCCATGTCGGCGCTGTCGTCGTGGGCGACGATGCCGCCATGGCCCACCACCGCGCCCACCGCGGCATACGCCTCGTAGTCCAGCGGCAGGTCCCATTGCGATTCAGGCAGGTAGGCGCCCAGCGGCCCGCCCACCTGCACGGCCTTGATCGGCCGGCCGCTGGCGCTGCCGCCGCCGAAGGTGAACAGCAGCTCACGCAGCGTCAGGCCGAAGGCCTTTTCCACCAGGCCGCCGTGCTTGAGGTTGCCGGCCAGCTGAAAGGGCAGCGTGCCGCGCGAACGGCCCATGCCGTAGTGCTTGTAGAAATCGGCTCCCCTGGCCAGGATGATGGGCACCGTGGCCAGCGTGATCACGTTGTTGATCACGGTGGGTTGACCGAATAAACCTTCGATGGCCGGCAGCGGCGGCTTGGCGCGCACGATGCCGCGCTTGCCTTCCAGGCTTTCCAGCAGCGCGGTTTCTTCACCGCACACATAAGCGCCCGCGGCCTTGCGCACCACCAGCTCGAAGGCGCGGCCCGAGCCCATCACGTCAGAACCCAGGTAGCCGGCCTGGCGCGCGATGCCGATGGCCGATTCCAGCGTGGCGATGGCATGCGGGTATTCGGACCGCACATAGATCCAGCCCTGCGTGGCCCCCACCGCCAGGCCGGCGATGGTCATGCCTTCGATCAGCACGAAGGGGTCACCCTCCATCGTCATGCGGTCGGAGAAGGTGCCCGAATCACCTTCGTCGGCATTGCAGACGATGTGCTTTTGCGGCGCCTTGGTGCCGGCCACCGTCTTCCACTTGATGCCGGCCGGAAAGGCCGCGCCGCCGCGGCCACGCAGGCCGGAGTCCAGCACCTGCTGCACCACCTCGGAAGGCGCCAGTTCCAGCGCGCGGCGCAGGCCGGCATAGCCTTCATGCGCTTCGTAGTCGGCCAGCGACAGCGGATCGACGATGCCCATGCGGGCGAAGGTCAGGCGCTCTTGCTGCTTGAGGAACGGGATCTCTTCGGTGGCGCCCAGCGCCAGCGCATGCGCGCCGCCTTGCAGGAAGCCGGCGTCGAACAGGCCGGGCACGTCGGCCGCGTCCACCGGCCCGTAGGCGATGCGGCCCTGCGGCGTGGCCACTTCCACCAGCGGCTCCAGCCAGAACATGCCGCGCGAGCCATTGCGCACGATGTGGACGGGCAGCCCGCGCTGCGTGGCCTGGGCGGCGATGGCGCGGGCCACGCGGTCGGCGCCCACGGCCAGCGCGGCCGAGTCGCGCGGCACGTAGACGGTGATGGTGTCGGGGGCGCTCATGCCTGGGCCTCCGCCTGTTCGGCGATGTGTTCGGCAATCACGGCGTCGAAGCGTGCCGGGCTCATGCGGGCATGCGGTTCACCATCCACCGTGAGCGCGGGCGACGAGGCGCACAGGCCCAGGCAGTACACCGGCTCCACGCCGAAGCGGCCGTCGGCCGAGCGGGTGCCGTGCGCCTGCCCGTGGCCGCCGCAGCCCAGCGTGAGCTGCACATGGGCCATCAAGGCGTCGGCGCCCATGGCCTGGCACGACTCGGCCCGGCACACCTGCACCACGTGGCGGGGCGGTGCCTCGGTGCGGAAGTGGTGGTAGTAGGTGAGCACCCCGTGCACCTCGGCGCGCGAAAGGTTGAACAGATCCGCTACCACCGGCACGCCTTCGCGCGGCACGTGGCCCAGCGTGTCCTGCACCGCGTGCAAGGCCGGCAGCAGCCCGCCGGGCATGTCCTGGAAAGGCGCCGCGATGCGCCGCACCGCAGCCGCATGGGCCGAAGGCATCGACAACGACACCGGCAGCGCGTCGTTGGCAGGCACCACTGGGGCACCGGGGGCATGAAGGGGGCTGGGCATCGTCACCTCGCAGATGGCGCACTCTAGGAGGCGGGCGGGGGGACGGCAATAGGGCGGGGGTGGCCTGGGCTTTAGGCTGTGGATGACCTAAAGGAAAACCCGAAATGCCGAAGGCTGCGGTATGCCGAAGTGCCTGAGAATCACGTCCAAGAGCTGCGACGTCGACACGCCAGCAAACGTCCCCTCAGCACACGCCAAGCGATGGCATCAAGACCGCATGATGAAACGGCGTTTGAAGACTCAACCAGCCACGACGGCGCCAGCCGTGCCAGAAGAACAGCTTTATGTACAAGTGCGCCACGTGCTGGCGCACGCGCGCGGCCTTGCTCACCGCAGCGTCAATCAAGCCATGGTGCAGGCGTATTGGCAGGTCGGCCGGCTCATCGTCGAGCACGAACAGGCGGGCCAAGCCCGCGCGGCTTATGGTGCGCGCCAACTCGAGGCGCTGGGTCAACGCCTGACGCAGGAGTTCGGCCGTGGCTTCTCCGCGGCCAACCTGCGGAATTTCCGGCAGTTCTTCCAGACCTATGGGTGGACGGAGATTTGCGACATGCCGTGTCGCGAATTGAGCTGGTCGCATCTGCGCCGCCTGATGCGGGTGGCCGATCCCCAGGCCCGGGCATGGTACGCCGCCGAGGCCGTTTCACAAACTTGGAGCTTTGCCGCCCTCGACCGCCAGATCAGCACCCTGCACTACGAACGGCTGTTGTCCAGCCAGGACAAGGCAGCGCTGCAGGCCGAGGCAGCTGCCCTTGTGCAGCGCGATACGCCGCCCGACCCGCGCGACTTCATCCGAGACCCTTACGTGCTGGACTTTCTGGGCGCACGGCCCGGCGCGGCGCTCTATGAGCAGGATATGGAGAAGGGCCTGCTGGACAACCTGCAGAGGTTTCTGCTGGAGCTGGGCAAAGGCTTTGCATTCGTGGCGCGGCAAAAGCACCTGCGCATCGAAGATGAAGATGCTTTCGTGGATCTCGTCTTCTACAACTACATCCTCAAGTGCTTCGTGCTGGTGGAGCTGAAGGTGGGCAAGCTCAGCCATCAGGACGTGGGCCAGCTCGACATGTACGTGCGCGTGTTCGACGAGCGCGAACGCCAGCCCGGCGACAACCCCACCATCGGGCTGATCCTGTGCAGCGAACGCAACGCCGCAGTCGCGCGGTACTCACGCCTGGCCGACGGCGACCAGTTGTTTGCCAGCCGGTACCAAGCCTATTTGCCGACGGAAGCCGAGCTGCAGGCGGAGCTGGCGCGTGAGCGGGCGTTGTTGGGGGACGAGCGATCGCGGGACCGTTAAGCCCCCCCGCCCACCAACCAACCCCGCCACAATCAGCGCAACCCCACCCTGTCACACCCGTTGCCCACCCCACCCCCCACCCCCGACAACTTCCCGGCCGGCGACAGCGGCATGGCGGCGGAGTTCCGTGCGTTCGACTGGTCGACGCACGTGCTCGGGCCGATGGCGGGCTGGCCCGTGGTGTTGCGGGTGGCGGTCAACATGATGCTGGCTTCCAGCTTTCCGCAGTGCATGGCCTGGGGGCCGCAGCGCACGCTGCTCTACAACGACGCCTACCGGCCGATGCTGGGCCACAAGCCCGCCCCGCTGGGCAAGCCCATCGACGAGGTGTGGGCCGAGGTGTGGCCCGACATCCGGCCGCTGCTGGAACGCGCTTACGCGGGTGAAGCCACCTTCGTGGAAGACCTGCCGCTGGTGGTCGAGCGCCATGGCCGGCCCGAGCAGGCCTGGTTCACCTTCTGCTACAGCCCGGTGCGCGACGAGCGCGGCCAGGTGCTGGGCATGCTGGACACCGCGCTGGAGACCACCGGCAAGATGCTGGCCGAGCAGCGGCTGACCGAAGCCGCCGCCTCGCTGGAGCGCCAGGTGGCCGAGCGCACCGCCGACCGCAACCGGCTGTGGCAGCTCAGCTCCGACCTGATGCTGGTGGCCCGGCTGGACGGCACCGTGCTGGCCGTGAACCCCGCGTGGACGCAGCTGCTGGGCTGGACCGAAGACGACACCCTGGGCACCGACGTGATGGGCCTGGTGCACCTGGAAGACCGCCAGGCCAGCCAGCACCAGCTGCAGCAGCTGGCCGAAGGCCATTCGCTGCACCGCTTCGACAACCGCATGCGCCACCGCGACGGCAGCTACCGCTGGATCTCGTGGACGGCCACGCCGGGCGATGGCGTGATGAGCGCGGTCGGCCGCGACGTGACGGCCGAGCGCGAGCAGGCCGATGCGCTGCGCCGCACCGAGGAGATGCTGCGCCACAGCCAGAAGATGGAAGCCGTCGGCCAGCTGACCGGCGGGCTGGCGCACGACTTCAACAACCTGCTGCAAGGCATCAGCGGCAGCCTGCAGCTGATCGAAAAACTGATCGAGCGTGGCCGCCATGCCGACCTGGGCCGCTACCTCACCAGCGCCCGCGGTGCCACGCGGCGAGCGGCCACGCTCACGCACCGGCTGCTGGCCTTCTCACGCCGCCAGACGCTGGCGCCGCGCCCCACCGACCTCAACGAGCTGGTGGCCGGCATGGCCGAGCTGATCCACCGCTCGCTGGGGCCGGGCATCGAATGGCGCCATGCGCCCGCGCCGGGGCTGTGGCCCACGCGGGTGGACGTGGACCAGCTGGAAAGCGCGCTGCTGAACCTGTGCATCAATGCCCGCGACGCGATGCCGGACGGCGGCGTGCTGCAACTGGCGCTGGCCAACGAGCACTTGGCACAAGACGACACGGCGCTGGATCTGCCGGCGGGCGACTATGTGGCGCTGAGCGTCAGCGACACCGGCATCGGCATGCCTGCCGAAGTGGTGGCGCGGGCCTTCGATCCCTTCTTCACCACCAAGCCCATCGGCCGCGGCACCGGGCTGGGCCTGTCGATGGTGTATGGCTTTGCCCGCCAGTCGGGCGGGCAGGTGCAGATCGATTCAGTGCCGGGCCAGGGCACCACGGTGCGGCTGCTGCTGCCCCGCAGCACCGAGGCTGCCCGGCCGGCAGCGGCCGCGCCCATGGCCCTGCCGCAGGCGCAGCCCGAGCCGACCCTCAGCGGCCAGGTGCTGCTGGTGGAAGACAACGCCGAGGTGCGCCTGCTGGTGGCCGATGCGCTGCACGACCTGGGCCTGAGCCTGACGACCGCGGAAGACGGCCCCGGCGCCCTGGCACTGCTGCAGTCGGCCCAGCCTTTCGACCTGCTGATCAGCGACGTCGGCCTGCCGGGCGGACTCAACGGCCGCCAGGTGGCCGACGCCGCCCTGGCCCTGCGGCCACAGCTGCGGGTGCTGTTCATCACCGGCTATGCCGACAACGCGGTGCTTGGCGCCGCCGACCTGGCGGCCGGCATGGACGTGCTGGTCAAGCCCTTCACGCTCGAGGCGCTGGTGGCGCGGGTGAAGGGCCTGCTGAGCAGCCAGCTTAATCAGCGTTGAGGATCGCCACCGACTTGGTCACCAGGTAAGGCTCCAGCGCCTCGGGGCCGCCTTCGGAGCCGTAGCCCGAGTCCTTGACGCCGCCGAAGGGCATTTCGGGCCAGGGGGCGGCGGGCTGGTTGACCCACAGCATGCCCACTTCCAGGTCTTGCGACAGCTTGTGCGCGTTGACCAGCGAGCGGGTGAAGGCATAGCTCGCCAGACCGAAGGGCAGGCGGTTGGCTTCGGCGATGGCTTCTTCCATCGTGTCGAAGCCACGCACCGCAGCCACCGGGCCGAAGGGTTCGTTGTTGAACACGTCGGCGTCCAGCGGCACGTCGGCCAGCACGGTGGGCGCGAAGAAGTTGCCTTCGCTGCCCACGCGCTCACCGCCGGTGACGATGCGGGCGCCCTTCTGGCGCGCGTCTTCCATCACCTTGGCCATGGCGCTGATGCGGCGGGCATTGGCCAGCGGGCCCAGCGTGGTGCCGTCGGCCAGGCCGTCGCCCACTTTCAGGCCCTGCACGCGCGAGGCAAAGCCGTCGATGAAGCGTTCCTTGACGCGGTTGTGCACCAGGAAGCGGGTGGGCGAGATGCACACCTGGCCCGCGTTGCGGAACTTGGCGCCGGCCAGGGCCTTGACGGCCAGGTCGATGTCGGCGTCTTCAGCCACGATCACCGGGGCGTGGCCGCCCAGTTCCATCGTCACGCGCTTCATGTGCTGGCCGGCGAGCGCCGCCAGTTCCTTGCCCACCGGCGTGGAGCCGGTGAAGGTGACCTTGCGGATGGCCGGGTGGGCGATCAGGTAGCTGGAGATCTCGGCCGGGTTGCCGAACACCAGGCCCACCACACCAGCGGGCAGGCCGGCATCGACGAAGGCCTGCAGCAGCGCGGCCGGCGAAGCCGGGGTTTCTTCCGGTGCCTTGACCAGGAACGAGCAGCCGGTGGCCAGCGCGGCCGACAGCTTGCGCACCACCTGGTTGATCGGGAAGTTCCAGGGCGTGAAGGCGGCCACCGGGCCCACCGCTTCCTTCAGCACCATTTGCCGAACGGCCAGGTTGCGGGCCGGCACGATGCGGCCATAGGTGCGGCGGCCTTCGTCGGCGAACCATTCAATGATGTCGGCGGCCGACATCACTTCCACCTTGGCTTCGGCCAGCGGCTTGCCTTGCTCCATCGTCATCAACGGGGCAATGGCGTCGGCCCGCTCGCGCACCAGGCCGGCGGCCTTGCGCATGATGGCGGCACGCTCATGCGCGGGCGTGTTGCGCCAGGCCTGGAAGCCGCGCTGCGTGGCGGCCAGGGCCTTGTCGAGGTCGGCACGGCTGGCGTGGGCCACGCGGCCGATGGGCTTGCCGGTGGCGGGGTTCAGCACATCCAGGGTGCGGCCGTCGGCGGCATCAACCCATTCGTTGTCGATCAGCAGCCGGGTGTCTCGGTAGGCATTCGTCGTCATGCGCGCTCCTCACTGAACAGATGTTGAGCCGGAAAGTGTCGCACCGTCGGCACAACGCTTGCCGCAGCAAGGTTTCGACAACCTGGAGCAGACGATGTCACAACGCAACCTGCCGGTGCAGCAACCGCCCACCGATGAACACACCACCAACGACTGGATGGCCGAGCGCATCAACAACACCGGCACCGGCCAGGACCCGGCGCCCACGGGCACGCCGCTGCCAACCCACCAAAAGGGATCGGCCCAGCGCGGCCAGGCCGAAGAGTCCAAGCGCGGCTCCCACAACTAGACACCCGGGCCACGCCCAGGCCCACTGAATCGAACCGGTGCCGCCAGGCAGATGGCCGCGTGCTCTGCTGGATCAGAGGCAGCTTGGCCAGCTGCTGCTGCGCCAGCCGCTTGCGCGGATGGATGAGCGACGGGCTGCACACCGGCAGCAGTGACTCGGGCATCAGGTACTTCATCGTGGCGACCGACCACAGACCATCGCCCGCGGAGATGGACGCGTCCAGCCCGCTGTCAGCCAGCGGATGGCCGGCAGGATGGTCTGCTTGCGGTCGCGGCGTTCACTCGCGGGCGTCTGCTGCGGGGGCCGCGTGCGGCAAGTGCGCCAGAAACGCGTCCAGCGCCGCCAGGCCGGCCGCGTAGTCGCCGACGATGGCGACATCGCCGTAGCCGCTCCAGACCAATGACGGGCACAGCCGCGGACGGCCGCTGGCCAGCAGCTTGAAGACGAGGGGGATGTCGTAACGCCATTCCGACAGGCCCACCAGCTTGCCGCCTTCGGCGTCTGGCTGGCCCGGTATGACATCGCTGGCGTAGAGATAGCTTCGATTGGCCACGGTGGTTGCTCCGATGTGGGGGACACCGGCCCGTGCACCCGAACGTCATGGGCACCTGGCAGGAAGAGAGGCGCCCATCTTGCCTGCAGCGGCAGCGCACGCACCACAACGCCAGGCCTCCATGCCGGGCCGCACCTTCACTCACCCGGCGCAGCCGCCGCACCGCCCAGCAGTTGCGGGCTCCACACCACATAGCGGTCGCGGGTGCGCTTGGCCAGGTACAGCGCGTCGTCAGCATGGCGGATCAGGGCGTCGGGGCGGTCATGGTGGGGTTGCTGCACCGCCACGCCGATGCTGACGGTGACGCCGTGGCCATCGGGCGAGCCGGCATGTGGCAGCCCCAGCGCCCGCACCGCGGCCTGCGCCTGGGCGGCAGCGCTCTCGGCCGTCAGGGGGGCGCCGGGGTGGATCAAGGCCAGGAATTCTTCACCGCCGAAGCGGGCCACGGTGCCGTGGGCGCCCAGCGCCTGGGTCAGCGTCTCGGCCACGGCCTTGAGGCAGCGGTCGCCTTCCAGGTGCCCGTAGGTGTCGTTGTAGCGCTTGAAGTGGTCGATGTCGCACAGCATCACCGCCAGCGGGCAGCGGTCGGCACAGGCGGCGGCCCAGTGCTCGTCGATCACCCGCTGCAGTGCGCGCCGGTTCAGCACGCCGGTCAGCGGGTCACGCTCGGCCTGTTCCTGCAGGCGGAGGTTGGCGGCGCGCAGTTCGTCGAGCTGCCGGCGGATGGTGGCCTGCGCCTGCGCCAGCTCCGACATGTCGCGCAGCACACCGGTCAGGAACAGCTCGCCATTGTGATGGGTGCAGGCCATGCTCAAGGACATCGGGATCTCGCGGCCGTCCCTGGTCAGGCCGATCACGTCGACGTAGCCCTCGGTCCTGCGCACCTGGCCGCCGGACTGCATGTAAGCCTCCACACCGTGCCGGTGCGCCGCGCGGTAGCGCTCGGGCATCAGCTGCGACAGCTCCATGCCCAGCAGTTCGGCCTCGGTATAGCCGAACAGGCTGAAGGTGGCCTGGTTGGCGGCGACGATGCGGTTGCTGCGCGAGACGGTGACTACCGCGTCCACCAGGTGGTCGAAGATGAAGCCCAGCAGCAGCTGGCGTTCAAGGGGGGGCAGCGGCATGGTCGGCGCAGTCGGTGCGGGCGGGGTACAAGTCCGCCGGATGCACGACTGCCGGAGCCGACCGGCCCGACGACCAAGGCCGTGGGCAAATGCAAAAACGGTGGCGCCGCTGTGAGGCGGGGATCGCGCGATTGTCTCGTCAACACGCGCCGATCCGGCGCCCGCCACCGGCCTGGCACCGGTGCGTGGCCAGGCAAATGCTGACCTTGCCTGTCGTCAGGAAGCCGAGCTGCCGCCCTGGTTCTGGCCCTGCGTCACCGCGCCGCCGCAGCCCATGGCCCATTCGCGCAGCTCTTCGGCCAGCACGGTGTGCTTGTCGCGGTCGGCCAGCTCAATCAGGCGCGTGGCGTTGGCCTCGGTGACCTTCTCGCGGCCCACGCCCTTGACCAGTTCCTGGTAGATGGCTTCGACGTTGTCGTTGTCGGTCTGGCTCATGGGTTCTCCTTGTCTGAGCGTTACAGATGCCCGCAGGGCGGCAACTGCCGTGCCTCGTCAGCGCGTCTCTTCCGCCCGCCCCGGCGCCACCCCCGCCCACCACTGGCGCAGCGTGGCCACCATCACCTGGCGGGCGTCGGCGTCGCCGTTGAAGAGGGCGCTGAAGTACGAGGCCACCTGCTTGGCCGGG
>CAKZXL010000309.1 GCA_937883885.1 uncultured Aquincola sp. | reverse complement strand
TGCCGGCCAGCGCCTGGGCCTGGGGCGCCGCCTTCATCACCCGGATCTGGCACACGGGGTACAGCGCGGTGTTCGCGATGCCCCATACGCCCAGCGCCACCGCCAGGCCGAGCGGCTGGGCCGCCAGCGCCACCGTGGCGCCCATGCCGGCGGCCAGCACCAGGCAGAACGCCGCGGTGGTGGCCAGGGGCCGGCGGTCCACCCAGCGGCCGCCCAGCCAGTTGCCTACCAGGCCCACTGCACCGAAGCCCATCAGCCACCAGCCCACATGGGCGGATGGCACGCCGGCCACTTTCTCCAGCCATTCGGCCAGGTAGGTGTAGCCGGCGAACATGGCGGTGAACACCGTGACCGACAGCAGCACATGGGCCACGAAGGCCGGTTCGCGCAGGATGCGCGCCTGCTGCAGCATGGCCACGCGCCCAGTGGCGGCCGTGCGCGGCATGAACACCTGCAGCAGCAACGCGACCAGCGCCGACAGCAGCGCCAGCACCCAGAAGGCGCCGCGCCAGCCCAGCGCGTCGCTGGCCACGGTGCCCAGCGGAATGCCGAACAGCATGGCGGCGGAAATGCCCAGGTACACCGTTGAGACGGCACGCCCGGCGCGGGCCGGGCCGGCCAGCTGCGCCGCGGTGTCGCTGGCAGTGCCCCAGAACACCGGCAAGGCCAGCGCGGGCACGATGCGCGCGATCGCCAGCACCCAGAAGTGCGTGGCCATGGCCGCCACCGCGTTGGACACCGCAAACAGCAGCAGCACGCCCAGGAACATGCGCTTGCGCTCCACATGCGACAGCCGGGCCGTGAGCGGTGGGCCGGCCAGCATCACGACGACGGCGAAGAGCGTGACCAGTTGCCCGGCGGTGGTGACCGAAACCGACAGGTCGCGTGCCAGGGCAGGCAGCAGGCCGACCATCAGGAACTCGGTGGTGACGATGACGAACGCGGCCACTGCCAGGATGAGCGTGGTGGCAGAGCCGGCGGCAGTGGAGGCGGGTTCGCGCGCAGCGGCGACGGCGGTGGGTACGGAGGACATCAGGGGCCCGCAAAGCAAAGGGCCACCGAGCTTATGGACGCACCGCGTTGCGATGTTGGATCACGCGTCCAGTGTGTTCATCCTTTTATTCCGCAGTGCCGGCCCGCAAGCGGCTGCCCAGATGGCTGAGTACCGCGTCCACCTTGGGCAGCAACTGCCGGCTGCGCTGCCACAGCAGGTACAGCGGCAGGCCGTCGACCGCTTGCGAAGGCAGCACGCGCACGAGCTCGCCCCGAGCCAGCAGATCGGCGATCAGCCAGGTGGACAACTGGCCGACGCCAAAGCCTTGGCGCACCGCTTCCACCCATGATTCGGCACTGCCGATGGCCAGGCCGGCCACCGGATGAAAGTGCTCCACCGGTGCATCACCGCGCTGGACGAGCCAGGGGCTGGGCGTGCCGTCGGGTCGGCGATACAGCACCGCGTCGACATGTTCCAGCGCTGAGAGAGCGTCAGGGATGGCGCCCACCCGCGCCAGGTAGCTGGGCGCGCAGCAGAAGATGCGACGCTCCCGCCCCAAAAAGCGGTGGCCGATGGGCGCCGGCCAGGCATCGGCCCCGCCCAGGCGCACCGCCACGTCGATGCCGTCTTCCACCAGGTCGATGAAGCGATCGGTGAACGAGACCTGCGGCTGCACCGCCGGATGGGCCTTCAGGAAGTCGAACAGGGCCGGCATCACATGCATGCGCCCATAGGTGGCCGGCAGGTCGATGCGCAGCGTGCCGGCGGGCACCAGGTCCCCGGCCTTGAGCACATGCTCGGCTTCCTCCAGCTCCACCAGCACCTTCTGGCAGGTCCGGTAGAAGGCCTGCCCGGCGTCGGTCAAGGCCAGGCGCCGTGTGGTGCGATCGAAGAGGCGAGCCCCCAGCCGGGCTTCGAGCCGCGCGACCGACTTGCCCACGGCGGAGTTGGTCAGGTTCAAGCGCTCAGCCGCCGCCGTGAAGCTGCCGGCGTCAACCACCGTCACGAAGACGTCGATGCCTTTGAGGCGTTCGGAGGCGTGCATGGGGCCGTGCTACGGCTGGGGTGGGGCTGCAGAGGGAGACCCTGCAGCCAGCGCCCTTGGCGGAAGCGGTGAGATTCGAACTCACGGGCCCTTGCGAGCCGCCGGTTTTCAAGACCGGTGCAATCGACCACTCTGCCACGCTTCCTGGGGTCGTTAGGCGCGCATTCTCGCTCAACCCGGCACGGCCGCCTGATCGCACTGGATCTGGTGCACTTCCCGGCGGCCGCCGTCCACGCGCATGGCCGTCAGTTGGCCGCCCCACACGCAGCCCGAATCCAGGCACAGCAGGTCTTGTCGCTGGGTGTAGCCCAGGGTGGACCAGTGGCCGAAGGCGATGGGCACGCCGGCGGTGGCGCGGCCGGGCACGTCGAACCAGGGGTGGTGGCCTTCGGGGGCGGCGCCGGTGCCGTCCTTGGTCTTGAAGTCCAGCGTGCCGTCGGCCGTGCAAAAGCGGATGCGGGTGAGCACGTTCACCACCAGGCGCAGCCGGTCGTGGCCTTGCAGTTCGTCGGTCCAGCGGTCGGGCTGGTTGCCGTACATCGCGGCCAGAAACGCGGGCAGGTCGGCGCTGCGCAGCATCGTTTCCACCTCGCCGGCCAGGGCCAGGGTGGTGGCGGCGTCCCATTGCGGCACCACGCCGGCGTGCACGCACAGCCAGCCGCTGTCCATCAGCGCCAGCGGGCGTTGGCGCAGCCAGGCCAGCCATTCGTCGCGCCGGGGGTCGGCCAGCACGTCGGCCAGCGTGTCGCCTCGGTGCTGGGGGCGTATGCCGTGGGCCACGGCCAGCAGGTGCAGGTCGTGGTTGCCCAGCAGCGCCTCGGCCGAGCTGCCCAGCGCATGCAGCTTGCGCACCGTGTCCAGCGAGCGCGGGCCGCGGTTGACGATGTCGCCCAGCACCGTGAGGTGGTCGCGCGAAGGGGAGAAGGCGATCTCGTCGAGCAGTCGCTCGAACGCATCGCAGCAGCCTTGCAGGTCGCCGATGAGGTAATGCATCACCTGATTCTGCTACGCTGCCCGCTCTGCCTGACCCGGTGCCGCCGCGCCTTCGCGCTGCGGCATTTTTTGAATGGACATTGCGCTACTCGTCTTCCTGATCCTGATCAACGGCCTCTTCGCCATGTCCGAGATGGCGCTGGCTTCCAGCCGCAAGGCACGGCTGCAGGTGATGGTGGAGGGCAACGAGCCCGGTGCGCAGGCCGCGATGGACCTGCACGACGACCCGACCAAGTTCCTGTCGACGGTGCAGATCGGCATCACCTCCATCGGCGTGCTCAACGGCATCGTGGGTGAATCGGCCTTTGCCGGCCCGCTGGCCGACTGGCTGGTGCTGCGCTTTCAATTGCCCGAGCGGGCGGCCGGCATCACTGCCACCGCGCTGGTGGTGATGACCATCACCTTCGCCACCATCATCTTCGGCGAGCTGGTGCCCAAGCGGCTCGGCCAGATGTTCCCCGAGCGCATCGCCCGCCTGGTGGCGCGGCCCATGGTGTGGCTGTCCACCGCCACCCGGCCCTTCGTGGCGCTGCTGTCGGTGGCCACCGAAGGCACGTTGCGGCTGCTGGGCATCAAGGCCGGTCCCAGCCGCAGCGTGACGGAAGAAGAGATCGCGGCCAGCCTGGAAGAGGGCCTGGACGCCGGCATCATCGAACACCAGGAGCACCAGATGGTGCGCAACGTGTTCCGGCTCGATGACCGGCAGGTGGGCTCGATGATGATCCCGCGCAACGAGATCGAATGGCTGGACGTCAACGCGCCCATGGAACAGACGCTGGCGCAGATGGCCGAAGGCGGCCACACCCGCTACCCGGTGTGCCGTGGCGGCATGCAGGACGTGATCGGCGTGGTGTCGGCGCAAAGCCTGCTGCCGGCGCTGGCGCGTGGCCAGGACGCCTCGCTGACCGAGCACCTGACGCCGCCCGTCTTCGTGCCCGAAACCCTGTCGGGCATGGAACTGCTGGAGCACTTCCGCGCCTCGGGCGCGGAGCTGGTGTTCGTGGTCGATGAATACGGCGAAGTGCAGGGCGTGATCACCGTGCGCGACGTGCTGGAAGCCATCCCCGGCGAATTCGGCGCGCCCACCGACGAAGACGCCTGGGCCGTGCCGCGCGACGAC
>CAKZXL010000308.1 GCA_937883885.1 uncultured Aquincola sp. | reverse complement strand
GCGATCCAGGCCGAACTGCTGGACCGACCCGAGGTCGCGGCGGCGGCACTGACAACCCACCTGACACTGAAGCTGCTGGCCGACCCGCTCCATGGCGCCTACCGACTGCCCAACCTGCTGGCGATCAGCGCGACCGGCAATCAGCACGAACTGCGGGGCGCGGCCGAGGACATCGAGGCGAGCCCGGCGGCCCAGCGCATCGACGCCGACCGCATCGCCTGGATCGAGCACCTGCCCAAGGAACCCGACGCGGTGTTCGACTGGATGCTGGGGCAGCCGTCGCATACGGTGCAGCGGCTGCTGACCTTCCTGGTCGCGTCCACCGTGAACGGCATCAGCGGCACCGACGCCGGCGGACCGGTCAACGACGGACTGGCCCGCGCCCTCGGCCTGGACATGACGCGATGGTGGTCGGCGACGGGGGAGGCCTACCTTCAGCACGTGTCCAAGGCGAGGGTGGTCGAGGTGGTGCACACCGTGGCCGGCGCCAAGGCGGCAGGTACGCTCGCGGCGCTGAAGAAGGATGCCGCGGTGGCGCAGGCCGAACAACTGCTCGCCGGGCGTGGCTGGTTGCCCGACTGCCTGCGCGTGCAGCCGCACGCCGATGCCCCGGCGACGGGTGGCGAGCAGGTCGACGCCAACGATCCTGCTCGGACCGAGGCGCCCGCCTGCGCCTGAACGCAGGGCCGGCCCGGACCGGGCCGGCTCAGGTGATCGGGGCAGCCGTGTCGCCGTCGTCCCCGTTGCTTCCCGGCACGGGCTTGCCGGTCTCGCCCTGGGCCGGGTCGCGGCTCCCTGCAGACGAGCGCCGGATCGCACCGATGTAGGCGCCGGCCGAGCGCAGGCGGGCATGGCCCGCGACACGGGCCACACGCAGCCGCGCCCGGCGGTCGAGGTCCCGATCGACCGGCCCACCGCCACGCACCGGCGAGGGCGTGCCCGTCGTGTCCTGGTACTGGCCTTGAAGGTGGTCGTGCCGCGCCCCGTGCCCGGTGGTGCCGCTCTCGCGCTTCGTGAGGCCGAACTTGCGCAGCGCGTAGTCCAGACGACGGAGGTTGGACTTCAAGTCCCGATCCGGCGCCCCCATGTGTGCGTCATGGCCGCTCACCACGCTGCGGGCATGCGCGATGGCTGCCTGCTGCTCCTCGGTGGCCAACGGCAGCCAGCGCGCGCGGCCTCCCTTGCCCTTTGTCCACAGATACCGATCCGCCTCCCGTTGTTCGTCGGGCAGACCTGTCTCCTCGAAGGCGTGGACATGGGCGTAGGGGCGGCACATCACGGACTCCTTGCGCCGCAGGCCGACCTTCACCATCAGGCGCATCGACGCACCGATGCGGGCATCGTAGGCAGAGACCTGGGTCAGCAAGGCCTCCACGTCGATGCCGTTGCCGCTCCAGCTCTTGTCGCGCTGCGCGTTCTCGTGGCGCTCGTACTCGTCAGGCGTCAGGCCGTAGTGCTCGGGCCTGCGGATGAAGCCCGGCTTGTTGAGCCACATCGCCAGGCCGCGCAGGAAGCTCAGGTAGGTCTGGATCGTCCCCGGCGAAAGCTTGCGGCGCTGCCAGACCTTCACCATCGCCTGGACATGTCGCTGGCCCAGGTTGCGCGGATCGGGCGCCAGCTTGAAGCCGGCGTCGGTGTGCAACTCGCGGAAGAAGCGTCGCAGGAAGTGGGCGCGCTCGTAGCGCGTCTTGTGCGACACAGTCTTCTCCAGCGCGGTGTGCAGCGGGTTGAAGAGCTCGATCAGCACGTCCACCACCCGGTTCACGGGCGTCCTGCCCGGCGGGTACATGTCCAGCACCTGCTGGGGCGACTTGCCGGCCCAGTTCTGGCGGCGTGGCGAGTCCTGGCCGTGCAGGCGGCCTGGGCTGGCCGAGGTCATCGCGGTGGTCCTGGAAGGGCGGGTGGATGAGGAGGGCAGGGCGGCGCCATTGCGCGGGTCGTTGCGGCGGTCGTTGCGGGATAGGGGTGCCTGCCGGTGGCGGCGCGTGGGTTCTTCACGGCGGATGCGGGACATGGTGGGCTTTCTGCGAGGTGGCGGACTGCCCGAACAGCACGCCGGTGGATGAACGGTCGGGAGGACCGGGGTTGGAGGAATCCATCTGGACATCTCCGGGGCCGATTCCTGGCAAGCCCACGGCGATGGAGATCGTGTGCAACGTCGGTGCGGCGATCGATCCCTGCAGCGCCACACCCACCCATGGCTTTGCTGTCCGGGCTCCTCGTGGTCTTTGTCGAGGGGCCTGGGTCAGCTCGGTCACACTTAAAAATGGAACACGTTGATCCAGGCCGTCTGCGCATTTCTGCGACGCGACGACAGGGGTGATGTCCACCCCGCTCAGGGCTGGGTGCGACATCGACGCCAGGGTCGAGCCCTGGGTCATTCGGTGGATCAGGCCTGGTGTGCAGCGCCGGCCACTCGCATGGGTCCACCCCTGACCGAGAGTCCAGGGCGGTGTCGAGTTGATGAGCGAGGGTCGTGCGGGGAGCCTCATGGAGGCCATCACGCCGCGAGATGCGCGTCATGCGCGCGTGCTCAAGGGCTGGCGGGAACGGTGCGCGGCATCAGGTGCCGCCACGGGGTTCTGCTGCG